>NZ_CM011002.1:3175202-3475202 GCF_000158095.2 Roseibium alexandrii DFL-11
CGCGGCCATGATCTCACGCAGTTTGTGCGTGATCAGCAGGATGGTTTTGCCTTCGTTCTTAAGAACTTCAAGGATTTTGAAAAGGTGATCCGCCTCGGCAGGTGTCAAAACGCCGGTCGGTTCATCCAGGATCAGGACTTCGGCGCTGCGATAGAGAGCTTTCAGAATTTCGACACGCTGCTGAAGTCCGACCGGCAGCTCACCGGTGATTGCTTCCGGATCAACCCGGAGCTCATATTCAGTTTCCAGGCGATGCAGTTCGGATCGGGCACGGTTAAGGCCGCCGGCCAGAAGCGCACTGTCTTCGGCGCCAAGAACGACATTTTCCAGAACGGTGAAATTGTCGACCAACATGAAGTGCTGGTGAACCATCCCGATTCCCATCCCGATCGCAGCCTTTGAATCCGTGATCGTGACCTTGTTACCGTTGACCAGGATGTCCCCGGTGTCGGCTTGATAAAAGCCGTAAAGGATCGACATCAAGGTCGATTTGCCCGCGCCATTCTCACCGATAATGCCGTGGATTGACCCCTTCTTTACAACAAGGTCAATGTCCTTGTTGGCATGGACCGCCCCAAAGCTTTTGTTGATTTTGCGCAGCTCAATTGCAGGTGTGTCGCTCATGCCATCCCCCAGGCGTGACGATTGCTTTTTGTCATTCTTGCTGTGTCCTGTTCAGCGTTCAGGCAGGCCTTCAAAAAGGGCACGGCCCATCCGCCACCACATCATGGACCACAATCTCACCTTTCGAGATTGCGTCGACCGCTGCATCTGCAGCAGCTTTCATGTCTTCTGAAATCAGGGCGTGATTGTTTTCATCCAACACCCAGTCCATTCCGCCTTCCTTCAGGCCCAAAACCTGGACGCCTGGCGCGAAGGATCCACTCACTGCGGATGTAAAACTGTCGTAAACCGCATTGTCCACGCGCTTGCGAATGGAAGTTAGAACCTTGCCCGGATGCAGGCCATTCTGATTGCTGTCCGTTCCAAGACCGAGGACTCCTGCATCTGCTGCAGCCTGCAGGACCCCAATCCCGGTCCCTCCAGCTGCCTGGATAACCACATCCGCGCCGCGATTGATCTGGCCGCGCGCCAGTTCTGCACCGCGCACCGGATCGGCAAACGCAGCCGGAGTGTCACCGGTCATATTCGACAGTACCTTGGTTTGCTGGTTTGCCGACAGTGCACCTTGCTTATAGCCGCACAGGAAACGCTGAATGATCGGAATGTCCATGCCGCCGACAAATCCGATCGTCCCGGTTTTTGAGGCCATGGCGGCCAGCAAGCCACCGATGTAGGCGCCTTCATGTTCCTTGAAGACGTAGGATCGGACATTCGGCTGCTCGACCACCATATCAACGATGGCAAAATCTTCTTCCGGAAACTCAGAAGCCACCTGGCCCAGCGCATTTGCCTGGTTAAACCCGATTGCAACAATCGGCTCACTGCCACGGCTGGCAAAGTTCCGCAGCGCTTGAAGGCTCTGCGCATCTCGTTCCAGTTCAAATTCCCGCACGGCCTGACCGGTTTCATCCGTGAACCGTTTCACGCCGTCAAAAGCGCTCTCGTTGAACGAGCCATCAAATTTGCCGCCGACCGAATAAACAATCGCCGGTTCTGCTTGCACAGCAAAGGCTGCCAAGCTGCCTAAAACGACAGACATTATTCCTGTACGAAAACGGACCATCAGATCCCCGCTAGACCGCGAACCGGGAAACCCCAAAAGAAACGCATCCCGCACGCAGAACCGCGCGGGATGCAAAGACACATCAGATCAGACCGGGCAGTTCTGATCAGACATATAGTCGTGAACAACAATTTCACCGGAGATGATTTTGTTGGATGCCTCTTCGACGGCAGCCTTCATCTCATCGTTGACGAGCTCGGCGTTATTGTCGTCCAGCGACCAGTCAACGCCACCTTCTTTGAGGCCAAGAACCTCAAAGCCGGAGGACCATGAATCGTTGGCAGCGTCTTCAAATGCCTGGTAAACGGCGATGTCAACGCGCTTCAGCATGGAGGTCAAAACAGAACCCGGGTGCAGACCGTTCTGGTTGCTGTCCACACCAATACCGAGCTTACCAGCATCTGCAGCAGCTTGAAGAACACCAATACCGGTGGCGCCTGCTGCGTGGTAGACAACGTCAGCACCGCTGTCGAATTGAGACTTCGCCAGTTCACCGCCCTTGACCGGGTCGTTCCACGCGGCACCTGTCGTGCCGGTCATGTTTTCAAAGACTTCAGCGTCAGGTGCTGTCGCCATGACGCCCTGCTTGTAGCCGCAAGCGAATTTGCGGATCAGCGGAATGTCCATGCCGCCAACGAAGCCGACCTTGTCGGTTTCAGACGCCATCGCTGCGAGCATGCCGACGATGTAGGAACCTTCGTGTTCCTTGAACAGGATGGAACGAACGTTCGGAAGATCAACGACCATGTCGACGATCGCAAACTGGGTGTCCGGGAATTCCTGTGCAACTTTCTCAACCGCGTTGGCCTGAGAGAAACCGATTGCAACGATGGGGTTCATGCCGCGTTTCGCGAAGTTCCGCAGAGCCTGCTCACGCTGACTGTCGTTCTGGATTTCGAAGTCGCGGTACTCGGTGCCGTAATCGGCTTTGAACTGCTCAGCCCCGGTGTAAGCTGCCTCGTTGAAAGACTTGTCAAAACGGCCGCCCAGATCGTATAGCACAGCCGGTTTGATGTCGGCGGCCATTGCACCGGCCACCGAAAACGCCAGACCCGCCAAAGCGGTGCTGATGGTCAGAATTTTCTTCACGTATATGTCCTCCGACATGCGGGGGCCTGCCTTAGGCCGGCCCATTTCCCCTCGAGAGACCCAGCCGCTTTATGCAGACTGTGCCAACTGTAACCCGACCCGGGCGCTGAGAGCTTTTGCAAGGCTCTCATCCGCAACCAGATCGGTAATGACACCGGTACGCAATGCAGCAAGTGTTGCATCCACCTTGCTTTCACCGCCTACCAGCGCAATCACACGGCTCCCGCGCACTTCATCAAAATGAAGACCGACCGCACAATCTCCGAGTGGGTCGGGAGCCAGTTCTCCGTCAATCGTCAAGAAGCGCCCCATCAAATCACAAACGGCGCCGCCGGACATCAGATTTTCCTGTTCCTGCTTGGAGATCATTCCGCGCTGCACGAGGTGCCCTTCATTTTCAACCGAACCCAATCCAATCAGGAAGGCATCAGACTGGCGCGCGC
Organism: Roseibium alexandrii DFL-11; assembly: GCF_000158095.2. Lineage (NCBI taxonomy): Bacteria > Pseudomonadati > Pseudomonadota > Alphaproteobacteria > Hyphomicrobiales > Stappiaceae > Roseibium > Roseibium alexandrii. The sequence goes on from NZ_CM011002.1 coordinate 3,178,422, forward strand.
GGCTCATCAGATCCTGAACGCTGCGCTGGGTTAAAAACATGGACTTTTCGTCCTGATTTTCGGCAAAGTACGGCACCGGCAGATAGTATCCGACGCCACCAGTGCGCTCCTGCATCTTCTGGACGATGTCGTAAGGGTTGGCAGCCAATGTGCGCGTCAAGGATCCGCAGATCGACATGATCTCAAGATCGCTGCGCTGGATCTTCGGCAAGGCCTCGACTGATGCCGTCAATGTGCGTCCCATGCCAACGCCCAACCGCTTCACACCAGCACCACCAAGAAGACCCGATAAAAACTGCGCGGCGGAAACAGCCACCGCCCGCAAGGCTGCATCTTCATCGCCGCTGCCGACATCCGGGGCAATGATGCAATTGGACAGGCCGAAATGAGAAGTCAGCTCCCGCTCCAGCTGCAGGCATTCCATTGGCCTGCCGTCGATCTGGAACTTTACATGCCCGGCCTTTTGCGCGTGAGCGATCAGGCGATGGACTTTAGCGGGTGAGACACCAAGCTGAGCCGCGATCTCGCCTTGCGTCCGGCCGCCGACAAACGACAGCCACGCAGCCCGGATGGCCATGTGAGATGTCAAATCGTCGCCGCGTACCACCATCGAGAAACCCGCTCCCAAGAGTTATATCTCAAACACGTTTGACCTAAGGCTCTCTCGAACCAGCCACACCCGCCACTGCAGCGACCCTTTTTGGTCTCCGTGACAGGCATTTGAAAAATTCTTCACATAGTGAGAATTTCTGCAGATCATGTCGCCTCATAAGCTTTGCGTCAATAAAAAAGCGTCACAAAAATGCAGCAAACTGCCGCATTTTTGATCAAAGTGACGTTTTTCCAGCGGTGACGCGACCGGCAAATAATGCCGCATCATTTTCGCATCTTCAGAGCAAGTGGCAATTTTTGCCGGGCAAACCGGCACTTATTTCCCATCTGTGGAATAAATGCACTCTGTGCGCATTTGATTTTGCCGGTTAATCATAAATCTAGTACAGTTGGCACACGGTTTGCTCAGTAATTCACGAGCAGCGAACAAATGAGTCAAAGAACCTAAGTAGGATTCGCGAGAAACGAAAAGATAAGAATTTACACAACAAAATAACAAAAAGGGGAGACGTGGCGACCTGGTCAGACGACCGAAAGATGGAGAAACCAATGCGTCTCGACTCAACACAGAACTGTGCACTGAAAGCGTTTAAGTTACTTCTCTTCCTCTGCGTGGCAACCGTATTTTCCACGCAAACTCAAGCACGCGACTTTTTGAGGTCGCCACTTGTATCAGCGCAATACAGCTATGATCCCGCCAACGAAGTAGACGTTGAACTGGTGCTCGCTGTCGACATTTCCCAATCCATGGACACTGAGGAGCAGGAGATCCAGCGCGCTGGATATATTTCCGCTCTGACATCTCAAGAGTTTCTGGATGCGATCCAAGTCGGTCCGATTGGCAAGATCGCAATCACGTACATGGAATGGGGTGGTGTTGACGAACACTTCGTCGTCGCCGACTGGACAGTTGTCCAAGATGCGGCTTCAGCGGCGCATTTCGCTTCCAAGGTTTCTGAAGCCCCGTTGCGGCAGGTGCAACGAACATCGATTTCCTCCGCGCTGGAGAAATCGGTCTGGATGGTTCAGAGCAACAAGTACACGGGCTTGCGGCAGGTCATCGACATTTCGGGCGATGGTCCAAACAACCAGGGCGGCTCGGTTACAGCCATGCGTGACCGCATGGTGAACTCCGGTGTGACCATCAACGGCCTTCCACTGATGATGAAATCAAACAAAAACACCTGGCAGGCGATGCTGAACCTCGACCATTATTACGAAGACTGCGTGATCGGTGGCCCGGGTTCGTTTGCAATCCCTGTACGATCGAAAGAAGGCTTTGCGGATGCAATCCGCATGAAACTCGTCATGGAGATTGCCGGCATTTCGATGCCAGAACCGGACAACTACTTCCACACAGTCTCCGCACGTGAACCGGTGCGTTGTAATTTGTTCGACTGATCAAGCCACGTCTCCATCGAGTGTTTTTGGCGCACCGGCTCCGGCAGGTGCGTTTTTTTGTGTTCCGGTTTCAGCAGCTTTCCGGTCTGGTTGTGCGAAACTGTCTCAGCAAGATCCGATCTTTCTTTGCGCATGGCTGCCTTTGGCGCTAAACACAAAAACAACTTCCAATCCGTTCTCAAAGGACGCTTCTCATGCCCGCCAAACCAACCCTTGCCCTGGTGGCCCACGATGCCAAAAAAGACGCCATGGTCGAGTTTGCCGAGCGGCATGAAGAGAAACTGACATCATTCGATCTTGTCGCGACTGGCACGACAGGCGGCCGCATACAAGAGGCTTGCCCCAGCCTGAATATCAATCGATTTAAAAGCGGCCCGTTGGGCGGCGATCAGCAAATTGGCGCGATGATTGCCGAGGGCCGCCTCCATGGCTTGATTTTCTTTGTCGATCCACTGTCCCCGATGCCCCACGATGTCGATGTAAAAGCTTTGATGCGGCTTGCTGTTGCGTATGACATGCCAATGGCGTTGAACCCTTCAACGGCCGGAATTCTACTTCGTTCTTCCCGCCTGACAGGATTGACGACAACGTCCAACACACCGGAAGTGGGCGCGGCTGCCCAATGACGTTCCAATCCCAAGACCCCTTTTCCTATCCGGTCCTTGTTGCCGACATCGGCGGCACGAATGCGCGTTTCGCAATGGTCGAGAATGAAACGGCACCTACCCGGATGTGCGGCAAGACGGCAACCGCAGATCATGCGGACATTTCCTCAGCCATTCGGCAAACCGTGCTGCCAAGCACTTCGGAAAATCCGCGGACTGCCATCATTGCAGTGGCCGGCCCGGTGACCGGCGACACGATACCTCTGACAAATGCAGCTTGGGTGATCGAACCGCTCAGGATGATCTCGGACCTCGGCGTTGACCGGGTCATTGTCCTCAACGACTTCGAAGCGCAAGCCCTTGCCTTACCAGGATATCAAGGTGCGGATATTGAACAGGTTGGTAAGGGTGAGGCCCGGCCAAACGCGACAAAATTTGTCCTTGGGCCCGGCACTGGCCTTGGCGCGGCATCGATGATCTATGCGGCCGACACCTGGGTACCGGTTCCCGGAGAAGGCGGGCATGTGGAACTGGGTCCCGTAACTCCCGAAGACTTTGAAATTTGGCCTTTCATAATCAAGCGCAATGGCCGAATCGGGGCAGAAGAGGTTTTGAGTGGCACAGGGCTTCCGCGCCTCGCCAGAGCCGTTTCCACCTGGATGGATATGACTCGGGACTTTACAACGCCCGCAATGATAACGAAGGCAGCAGAAGAGAATGACCCCGTCGCTCTGAAAACGCTGCAGGTTTTTGCAAGGGCTCTTGGCCGTGTTGCCGGGGACTTTGCACTGACGACCCTCGCCCGCGGCGGTGTGTATCTAACCGGCGGCATCACGCCGCGCATCCCGCAGTTCCTGACGGACGGAAACTTCCGCGCAGCGTTTGAAGCAAAAGCGCCACACGAGCAGCTGATGCACAAGATCCCGACCTTCATTGTGCGTCATTCGGACCCTGCGCTGGAAGGTTTGGCGGCCTACGCCCGGCAACCCGAACAGTTTGCGGTCGATCGGCGCGGGCGCGAATGGATGCTCAATCCGGCAACAATCCCGGCGTGAGGCCCTGATTGTCCGTGGCGAAAACACCTGAATTCAAAACGTCCTTACCTATTGACGGGGTTCTTCCGGAACTGCTCTCAGCGCTTGAGACAAAGACCAACGCCGTTCTTGTTGCAGAGCCTGGTGCTGGCAAAACGACACGTGTGCCGCTCGCGCTTCTGAATGCGTCTTGGCGGGGAAACGGCAAGATCCTGGTCCTGGAACCGCGACGCCTTGCAGCTCGTGCTGCCGCCCGGCGCATGGCAAGTGAACTTGGCGAACGTCCCGGCGAAACCGTCGGTTACCGCGTGCGCATGGAAACCAAGGTGAGTGCTCAAACACGGATCGAGGTGGTCACCGAAGGTGTGTTCACCCGCATGGTTCTCGATGATCCGGGATTAAGCGGTGTTGCCGCGATTCTCTTTGATGAATTCCACGAGCGATCGCTCGATGGGGATTTGGGCCTCGCCTTATGCTTGGACGTGCAAGGTGCCTTGAGGGATGATCTTCGGCTCGTCCCGATGTCTGCGACGATTGATGCATCCTGCATCGCCCGGTTACTCGGCAACGCTCCTGTGATCGAAAGCAAAGGCCGCAGTTTTCCAGTTGAAACGCGTTACCTTGGCCGTGCCCAAAACGAGCGGATCGAACAACAGATCGCAAGGGCTGTTCAACAGGCAATCCGCGAGGAAAGCGGTTCTGTTCTCGTTTTCTTGCCCGGTCAGGGAGAAATCAAACGGACGGCGGATCTGCTTGCCGGAAAGGTTGCTCCAAACTGCCAGATCGCCCCGCTTTATGGCGGCCTGGACAGCAAGGCGCAGGACGCGGCCATCCGGCCAGCCACCGATGGAAATCGCAAGATCGTGCTCGCCAGCGCCATTGCCCAGACTTCCCTTACAATTGAGGGGGTCCGTGTCGTCATCGACAGCGGCCTCGCGCGCGTTCCCAAATATGAGCCGCAAACGGGCCTCACACGTCTGGAGACAGTGCGGGTTTCGAGAGCCTCTGCTGACCAAAGACGGGGGCGTGCCGGGCGAACAGAGCCAGGAGTGTGTTACCGGCTTTGGGACGAAGCACAGACTGTCTCGCTGCCCACAGCTGAGACACCGGAAATTCTAGAAGCCGATCTCACCGGCCTCGCGCTGGATCTTGCAGCCTGGGGCACGTCAGATCCGGCATCTCTGACGTTTCCAGATCCACCACCAACAGCTGCCTGGAACGAAGCGGTCACGCTATTAGCGGACCTTGATGCGCTCGACAATTCCGGTCGACTGACTGCAGAGGGAAAGTGCCTCGCAAGGCTTCCCTTGCATCCAAGGCTCGCCCACATGGTGATGGCGGGTGTGGCCAGGAACCTGGGCTACACGGCCGCGCTCATCGCCCTGTTGCTTTCAGAACCAGGGCTCGGAGGACGCGATCCCGATCTGCGCGCGCGCTTGCGAACTTTTAAGTACGACAAAAGCCAGCGCGCGAAGGACGGTAAAGCCCTTGCAGTACGGTGGCTGAAACTTGCCGGCGGCAATGGCTCGGAGATCGATATCGAAAGCGGCGGCATGCTGCTCGCCCTCGCCTATCCAGATCGCGTCGCCCAGGCACGGGGCGCAACGGGGCGTTTTCGTCTCGCCAATGGCCGCGGTGCCGAATTGCCCGCAGAGCATGGCTTGGCATCAGAACCATTCCTGACTGTGGCGGATATTCAAGGCAAAGCGGCCAGTGGCAGGATCCAGCTTTGCGCGCCCATCAGCCGCGATGAGATCGAGGATTTGTTTTACAACGACGTCATTGAAGACGATGAGGTGCAACTGACCAAAGATGGTGCCCTGAAGGCACGGCGCGTCTTGCGGTACAAGGCCGTGGAGTTGCAATCGAGAAACATAACCTCACCCGATCCAGCAGCTATCGAGAAGGCCCTTGTGTCAGAGGTCCGGCGGCGCGGGATTTCCCGCCTCCCCTGGAGCAAGGATCAGGACCGTCTGCGCAAGCGTCTCGCCTATGCGCGGGACAATGGTGCGAACGATCTCCCGGACCTCTCAAACCCTGCGCTTAGTGAAAGCCTCGAGGACTGGCTTGCGCCGTTTCTCGCTGGCCTGACCAGCTTGGCAGCAATCGATGCTGCCGTGCTCGGGACCGCGCTCGCCGCCAAACTCCCTTACGATGCGACAGAGAAACTTGAAGCGATCGCACCGTCCCATTTTACGGCCCCGACTGGAAGCCGGGTACCGATCGATTATGGCGCGGCCGCAGGGCCGACTATGTCGATCCGTGTGCAGGAGCTGTTCGGCCTCAGTGAACACCCGGCTGTCTGCAACGGGCGTTTGCCGCTGCTTCTAGAGCTACTTTCTCCAGCGCAGCGCCCAATTCAGATCACCAAGGATCTGCCAGGCTTTTGGGCGGGTTCCTGGTCCGACGTTAAAGCCGACATGAAAGGTCGGTATCCCAAACACCCGTGGCCAGATGATCCAACTTCAGCTGAAGCCACACGGCGGGTGAAACCAAAGGGAAGCTGAAATTCACATTCTACCTGTGATAGAGTTTCGCCGGAGGTTTTATGCTCGATCGTCGTGACATCTTGGAAAACCTTGCGGATCCGGAAAACTATCCGGCCGATATGCTCGCGTACTGTCTGAAAAACCCGGATCGCTCAGCTGCTATCTTTCTGCCAATCCTTGGTAAGGCCGCAAACGGCACGGAATTGGACGCATTGGAGCAGCTGTCTTTTTACCTTGGTCTTCACCTCCTCGCCGTCCTTCAAACACCAAACACATTTGACGGCGTTTATAGACTTGCGACCCAGCAGCCTCTGCTACTCGCGGACCTTCTTGGAGAAGTTGGACTGGGCGAGACCTTTCCCCGCGTCCTGATGCGCCTTGGCAATGGAAAGGCGACCGACCTCTGGGAAGGCTTTCAGACCAACACGCTAGATTTCATGATACGGGATGCATTTTTGAGGGCATGGACCTACGAAGCTCTCAAAGGGCAGGTCAATGCCGTCTCCGCAGAGCGCAGTCTTCGCGGCTTTCTCAAGTCGGAAGATGCCCCCTCACCGGACGATCCGATCTGGAGCGGCTGGTTGATAGCGATCGCCGATCTCGGATTCTCGGAGCTTATGCCTCTCGCTCGGGACGCTGTCTCTTCGGGGCGAATTCTGGCGGAGGACGATAACTTGACAGCCCTCGAATGCAAAGGTTTTGAAACCGCCCTTACCGAAGCGCAATCGGACACGGACCTGCCTGAGTTTTTAAAGGCGCGCGGTTATATCCCCTTCGGCGAAAGTGATGGAGACTGGGGCAATTGTTTCGTCAATTCTCCCCAGTCTCATAAGTTGAGTTAATCGTCTGACGCGGCAACCAGACTTGCGTTGCCTCCAGCGGCTGCCGTGTTGATCGAAACCACCTGCTCCAGAGCAAAGCGGGTCAGATAAGCCGGCCCGCCAGCTTTCGGGCCGGTCCCGGACAATCCGGAGCCACCAAACGGCTGAGTTCCCACAACGGCGCCGATTGTGTTCCGGTTGACGTAGACATTGCCGACTGATAGGCGGTCGACCACTTTCTTCACCGTCGCGTCAATCCGGCTGTGAACACCGAGCGTCAAGCCATAGCCCGTGGCTGCGATCTGATCGAGCACTTTGTCTATGTCTTTGGCCTTGTACCGGACAACGTGAAGAACGGGGCCAAAGACCTCGCGGGTGAGCGCTTCTGCCTTGTTCAGTTCGATGATGTGCGGTGCGATCCAGGAACCGTTGGAAAAGTGTCCCACCGGCATTTTCCCGGCAAAGCGCAGCGTCTGGCTTTCCTGCATCTCGTCGATATGCGCTTGAATGTTGGCCTGGGCTTCATCGTCAATCACCGGGCCAATGTCTGTTGATGGAAGACGGGGGTCGCCAAGTTCCAGTTCCTTCGCGGCACCTTCCAGCATGGCCAACAGGGTATCCGCCACATCTTCTTGAACATAGAGCAGGCGCAGAGCGGAGCAGCGCTGACCGGCGGACCGGAAGGCGGACATCATGACGTCGTCGCACACCTGTTCCGGCAGGGCTGTTGCATCCACCAGCATTGCATTGATACCGCCGGTCTCTGCAATGAGCGGCACGATTGGACCGCGTTTCATGGCAAGTGTCCGGTTGATCGCCCAAGCGGTTTCCGTTGAACCGGTGAAGGCAACACCGGCGACCTTCGGGTGCGCGGTCAAGGCAGCTCCAACCTCGCCATCACCAGGCAAGAGCAGGAACACATCTTCCGGCACCCCTGCTTCATAAAGCAGTTTTGCGGTCTCAAATGCGATGAGTGGCGTTTGTTCCGCAGGCTTTGCGACGACCGCATTTCCGGCAAGCAGGGCTGCGCTGATCTGACCAAGGAAAATCGCCAGCGGGAAATTCCAGGGCGAGATGCAAACGAACACGCCCCGGCCACGATGACGGTACCGGTTTTCTTCGCCGGTCGGCCCCGGCATCAAGCGGCCATCGCCAAACTGGGTACGTGCTTCCTGCGCATAGTAGCGGCAAAAATCGACAGCCTCTCTGATCTCCGCAATCCCGTCCGGCAAACATTTGCCAGCCTCAATGGACAGGATGGTCATCAGCCGGTCGCGGTTTTCCTCCAGAAGATCCCCGACCTTTGCAAGGATTTCAGCGCGCTCTTCCACGGGGCGGCGTGACCAGCGCTCAAACCCGGCCTGAGCAACATCCATTGATTTTTCTGCAGTTGCCTTGTCGGCAAATGAAACTGTCCCCGCCTTGGTTGTCCCGTCCATTGGAGAAAAGATAGGGTTCGGTTCGCCTTTCGCAGGAAGCCCTTTGCCAAGCGGCGTCGCAACTGTGAACGGAGCTGTGGTCTTTGCCATTCCGCGAACAAGAATGTTGCGCTCTTCCGCCCAGCCGAACTCGACGCCATCCGAGTTTTTCCGGCTAGCCCCATACAGATCATCCGGCATTGGAATGGAACGGTTGGCAGCGTGGTGGCCACCGTCGAGAATTTCGCTTGGCCGCTCCAGCATGGCTTCGACGGGGATGGAAGTATCGCCGACAATCGTCACAAAGGACGAGTTGGCGCCGTTTTCCAAGAGACGGCGTACCAAATAGGCCAGCAGATCCTTGTGCCCACCGACCGGAGCATAAATCCGGGTCGGGAACCCATCCCGCTCGCAGACGGATTTGAACAGGCTCTCGCCCATGCCATGGAGGCGCTGGAACTCGTAGCCTTCCGCATTTCCGCCGGCCAATTCCACGATCTGCGCGACTGTCAGCGCGTTATGGGTCGCAAATTGCGGATATAGCACATCGCGTGCAGCCAGCATCCGCTTGGCGCAACACAGATAGGACAGGTCCGTTGCAGCCTTCCGGGTGAAGACCGGATAGCCGTCCGCGCCGTTCTCCTGGGCGTGTTTGATTTCGGTATCCCAGTAAGCGCCTTTTACAAGACGCACCATCAACTTGCGATCGGTTTTTCGCGCTGCGTCCACCAGCCAGTCGATCACGTGGACAGCTCGTTTTTGATAGGCCTGAACGGCAAGGCCAAAGCCGTCCCAACCTTCTGTCACTGGATCGGACAAAAGTGCGGCGATGACATCCAGGGAGATTTCCAGCCGGTCCGCTTCCTCGGCGTCGACAGTGAAATTCAGATCCCGCTCACGCGCCATCTGTACAAGCTTTTTGAGGCGTGGCAGCAGTTCGTCCTGAACGCGTGCGCCTTTGATGGCCTCATACCGCGGATGAAGAGCGGAGAGCTTCACCGAAATACCGGGCCGATCGGGAAGCTTTTTGTCGCCAGCGGATTTGCCGATCGCTTCGATCGCAGCGGCATAGGATTGGAAATAGCGCTCAGCATCCTTTTCGGTCCGGGCCCCTTCTCCCAGCATGTCATAAGAGTATCGGTACCCCTTGGCTTCCTGCGTCTTCGCCCGCTCTAGTGCTTTGGAGATGGTTTCCCCCAGAACGAACTGATGTCCGAGAAGCTGCATGGCTTTGCGGGTGGCGAGCCGAACCGTCGGCATGCCCATGCGTTTGACCAGGCTGGACAGAATATTTTGCGGCGTGTCCCCTGGATGCAAAAGACGGGAGGTGACGCCCAGCGCCCAGGATGACGCTGAGACGAGCCAAGTGTCGGATTTCGGGCCGCTCGGATCTTCAAACTTGGCCGCAGCCAGCTTGTCCTCGATCAGCTTGTCTGCCGTTTCAGCATCAGGAACCCGAAGCAAGGCTTCGGCCAACACCATCATGGCAAGACCCTCGCGGGTGGTAAGCCCAAACTCCCGCATGAAGTCTTCGACACCGCCGAGACCAACCTGAACCGACCGCATGTCATCGATGTATCCGCGGGCCCTCTGGTCAATCAGCTTTTCAACGACCGGGTCTCCCGCCGCTTCTTTCAAAAGCGCTTCCACAAGCGGCTTGTCGCTCGGCGCATAATCGGCGCGAAACGGTTGCAGATCTTTTTCATTAACGCCCGGCAAAACGGCAGCGGTTGTGGACATTGGCACCTCCCAAAGCGGCCCTGACAGGGCCAAACGATACATTCGACTATAATAACCTTCAATTGACTGTGTTTTTCTCTATTTTCTATCCAAAATACGAAGTATATAATTTCAAAAATGCCATATTTGGACCAATTTCACATGCTTGATGCAACGGACCGGCGGATCCTTAAGGTACTTCAGGAAGACGGCCGGATCACCAACACTGACCTTTCGGAAAAAGTCCGGCTTTCTCCGACAGCAACCGCAGAGCGCGTCAAACGCCTGACACGGGAAAGATACATCGAACATTTTTCGGCAAGCCTGGACCCGAAGAAGGTGGACCGGGGGCTATTGGTTTTTGTCGAGATCCGGCTGGAACGCACCTCTCCGGAGATCTTTGATGCTTTCAAACGGGCCGTCGAACGATCACCCGATATTCTGGAATGCCATATGGTTGCTGGGGGATATGATTATCTGATGAAAAGCCGCGTCAAGGATATGGAAGCCTACCGGGCGTTCCTGTCGGATGTGGTGCTGGCCCTTCCCGGCGTCCGGGAAACGCATACTTATGCGGTCATGGAAGAAATAAAGGACACGCATATCCTGCCGGTCTGAACCCCAGTCCTGACGCCTAGGCTGATCACAAAGCCTTGTCTTGACCGTGTCCGTTGCCTTAAGCGAGTGAGGACACTCCCGCGCCATGAGGATTGAAATGAAACGTCTGCTTACCGCTGCTGCTGCCGCGATCATCTCCGGTCTTTTCACGTTACAGCCGGTGTCGGCACAAGACAGCGACTGGCAAGACGTTCTGGACGAAGCCAAGGGACAGACGGTTTATTTCCATGCATGGGGCGGCGAGCCGCGGATCAACGCTTACATCCAGTGGGCCGCACGGGAAGTCGAAAACCTCTATGGCGTCCGGGTTGTTCATGTGAAGGTTAGCGACACTGCCAGTGTCGTCTCCCAGGTGCTCGCAGAGAAGTCGGTCGGCAAGACCAGCGGTGGCGGCGTCGACCTCGTCTGGATCAACGGCGAAAACTTTGCCGCCATGAAGACAAATGAGTTACTCGCAGAGCCCGGTTGGGCACAAAGCCTGCCGAACTGGACGTATGTCGACACGGAAAACAAACCGACGGTCTTGGTCGACTTTACCGTTCCAACCGATGGCCAGGAAAGTCCGTGGGGCATGGCAAAGCTGGTCTTCATGTTTGACACCGCACGGCTCGATACACCTCCGGCGTCTCTCGACGCGCTGCTCGCCTATGCGAAGTCCAATCCGGGCCGTTTCTCGTACCCGCAACCGCCGAATTTTTACGGAACGACCTTCCTGAAGCAAGCACTCCTCAACACCATCGCAGATACAAGCGTGCTGTCTGCTCCGGTCGATCCGGACCAATTCGAGGCACAGACGGCGCCATTGTTCAATTTCCTGGATGAGCTACATCCGCATCTCTGGCGTCAGGGACAAGCGTTTCCAAAGAATGCAGCCCATATGCGTCAGCTCCTTGCGGATAGTGAAATGGACATTGCCTTTTCGTTCAATCCGGGTGATGCGTCCGGCGCGATCGTGAACGGCGAACTGCCACCAACTGTACGAACATTCGTTTTTGATGACGGCACGGTCGGAAACACGCATTTTGTCGCCATTCCGTTTAACAGTTCGGCCCAGGAAGGTGCACAGGTTTTCGCGAACCATTTGCTGTCGCCAATGGCCCAGATGCGCAAACAGGACCCGAAGATTTGGGGCGACCCAACAGTACTGAACGTGGCTGACCTTCCAGCCAATGAAAAAGCGCTGTTCGATACCCAAGACCTTGGACCTGCGACCCTGACGCCGGAAAAACTCGGTCCAGCTCTTCCCGAACCACATCCAAGCTGGGTTACTGCCCTGGAACAGACGTGGGCGACACGCTACGGCGCAGGGGGCGAATAAACCCTTGGCCAAATTCCGGCCAGGTTCGAAACTGCCGTCGCTGATCATTGTGTTCCTTTTGGCGGGGCCGGTTCTTGCGGGTCTTGCCGGAACCGTTTTACCGGCTTTCGGCTATCTCCCTGTTCTGGGCGCGCGCACGCTTACATTTGCCCCCTTCGCACAGCTTCTTTCAATGCCGGGGCTGCTACATTCAACGGCGCTGAGTTTTTGGACCGGCCTTTTCGCGTCGCTGGTTTCGCTCGCAATCGTTCTTTGTTTTGCAGCCGCCTGGAGCGGCACCCACACCTTTCAACGCGTGAGCCGTTTTCTGTCGCCGCTTTTGTCAGTACCTCACGCCGCCGCCGCAATCGGTCTCGCCTTTTTGATCGCCCCGTCCGGTTTCCTCGCCCGGCTTTTGTCGCCATGGGCAACTGGGTGGGAGCGTCCGCCGGATTTGTTGCTGGTCAACGACCCCTATGGAATTGCCATGACCCTGGGTCTCGTCGCAAAAGAGGTTCCTTTTCTGTTTTTGATGACACTGGCCGCTTTGAACCGGCCGGAGATCAAGTCCTACACCAAAGTTGCAACCAGTCTCGGTTACGGTCGGATGTCAGGCTTTTTCAAGGTCATTCTGCCCCAGATCTATCCGCTCATCCGTCTACCGATGCTGGCTGTGATCGCTTACTCAACTTCCGTGGTGGATGTCGCGGTGATATTGGGGCCCACAACACCTGCGCCCTTGGCTGCGCGGCTGGTGGTTTGGATGAATGATCCGGATCTCAGCCTGCGCCTTGCCGCATCAGCCGGTGCATTGCTTCAGCTTGGAATTAGCGCCGGAGCAATTCTTGTTTATTTGTTGTTCGAAGCCAGTGTCACCAAGCTGAGCTCCACCCGTTTCGCACTTGGACACCGTATAAAGTCAGATGGTGCAGGCAGGATGGCAGCGCTCGGTACAATGGTTTTCATTGTGTCAGCCATGTGCCTGTCACTGCTTGTCCTGATGATCTGGAGTTTTGCTAAGTCCTGGTGGTATTCGGCCCCGTTGCCACAGAATTGGTCCGTATCGGCGTTTTCAATGGCCTTGATGCAAACACCTCAGATCCTCGGCACGACGATCTTGCTTGGTGTACTGGCGGCGCTCATCAGCACCTCGTTGACGCTTTGGCTTCTGGAAACAAAAACAAACGCTGCGGAGCCAGTAGATCATCGACTGAGGACGCTCATCTTTGTGCCACTCCTTCTCCCACAAATTGCGTTCCTGTTCGGCCTCAAGATGTTGTTTTTGATGATTGGTCTGGATGGAAGTTTGACAGCTGTGCTTCTGGCACATCTGGTTTTCGTCTTGCCCTATGCCTTTCTTGCGCTCAGCGACCCGTGGCAGCGGCAGGACCCTCGTTATGCCCGCGTCGCAGCGTCCATGGGCGCCAGCAGAGCCAGGATCTTTTTCAGGGTCCAACTGCCGATGCTGACACGCCCGGTCCTCGTGACGTTGGCAGTTGCCCTTGCCGTGTCAGTCGGGCAATACCTCCCCACGCTGATGATCGGGGCTGGCCGGGTCGTCACCGTGACAACAGAGAGCGTTGCGCTCGCAAGTGGCGGAAACAGGCAAATCACAGCCGTCTACGCCTTGCTGCAATTGCTTATCCCGTTTGCCGGCTTCGCCGTTGCCGCCGCGATTCCAGCTGTTCTATTTAAAAACAGAACCGCTTTACGCCTGGATGCTTAAGTCAATGAACGCCCGCACTCTCCAAAACCAGAAGGGGCTCATCCTGGAGAATGTGTCTATCCAGCTGGATGGCCGCACCCTTCTGGAGCTTGACACAACGATTAAACCTGGGACGGTACTCACCGTGATGGGGGAAAGCGGCAGCGGGAAATCAAGCCTTCTTGACTTCATTGCCGGTTTTTTAAAGCCCGATTTCAAAGCCACAGGCCGTGTCATCCTGGACGGTACCGACGTGACCGCCGTTCCTGCGCAGGAGCGCCATATCGGCTTGATGTTTCAATCGCCGCTTCTCTTCCCTCACATGTCTGTCGCGCAAAATCTCATGTTTGCAATTCCTTCCGAGATTAAAAGCCGGACAGTACGGCAACAGCTGGCAGAGGAAGCCCTTGGGGCGGTAAACCTTGAAGGGTTTGGCTCCAAGGATCCGGCCAAGCTCTCAGGTGGGCAGCAAACGAGAGTGGCCTTGATGCGAACTCTTATGGCCAGACCCAAAGCCCTTTTGCTCGACGAACCGTTCTCCAGCCTCGATCAGTCGAGACGCGCTGACGTCCGGCAAAAAGTGTTCTCGATCGCCACGGAACGCGCCCTGCCCGTTCTTCTGGTCACGCACGATCTGGAGGATGCTGAAGTGGCAGGCGGTCCAGTCCACAGGTTGGAAACCCCGGCGACTGAACCGCAATAATTCTGTGCCGCAGCTACTCTGCCGTATCCGCAGACTGAGCTTGCAACAGTGAATAATTGTCGATCCCGATGCGCTCGATCAGAGCCAATTGGGTTTCAAGAAAATCAATGTGGCTTTCTTCATCAGAAAGCAGCGTCTCGAACAATTTCATCGAGACATAGTCACCCTGCTCACGGCAAACTTCACGCGCTTCGTGGTAGAGGGAACGGGCCGCGTACTCAGCTGCCAAATCGCCTTCCAGGCATTCTTTCACGGATTGACCGATACGCAAAGGGTCGAGCGTTTGCAGGTTCGGGAACCCTTCCAGGAACAAGATCCGGTCCATCAGACCCTGTGCGTGCTGACGTTCCTCTTCCGCCTCTTCCAATTCTTTGGCAGCGAGTTTTCCGAAACCCCAATCCGCAAGCAAACGGCCATGTAGCCAGTATTGGTTGACCGCTGTCAACTCATGCCGGAGAGCCTTGTTCAAGTAGTCAATGACCCGCGCGTCGCCCTTCATCAGTCCCTCTTAAAGCTCAACGGTTCTCGGCTTTGCGCCCGGAAGACGCCCGCCGCTATTTTAGTTTCTCATTCTCTGGTGTGTTTTCGTGAATAATGTCAATGACACTTGGAAAACATCCACCGCAACGCGGCCGGCACCCCAAATGGCGGAAGACAGACCCAGGCGTTGGGATTTTGCCATTCGGATCGTCACGCATCTCTGCCGCAGCTTCGCGTAATTGCTTGTCTGATAATACATTACAGGAGCAAATGAGCATACTGGGGTCTAGCCGTTACGAGGTCTTCATCGCATATAGTGTTTTACAGATGGCAGCGGAATACAGAAACCGTACTATAAAAGTCAACTTTTTAGAGCATGCTTAGCACTTGGCGGATCAGAAAATGAGCAATGGCAAACCGATTGACGAACGGCGGACACTGGTTCTCACCGGAGCCAGCCGTGGCATCGGACACGCGACAGTCAAAAAATTCTCCGCGGAAAACTGGCGTGTCATAACGTGTTCCCGCCAAGCCTTTTCCGACAAGTGTCCCTGGCCGATGGGACCGGAAGATCATATCCAGGTTGACCTCTCAGATCCGGAAAACATGGGATTTGCGATTCAGGAAATCCGGAAGAGGCTTGAGCCCAACGGATCCCGGCTCCATGCTCTGGTGAACAATGCGGGGATCAGTCCGAAAGGAAACGGCGGGGAACGGCTCAATTCGCTGAACACTCCGATGCATGAATGGCGGAATGTCTTTCAGGTAAATTTCTTTGGGCCCATTCTGCTGGCAAGAGGCTTGTTCAGCGAACTCAAAGCGGCCACTGGCTCGGTGGTGAACGTCACTTCAATTGCTGGTGGCCGGGTGCACCCATTTGCAGGGACCGCCTACGCCACATCAAAGGCTGCTCTCGCGTCCCTTACCCGCGAAATGGCTGCCGATTTCGGACCGCATGGCGTTCGGGTAAATGCGATCGCGCCCGGCGAGATTGATACATCCATCCTGTCTCCGGGCACAGAGGACATGATTGAAGATATCCCTCTTCGCCGTCTGGGCCAACCAAACGAGGTGGCCGAGACAATTTACTATTTGTGCAGCGAAACATCGTCCTATGTGACAGGGTCAGAAATCCACATCAACGGCGGTCAACATGTTTAATAAGACTTAATCTCAACGTTGAAACAGAAGTTGGTTATTCTTCTTACGTAAAACTATTAGTGTCATCGCGTTTAATTATATAATTCAACTTGGTAGTTTTATGCATTTTTACCTTATCTTCATCGCTCTCCCTGATGTTCGAGGAAATGATATCAATTTTCCGGAAGTGCGGGGATTCGATGAAACGTGCCTTGAAGTGGTTGGTTGATCTGAAGTTTGGCTTCAAAGTCAGCGGCGGTTTTGCAGCGATTTTGCTGTTGACCGCGATCGTTGGCGGTGTTGGATATTTTGCGATATCCTCGCTGTCTGCAAGATTTGAAGTGGCTGATCAATCAGCCAATGTTGGGCGACAAGTTCAAAACACCTCTTTGGTGCGCGAGAACTATTTGAACGCGCCAACGCCTGAACTCGCCGAAGCAACTCGACAGGAGATCGCTGGCCTCAATGCCTCGCTTCAGTCTCTCGCTAGCGATGTTGCCGGAGATCCAACCGCAGCGTCTCAAGTGGGCACAGCGATCTCTGCCGTGGATGAGTTCGGCACAACCTTCGAACAGGTGGTGGATCAAACGCAGCAACAATCAGATCGCTTGGCGTCCTTAAAGGCCAGCGCTCTAGAGCTGGAGAACCTGGCAGCTTCCATTGCCGAAGAGGTTCTTTCAGAAGAAAAGAAAGTCAGCGCGGACGTCTTCTCAGCCAACGGGACACTAGAGGACGCCAACCTCATGCTGCGCGGCGTGTTTGATCTGCAGGACGATGTTTCCAAGATCCAGTTCGCCTACCTGAAAAGCAACGGGTCTCTGGACGGCGAGGCTCTGGAAGAAAGTCTGAAGATCTCAACGGAGATCGTCGACCGAACGCGTGAGATGCGGTATCGGCAAATCGAGGGCATCGAGCGCAAGACTGTGAGCAAATTGGCCGGACAGGCAAACAAGCTCGACAAAGCGCTCGCTCGGTTAAGTGAAGATCTCGGGTTTGCCGAAGCCTATGAAGCCAGAACCGCCGTTGGTACGGGCCTCGACGCCATTACCGAGCTCGCTTACCAAATTCGTGAGCAGGCGATTTCTGCTGTTAGCAAATCAAAGGCAACTGTTCTCACCGCCAATACGCGGCTTGGCAGCATTAAAACAGTCTTGGTAGAGGCGACAGCTCTTGGCGAGCACGCGCTACGCGCTGAGGCGGAGACACTCGCCCTGTTCGGTAACTTCGGCATCAGCGATCCGGCAGGTGTGCAAACAGAGATCGCTGACCTGGTCAAACTGGAGGAAAAACTCGTCGGCTACGCTGATGTTCTTCCCAGCACCGCCGACGCCATCAACAGCATCGCGATCTCTATAGCAAGTTTTGATCGCGCCTTTCAGGACATGCTTTCCACCAAGCAAGACCTGCAGGAAAAGCGGGCACAGCTTGATACGCTGACCAAACAAGTCAACGCCGAGATTTCCGGGATTTCTCAAGCTCAATCAGAGGCTGCTGGCGCTGCTGCAACAGCTGCCGAGCTGCAAATCGCATTAACGGTACTGCTCTCTATTCTGGGCGGAGTTGGTTTGGCAATCGTATTGAACCTTGCCATTACCCGGCCGATCAAAACAATCACGGATGTGATGAACAGCCTGGCTGGCGGCGACAATGAAATCGCAATCCCAGGCATCGACCGAGGCGATGAAATCGGCGATATGAGCCGCACGGTTCAGGTCTTCCGCGATAACGCCATCGAACGTGCGAACCTTCAGGAACGCAATGCACAGGAAGAGTCGGCCCGCCAGGAACGTCAACTACGGATCGACAACCTGATCCAAGGCTTCCGTGCAACGGCCGAAGAGGCAATTGGCTCTGTGGAATCCACCGCCGACAGCCTTGATTCAACCGCTCGCGCCTTGACGGACATTGCGCGCGACAGTGCTGGGCATGCGAGCGAAACACAGTCGTCGTCCAACGAAACAACCAACAACGTCCAAACTGTCGCCAGCGCGGCAGAAGAGCTTGCGGCGTCCATCGGCGAGATCTCTCGTCAGGTCTCCCAGACAACCGATATCGTTGAACGTGCCACGACCGGCACCCGCATCACCAACCAAAAGGTCGAAGGCTTGGCAGAAGCGGCGACAAAAATTGGTGAAGTGGTCACGCTCATCCAGGCCATTGCCGAACAAACCAACCTGCTTGCCCTGAACGCAACGATCGAGGCAGCGCGGGCCGGTGAAGCAGGGAAGGGTTTTGCGGTTGTTGCTGCGGAAGTGAAAGAACTGGCAACGCAAACGTCCAAGGCGACCGAAGAGATCGGCTCCCAGATCACCGCGATCCAGACGGCCACCAAAGACTCTGTTGTCGCGATCGGTGAGATCGCCGAAACGATGACAGAGGTCAACAGCTACACAACTGCCATTGCCTCCGCTGTCGAGCAGCAAGGTGCGGCAACTGCGGAAATCTCGCAGAATGTTCAGCGTGCTGCCGAGGCGACCGGCGCCGTTTCCTCGTCCATGACACAGCTGTCGCAGGCAGTTGATCAGACGTCCTCTTCAGCCGACATGGTTCTGGCAGCCTCTGGCGAGCTGAACGAAAAGACCGACCAGCTGAAGTCAGAAGTGGAGACCTTCCTCTCGGAAGTGGCTGCTGCCTGATCAGCAAATACTTAAAGATAAAAAAGGCGGGTGTGCTGGTCACCCCGCCTTTTTCTTTGTCTGGCCCTGCCTCAACGTTGACCTCGAAGCAGCATAGCTCTAAGGCGTGGTCCAACCCCTTCGTGACTGACGAGAGAGACCACCGTGGCGGAAAAAACCGACGCGCCAGAATTTGCAAAACCCGGGCAGCCGCCCGTGCAGGCATGGCCCTTGATCCTGGAAACCCCGGGCTGGAAGGACTACCGCCTTCTGGACATGGGCGAGGGTCAGAAACTGGAACGATACGGCCGCTATACGATCGTTAGGCCGGAACCCCAGGCCATGGGCAGCCGCCGCCTGAAGAACACTGTGTGGGACCGCGCCAATGCGGTTTTCTCAGGCGATACGGATGAAGAAGGACCCGGCCGCTGGAAGTACTCCGGCAACGTCTCGGAAACCTGGCCAATGACCTACGGACCGGTCACCTACAATGGCCGATTCATGTCTTTCCGCCACGTTGGCGTCTTTCCGGAACAGGCCGCGCATTGGGATTGGGTCAACTCCAGGATCCGGGCCGAGAGGAAGAAAAACTCCGAGAAGCCGCTGAAGATCCTCAATCTCTTCGGCTATACCGGAATGGCATCACTCCTACCAGCGACCGAAGGCGCACAGGTCACCCATGTCGATGCCTCCAAGAAGGCCATCGGCTATGCTCGCGAAAACCAGACTCTTTCTGGACTGGAAGATCTCCCGATCCGATGGATCTGTGAAGATGCGTCCAAGTTTGTGGCCCGCGAAGTTCGCCGCGGCAACACCTATGACGGCATTATTCTGGACCCGCCAAAGTATGGGCGCGGCCCAAAAGGCGAGGTTTGGGACATCTACACCAGCTTGCCCGGCATGCTGAAAGACTTGCAGCTGCTGCTGTCAAAAGACGCCCTCTTTATGATCCTGACCGCTTATGCGATCCGCTCCAGCTTTGTCTCGATCCATGAGCTGATGGCCGAAACCTTGTCCAAACAAGGCGGACGGCTGGAATCCGGTGAGCTGGTCATCCGGGAAGAAGACGGCTCGCGTGCCCTTTCGACATCTCTCTTTTCCCGTTGGAGCAGCCGCTAACGCCTACTCAGCTGCGAGTGCTATGGGGCGATTGTCATTAGACCAATCCGTGTCGTCATCCTGATTTGGTGTCTCCTCGGCTTCCACCTTTCTCCGCCGCGCATAGATCAATGCGAACATGGGCGGTGCGAAGTAGAACGAGATCACGGTCGACAGCAACACGCCGCCGGCGATCGACATGGCGAACGGTGGCCAGAACCCGCCTCCGGCCAGAATCAACGGTAAAAACCCTCCGAAGGTCGTAAGCGTTGTGGAGATGATGTGCCGGCCCGACCCCATCACCACGTCGGCCATCGCCTCCCTATCACCATCGACAGCCCGGCTGTTTTGCTGAAGACCGGTCAGGATGATGATGGCTGCGTTGATGGACACGCCGATCGAGCCGATCACGCCGATAATGGCGTTGATACCGAACGGGTACTGGAAGATCGCCAACGCCAGAATGCTGAGACCCGCCGACAGCCCCGACACGACCAGCGTGACAGCGGACAATCGGAACGAGTTGAAGGTCAACACGATTGCGGCAATCGACAATGGCACGATCAATCCAAGCGAACCGATCAGATTGTTCAACGTGTCGGAGCGTGCATCGGAGTCGCCGCCCGTTTCGATACGGTAGCCGTCCGGCATTGCAAAGCCGGCAAGGTCCATCTCGTTCTGGAGCTTCTTCAGGGCTTCTTCCGGCAATACACCATATTGCACGAATGCCTGAACCGTGTTGGTGCGTTCTCCATTCCGGCGATTGATTTCACCCTCCGAAGGCTCCAAACGAATGTCCGTGATCGCAGACAGAGGCACCCCCTCATAGCCACTTGTTCCGGCGGCTCCGATTGCGGGCAGCAAAGGCAGGCTCGCAATATCAGACAGGTCGCTGCGGGCCGCATCGCCGATCCGTACGCGCACCGGCAGCTCTTCAGTGCCTTCAATCAGACTGCCACCAACAGCCCCTTCCAGGGTTGCCTCGAGTTGACGGGCAACATCCGCCAGGCTCAGCCCGACAAGCCGCGCCTTGTCCTCATCGACAGCAAATCTTAGTTGCGGTGCACCACTCTCTAACGTTGTCCGCACAACGGTCACTTCCTCGATCCCCGATGCGAGTTGGCGCAAAGCATCCCCGCGTTCGCGCAAGACGTCCAAGGACGGGCCGACCAGGCGCAACTCGACAGGCGCATCCACCGGCGGCCCCTGAACGAGATCCCGCACAAGAATACGCGCATTCGGATACCGGGCGGTCAGTTCCCCTTGCAGCCGTGGCACCAGATCTGCTGTCATATCCGGTGAACTGGTGGTGACGAGTGCCTGAGCGAAAGCCGGAGCGCGATCCTGGTTGCCGACGATGTTGTAGTAGAAGGCCGGAGCGCTCTTGCCCGCAACCCAAACTACTTTTTCGATGCCCTCCTGATCGGACAGGAACCCCTCCATTGCACGAACCACCTCGGATGTTTCGGCAATCGCAGTGCCGTCAGAGAGTTCCACTTCAATGTGGAACTGATCCCGGTCCACGCCCGGGAAAAACTGCGCGGTCAGGGTCGGCATGCTCATGAAACCGATCACGGGCAAGACCAGTGCAAAGGCAACCGAACTTGCCGGGTTTCTCATGGCGAGCTGCAGCGAGAACCTGAAGGGCACGGAGACCAGCTTACCCGGTTGGAAAGAGCGGCGTTTGGTCTCTAAATTCGTTTCGGGAAGCAGCCAGCCGGCGATTGCCGCCGTTAAAGTCACAGCGACGAGGAACGACCAGACAAGCATGATGATCACGGCGATTGCGATCGCGCCAACGAAGTCTCCAGCCGGTCCCGGCAACAGAACCATGGGCAGGAAAGACAAGGCCGTGGTGGCGGTCGATGCCAGTAGAGGTGCAAACAGGCGGCGGACGGCCTTGCGGACAGCCTCACGCCGTTCTTCTCCGCGCGCCAGGGCCTGACCGATTTCATCAGTCATGACGATACCGGCATCCACGAGCAGGCCGAGAGCCACGATCAGTCCGGTCAGCGACATCTGGTGGAGCGGCAGACCGATCATGCTCATCGTTGCAAAGGACGCCAGAGTGACCACCGGCAGCACCATTGCAACGATCACTGCCGACCGCAGCCCCATTGTGACAAGCAGCACACCAATCACCAGGGCCATGCCGATGGCTATGTTGGCGCCAACATCTGTCAGACGGTCGATCGTGTAGCGGCTTTGATCGAACACGAGTTGATGCTCGATTGAATGCGGCATATCCGTTTCAAAGGCAGCAATCCGGTCACGAACACGGGTCATCCAGGTGTCCACCTGAAGGCCATCTGCAATCTTCGCAGCAACGAGTATTGCCGGACGTCCCTCTGAAAAGGCCAGCTCTTCAGCAGGTTGGCGGATGCCCTTCGTAACGGTGGCAACATCGCCAACGCGGGTCACCAGACCATTGCTTGCAGTTGTCACGGGGATGGCGCGGATCCGGTCAAGCGCGGCAATTTCTCCAGATACCTCTATGAGGAATTCGCGGTCCGGACTGCGCAGGCGGCCTGCACGGACCTTGGCATCCGCGTTTTTTATGGCGGAGGCGACCTGATCCACCGTCAGAGATAAGGAAATGAGGGTTGCCGGATCTATGCGAACCAGAATCTCTTCTTCCAGCTCTCCGAAAATCTCGACGGACTTTGTGCCGGGTACATTCCTGAGTGTATCAGACAAAACCTCGGCATAGCGAAGCATAACCGCTTGAGAGACCGCATCATGCTCCGGAACAAGTGCGCTGATCGATGCGAAAGCGCCCGCGCCGTCAGTACTGAATTCCGGCTCCAGAACGCCTTGCGGAAATTCGCGTGTCGCATCGCTGATCTTGTCCCGGATTTCCGACCATGCCTGCTCAATGACGTCTTCGGTCAACGTGTCGAGCAGCTCTATCTGGATGATCGAAATGGACGAGGCGGACGTCGATTCAATGACATCAATCTCTTCGACTTCACGGAGCGCTTCCTCGATCTTTTCCGTGACCAAGGCCTCGACACGGCCCGGATCCGCACCGGGATAAACAGTTGTGACCGTTGCAAAAAGATTGGTGATCGTCGGGTCTTCCTGCCGTCCAATACCGATCAGAGCCGTTGCCCCGGCGGCCAAGATCACAAGAAGCGTCAGGACCACCAAACGGGGTTGGCGAAAGAACAGGGTTTCCATGCCTCAGCCTCCCGCCTTTGCAAGATCTACAGCTTGGCCAACGACAACCCGGTGAACGCCATCCCGAACAATCCGGCTGTCTGGCGTTAAGGTCCCGCGCACAAACGCCCGCCCCTCTTCCGCATGCAGGACTTCCACCGCTTCCCGCACGACAACGTATGCCTGGCCGGGCGCGGCCTGATCCACGTCCTTGGCAACTGTAAGAACAGTCCAGAGACCGCGCGGACCTTCTTTCAATGCGGAAACCGGGATCCAGGCGCCTTCCGTCTCCACACGCTCAAAAACGGACAGTTCCGCCAACCGTCCGAAAGCGGGAGTTGCCTCCGGTGTATCGAGTATAAACAAGGCTTCGATCGTCCGGGTCCGGGTCTGAAGGTCTGGCCGAAGCGATGCTAAGCTGGCTTTGAACGTCCGGGCAGAGATCTGAATGTCATGGGTTTGTGATTTATCCAGCCGGTCCACCACTTCCGGCGACAAACCGATCCGGACCGTAGGCCGTGAACTCTCCAGCAACCGCAGAACGGGCGTTGCCGGAGACGCCGTTGCACCGTCATCCAAAAGGCGCTCTCCAACCCGGCCCGAAAACGGCGCTTTCAAAACAGCCTTATCAAGATTTATGTCGATGTTCTCGATCGCAGCATCGATCTGCGCGATCGTGGCGTCCAAACGGCTGAGGGTCAGGCGGGCTTCGTCGAGCACCTGTGCGCTGACGTGACCATTGTCCTTCAGCAGCTGACGGCGGTTCAACGTCAGCATGGCCAGCTCCCGGTCACTTTCAGCAGCTTGACGATTGGCGACTTGCCGCCTGCGGTCTGCCTCAATTGACCGTGTGTCGAGTACCGCAATGACGGCGCCTTCCTCGACAAGGTCACCCTCGTCAACCCGAACCTCTCGAACAGTTCCAGAGAGCTCGAAAGCAAGGTCTGTGCTGCGTGCAGGTTCAAGCCTGCCAACAAAACTGCGCTCAACGTCATAGCCGGTCTCCCAATCCGGCGTGAACACGTCCACAACGGCCAACGGAGAGGGATCCACGGATGGCTTTTCTTCTGCACGCATCTGGATGGTGGTGACACCGATCATCACCGCAACCGCGGCAAGGCCAACGTTGATCGAGAAGGTCGCCGTACTCAGCGCCATTCTGCCAAAACGCCGGAGCCTGCTATTGCTGCCTGTCGTATTTGGCGCAGGGGTCTGATGATCCTTCGGCATGGCACATTCTCACCTTGTCCGCTGGCTGCCGGTCCGATTTTGGGGACTATTGCCTTCCCAATGTAAGCAGCACTAACTATGTTACCGTTGTTAACATATGTTAGCGGAATTAACTTCGGCAAGAGACACAACAAGAAAATATTCGGAAACGCCTTACATGGCCAAAACAGAAATTCACAAAAAAGCGGGCTATCACCATGGTGATTTGCGCGGTGAATTGATCGCCGCAGCGCGCCAACTTATTGAAGAACATGGGCCGGATGGGTTTTCCATGTCGGATGCCTGCCGTCTTGCCGGTGTGAGCACGGCCGCACCCTACCGGCATTTTTCTTCCAAGCAGGATCTTTTAAGCGAGATCGCAAAAGACGGCCTTAATCGCCTTGGAATCGACATGGAAGCCCGGGCATCCAAGCAGGCGCGCGGCACTGTCCAGTCGATTGCCGCGATGGGGCGCGCCTATGTTGCGTTCGCAAGACGCGAGCCACACACGTTCCGGCTCATGTTCAGCACGATGTCTCATCATGATCGAATTGATGAGCTTAAGCAGATTGGCCGCGGATCCTACAGTGTCCTGCTCCGAGAGGTCGCAGACTATCTGGGCGAGCCGGACATCAACGAGACGGTGCTCCGCACATCCTTCCCTTTATGGACACAAGTCCACGGGCTATCGTTCCTGGCCATCGACGGCAAACTGGATGTGACGGAGTTTCCAGTCGACATTGAAGACTCTATTCTGATCGCAACAGAACGGCTGCTTCCACCGGTGCCGTAGGTCGCTTCTTGACCCGGTCGGTCGCGAGGACTAAGCCAATCCAAACTGTCATTAGAATTCAGCTGGCTCAAGAAGAGCCCTTGGAGCTCCCGCATGCCGCAGACCGGCAAACTTCAAAAAATCGGCGCGGTCAAACAGATCACGAGCCACTCCAATCCAATCGTCAAGGAAATCAAAGGGCTTGTAGCCCAGCGCAAACTCCGCACCCAATCGGGATTGTTCGTTGCCGAAGGACTGAAGCTGGCAACAGACGCCCTGTCGGCCGGCTGGGGCGTCCGCTATCTAGCCCTGGGCCCA
Source organism: Roseibium alexandrii DFL-11 (assembly GCF_000158095.2). NCBI lineage: Bacteria > Pseudomonadati > Pseudomonadota > Alphaproteobacteria > Hyphomicrobiales > Stappiaceae > Roseibium > Roseibium alexandrii. The sequence continues at coordinate 3,203,635 of NZ_CM011002.1, forward strand.
GAAGCGCGCGACAACCCGGCTGCCCAAAAAGCTGCGGCGACGGCCAAGGCACGCGGCGCTCTGATACTTGAAGTCTCGACCGCAGTCATGAGCGCCATGACCCGCAAAGACAATCCTCAGATGGTTGTGGGTGTTTATGAGCAAAACATCCTCAGCGCCCGGGACATTGATCCGCAAGGAACCACCGTCTGGGTCGCGCTCGATCGGGTAAGGGACCCTGGAAATCTCGGAACAATCATCCGGACCGTGGATGCAGTCGGCGGCAGTGGCGTGATGCTGGTTGGCGATTGTACGGATCCATTTGCCGTGGAAGCCGTTCGCGCCACTATGGGATCGCTGTTTCATGTGCCACTTGCAAAGATGACCAAAGAGGAGTTCAAGGCTCTTGCAAAAGACTGGCCGGGAACCGTTGCCGCCACCCATCTAAAAGGGTCGGTCGACTACCGCACACCGGACTACAAACAACCGGCCCTGCTCGTCATGGGGAACGAGCAAAAGGGACTGGAGGACGACACGGCCGCGGCCTGCCGAACCTTGATCCGGATCCCACAGGTTGGGGAAGCCGACAGTCTGAACCTTGCTGTTGCCACCGGCATCTCGCTTTATGAAATCCGCCGCAATCATTTGGAGCTGTCGTGATGCGCCTGTTTGTTTTTGGTGTCGGGTATTCTTCAAAAGCGATTATCGAAGAAGTGCGGGATCGCTTTGATTGGATCGGCGGTACGACACGGTCTGCGGAAAAGGCCGGCGTCCTCCGCGAAAACGGTATTGAGCCGTTTATCTTCGATGGCGAAACTGCTGGCGACGGGATTGCGGACGCGCTTTCAACCGCAACCCACGTGCTTGTGTCCATTGCCCCGAATGAGGCCGGCGACCCAGTTCTCAACCGACACGGCGCGGATATTGCCGCAGCCTCTCCGAAATGGGTCGGCTACCTGTCGACTGTCGGCGTTTATGGAAACCACGACGGGGCTTGGGTGGATGAAACCACCGCTTGCAAACCGGTCTCCAAACGCTCAGTCCAACGCGTCGCCGCTGAAGAGGCCTGGCTTTCTTTCGCAGAGCGGACCTCGGTGCCTGTTCAGATTTTTAGGCTCTCCGGAATTTACGGGCCAGGCCGCAACACGTTCGAGAACTTCAAAAAAGGTCGCGCCCGGCGCTTGATCAAGCCCGGTCAGGTGTTCAACCGGATCCATGTCGCGGACATTGCGGGTGCCGTTTCCATCGCCATGCAGTCGCCAAAGACACGCGTTTTCAATGTCACCGATGACCAGCCTGCACCGCCACAGGATGTCGTGACATACGCTGCTGAACTGCTGGGTGTGACACCACCGCCGGAAGTTGCCTTCGAAACAGCGGACCTCACACCAATGGCCCGGTCATTTTATGGTGAGAACAAACGGGTTTCGAACCAACGCGTCAAAGACGAACTCGGCTATACCTTCCGCTATCCTGATTATCGGATTGCCTTAAACACTCTTGTCCAGAACTACGGTTGACACCTGCTAACCGGTTTTCCAGTTTCTGGCCAACGGATGCGGCACACTGCCCGCATCCCTCGACCCAGAAAGGCAAGAACATGAGTGAATGGCGCGTTTATCTCTCCGGTGAGATTCACACCGACTGGCGCGAACAGATCGTTAGCGCAACAGAGGCCGCCGGATTGCCGGTCAGTTTTTCTGCACCGGTCACCAACCACGAGGCCAGCGACGATTGCGGCGCAGCGATTCTCGGCAGCGAAGACAAAAAGTTCTGGTACGATCACAAAGGCGCTAAGGTGAATGCCATCCGCACCCGGACACTGATCGAAAAGGCCGATATCGTCGTTGTCCGGTTCGGCGACAAGTACAAGCAATGGAATGCTGCCTTCGATGCCGGCTACGCTTCAGCCCTTGGTAAGTCATTGATCATACTTCACGATCCGTCCTTGACCCATCCACTGAAGGAAGTTGATGCTGCAGCTCTTGCTGTCGCGGAAACCCCGGACCAGATCGTTAAAATCCTCAACTACGTCATCAACGCAGAACTCTAAGTTCAACCGCCCAATCTTGTATTTAACGATTGAGCAACCATATCAAGTCAGTCTAAGTGGTCTGAGTTCATACGAAGACTGCTCAGACCGGCTGTAGTTTTTGGTTTTGTGCCGCTTGTATTTTCTTCCTAATTGGAACAAGCGCCAGACAAGCTTCCCGCTGCAGACTTGTATTTTAGTATTACAATAAAGAACTGTCATCAAAGCTTTGAAATGCTGCGCTAGACAAGCGCGCTGATGCTTTGATGCAAGAAATTGGAAAGAAGACTCCATGCTACATGGAAACGTAAAATGGTTTGATAAGGGCCGCGGTGTCGGCACCATCGAACCCGAAGACGGGGACGACATCCTCGTTGACATCACGGCTTTGCGCCGGTCCGGCATCGACTCGCTGAAGGAAGGCCAACTCGTGGCATTCGATCTTGAGTGGCGCCGTGGCCAGATGGTCGCCGAAGACCTCAAAGTCCTGTAAGGCCAATCGGCACTTGCGGTATGGAAGGGCGGTTTCACCGCCCTTTTTTGTTGGCCAATCCCCAGAAACACTCTTGCCTGAAACTGGTTTTGCGCGTTTCCTTCAAGTTGTATTGAAGGAACAATTCTTTGCCCGGCCGCCCGAAGCGATCCAACGCGCTTATCTTCATCTTCATTACCTTGACCATCAATGCGATGGGCATCGGTCTCATGATGCCGGTGATGCCGAGCTTATTGACCGAACTCACCAGCCTGCCTGTCGGTGAAGCTGCGCTTTGGGGCGGATGGCTGAGTGTCGTATTTGCCTTGATGCAGTTTTTGTTCGGTCCAACGCTTGGCAGTCTGTCAGACAGGTTCGGACGCCGGCCCGTTTTACTTATTTCGACGCTGACCGTGGCGGCAGATTACCTCCTGATTGCTCTGTCCTGGAACCTTGCGGTGCTGTTCATTGCCCGAATGATCTCCGGGATTGCCGGTGCCACCTACTCTGCGGGAGCGGCTTACATTGCAGATATCTCGGAGAAGGAAGACCGGGCGAAGAATTTCGGCCTTCTTGGTGCGGCCTTTGGCGTCGGCTTCGTGCTGGGACCGGTCATTGGAGGACTGCTTGGGGAGTATGGATCCCGAGCCCCGTTCTACGCCGGTGCTACATTATCCTTCGTCAACTTCCTTTTTGGCTATTTTGTGCTGCCAGAAACACTGAAACCGGAAAACCAGCGGGCCTTCAACTGGAAGCGCGCCAATCCATTCGGCGCCTTAAAACACATTTCTTCCAACAAGGAGGTGCGTGTGCTCCTATTGGCGCTTCTTCTGTTTGACATTGCCCACTACGTTTATCCAGCTGTCTGGAGCTATTTCACTGCAGAAGTCTTTGCCTGGACCCCAGCCGATATCGGCTTGTCCCTTGCCGTGGTCGGGTTCGGTTATGCATTCGTGCAAGGGTATCTTATCCGCGTTTTGGACCGCCGGATCGGGACCGGCGCCATTCTCATGATTGGCCTCACCTGCAACCTGGTTGCGTTTGTTGCTCTCTCCGTCGCTGAAAGCGGCTGGGTCGCTTATGCGTTTATTGGATTTGCTGTCACCGGCGCGCTTGCGACACCTGCCTTTACCGGCTTGATGTCCAACCGCGTTCCCGACAACGCGCAAGGCGAACTGCAGGGTCTGATCGCGAGTGCAGCTGGGCTTGCCATGATCATCAGCCCATTTGTCATGACCCAGAGCTTTTCCTTTTTTACGAGGGACGGGACAGACCTTTACTTCCCAGGCATCCCGTTTGTGATTGCCGCAGTGCTGATCTCATTATCTGGCTTAATCGCACTCCCGTTCCTCAAAAATCAACGGATCGCCTTAGCAAACACGCAAACGGCCCCTTCGCAAACGCCGGTGAAAGAATGACCTCTTCTGCGTTCAACCCGTCTCTTGACGGGCCTCGTCTTGCACCGCTCTCCGGAGGCGCTACAGAACAACTGGTCGTCATCCTCCATGGCTATGGCGCCGACGGCACGGACCTCATTGATCTCGGCAGGGCCTGGCAAGAGGCTCTTCCCAACGCAGCTTTCGTTGCGCCCAATGCTCCTGAACCCTTGCCATTTGAAGCCTTTGGAGGGCGGCAGTGGTTTGCCCTGGAGGAGCGGACACCGCGGGAGTACGAAATCGGTGCCCAGGCAGCCCAACCGGTGCTCGACCGGTTTCTAGATGCCGAACTGATCTCCCTGGGTCTCAACGATGCGGCTCTTGCATTGGTTGGGTTCAGTCAGGGGGCCATGATGACGTTTCAAACGGGTCTGCGCCGGAAAACGCCGCCCGCCTGCCTTGTGGCCTTTTCAGGTCTTTTGCCCGGAATTGCAGCGCTCCCGATCCTCCCAGCACCTCCTACAACCTTGATTGTGCATGGTGCTGATGATGACGTCGTTCCTGCCTACCATCTGGAGGCCGCGCGAACTGCGCTAATGCAGGCTGGTGTAACCGTAGAAGCGCATTGCCTGGATGATTTGGGACATGGCATTGACGAGCGCGGGCTCATTTTGGGGCGCCAGTTTCTTGAAAAGGCATTCCTCTAGCCGTCAAATGATCCCCGGCAATTGGTTAATGGCTTCTTAACGGTTTTGATCCAGTCTCCCAGTGAAGTGTCTCCTTGTTAAATGGGGATTTTTCGGAGCGCGTCATGCAAATTTCGATTGAAACCACAACACAAAGCACCAGCCTGTTGTCCGCGTCGTTTCAAGGCTCCGGAAACCCGTCTGCAAAGCCGGAGACTGAAGACGGAAAGCCAGGACAACCGCCCAAGGACACGGCCGTCAGCCTATTGGAGGCTGCCTCGCAAAAGGCAGAAGAAGACGCCGTGGTGATTGCAGCCCTTCGTGAAGCCGTTGAAGACGGCAAAGAGGGCGACGATGACGAGAAAGAAGGCGCTCTGGCGACCGTCGAGGATTATCAGAAAACGGCTGGTCAGTTGAAATCGGCACTCGGCGAAGATGGCAGTGTCTCCAGTGCTTCCGTCGCCTATGAAAGCGCGACAATCTCGACAACAACGATTGAAGCCGAGATCGACGGGGAAACCCTTTCTGCGCAGTTCGTCTCGTTCGAACGGGTGTCCTTCAATTCCGAGACCGGGCTCTCGGTGCGCTCTGCAAACGCTTCCACCATTGAAGGCGAATTTGACAACGGATCCTTCAGCTACCAAAGCGCTGCAGTCAGCGAGCTCTACGCTGGTACGGGGTCACAGGTTTCCAATCTGGCTGGCCTGACCGCTTGATACAAAACACCGAGCAAAAAAAGCCCAGGGCACTGAACGCGCCCTGAGCAGACACATCATCAAGCTTTTTTCAGATACGCGGCAAGAATGTCGAGGGCTGCCTGAAGGTCTGACTTATGGATCATCTCGGTGACCGTGTGGATGTAGCGGGTGCCGACCACGATCCCGACAGCTTTCGCACCAGCCGCCGCCTGCTGAGCAGCCGCACCGTCCTGACCACCTGCTGCAAGCATTGTGCGCTGATACGAAATCTCTTCCTTCTGAGCCAGCGCTTCAATCTCCTTCACCAGATCACGATCGGCAATGAAGCTGGAGTCCTTGACATGAAGGCCGAACCCTTCGCCCTGCACCGTGGTGCGATCCTGTTCCGGAACTCCCGGCGTATCGCAGGCCAGTGTAACGTCGATGCCCAGTCCGATGTCCGGTTTGATTGCGAAGGACGCGGTGCGTGCACCCCGCAGACCGACCTCTTCCTGGCAGGTGAAGGCGACATGGATTTCACATTCGTGCTTGGATTTGCCCAGCGCCTTGATGGCCTCGATCCCCAGCCAGCAGGCAATCCGGTTGTCCAGCGCCTTTGACACGACCTTTTCGCCGATTTCGATCAAAGGCTCATCCATGGTGACCATATCACCGACCTTGATGAGATCCTTGGTGCTGTCTCTAAGACCCAGGTCCACGACAAAGTCCTTGGGCTCGGGCACCTTCTTGCGTTCCTCGGGAGAAGAAATGTGGATTGGCTTTCCGCCGGGGTTCATGACGCCCTTGTAGTCGCCATCGTCCGTCGAGACGAGCACGCGGCGGGAGAACAGGTTGCGCGCGTCAAAGCCACCGACCGGCTGAACATGCACAAAGCCCTTGTCGGTCACGTGCGAAACCAAAAAACCGATCTCGTCCATGTGACACAGCAGCATGACCTTCTTCGGGTCCCCTTTCTTCGGCTTCTTGCGAGAATTCCGGCGGCAAAGCAGCGAGCCCATGGGGTCCGTTGTCACCTCATCGAAGAGCCCTTCGATTTCGGATTTGATCAAATCCCGAACCCGATGCTCATGACCCGGCACACCTGGTGTTTCACAAAGACGTCGAAGCAGATCGATATTCATGGAATGTCCTGTTTGGTATGAAAATCGTCGCGATCCTACTCTGAAATCTCAGGCTGGACAAAGGCTGAGTGCAAACAGGCCTTCTTCTATCGCCTAGAAAAGCGCCACATACCGCGACAAGATTTACCAAATTCAAGTTATGTTGGCATTCTGCGGCTGAATCTCACCAACTGCCATTGCTGTGACGCAATTCCCGTCAAATAATTGGTTTTGGTAAAACAAGGCATTCAGGCGACGTTACGGCAAGTCGACTGGAAACCCATCAATTGAACAAGGGGATTTTTCATGACCCAGAAAAAGCGCTTCATACTCTCCATTGATGGTGGTGGTGTCCGGGGTCTGATCCCGTTGCGCATTCTGGAGTCTCTGGAGAGCCGCCTCGTGCACCGTGGCGTTACGCAGCCGATGCACGAGCTCTTCGATCTCATGGCCGGCACCTCGACCGGCGGTTTGATTGCAGCCGGACTTTCCGCCCCAAGGCCTGGCGGCAACAAGGGAGAAGCCGCGGCAACGATCTCCGAACTTCGGACATTTTATGAGCGCGATGCCCGCGAGGTTTTTTCATACTCGCTAAGCGCGCGCCTTGCCCGTGCATTCACCAATCCGCTTGGTCTTTTCGATGAAACCTATGATGCCCGTCCTCTAGAAAAGATCCTGAAGGAGCAATTCGGATGGACGTCCATGGCAAGCGGCCTGTGCAAGCTGGTGCTCACCGCCTATGACATTGAGCAGCGCAAGGCCGTGTTCATGACCAATGGGCTGGAGCAAAACGGCAGCCGGCCTGACGATTATTATTTCTGGCAGGCTGTGCGGGCAACAACCGCAGCCCCCTCCTATTTCGAACCGGCAAAAATCGAAAACCTGACCCGCAAGCGCGAAGAACCCATGGTGGACGGTGGCGTCTTCATGAACGATCCGACCATTGCGGCCTATCTGGAAGCGCGCAAACTTGGTTGGGATACCGAAGAGTTGGTCATCATTTCGCTCGGGACGGGACGTGCTCAAGAACGAAACTTCTCCTATCAGGAGGCCGTTGGTTGGGGAGCCCTTGGTTGGATGCAGCCGTCCAAGGGTGTGCCAATCCTTTCGATCTTCTCAGATGGCCAAACCCAGACGGCATCCTATCAGGCGACCCACTTGTTCAATGAGCTGCCCAATGTCACCTATCATAGGATCGAAGGGGAGCTAGAGGCGAGCGCTGAAGACTTCGACAACGCACGCCCAGGCAATATTTTGACCTTGAACGGTGCTGCCGATCGCATGATCCGCGACAATACGGTGCTTCTGGATAACCTTGCAGATCTGTTGAAGGATCACGCGGAAACGCGGGAAAAAGATGCCAGCGATGCCGTTTTGGGGCATGCTGCATAAAAGGGCGCCCGAAACCTCAGGAGCCAGCATCTTTGTGCACTTGGTTTCGGCCACAGAGCATGAGGTCCGCCGTGACACATCGCAACTTCGCAAGCCGGAAAAAAACCACGCTTAAGGCAATCGTCTTTGCCTTTGGCGCACTCCCGTTGTTGCCTTTGACAGGTGTTGCGGCAGAACCCGTTCCATCTGCAAAACCCGGCACGGTCAATCCAACAACGGCTTCCGCGGTCCAGAAGGTGGCCGGAATTCCAATTCCGGCTGAAAAGCGGGCCGTACCGGAGGGGTATCAACCGTCCAAGCCTAAGCTCGTGTTGCGTGGCAGTCAGCCCGCCAAGGACTATTTTGGCTATGTGGACGGTCCTGCCCCTTTGAAAGCCCGCGCCATTGGCTCCTATGCAAAGGGATGTCTTGCCGGCGGGTCCATGCTGCCAACCGATGGACCGACTTGGCAAGCAATGCGTCTGTCACGCAACCGCAACTGGGGCCATCCGGAGTTAATCGATTTTCTCAAAGATCTTGCCAAGGACGCACCGGGCCTTGGCTGGAACGGACTTCTCGTGGGTGACCTTGCACAGCCGCGCGGCGGGCCCATGGTGTCAGGACATGCCAGCCACCAGATTGGCCTGGATGCCGACATCTGGTTGACCGAAATGCCGCAGCGCCGGCTGACGCCCGAAGAGCGGGAACAGATTTCTGCGATCTCCATGCTGAAAGGCCGGCTTGATGTGAAAGGCGCGGACCGCAGAGTCGATCCGAAGAAATGGACCGATATACATGCACGGCTGATCCGGCGCGCAGCATCAGACAAACGGGTTGCCCGGATCTTCGTGAACCCGACCATCAAAAAGGCACTATGCGAGTTTGAAACCAGCCGCAACCGGGCCTGGCTTCGCAAGGTGCGCCCATGGTGGGGACATCACTACCACTTCCATGTGCGGCTCTCCTGCCCGTCTGGAAGCGGCGGCTGCAAAAACCAAAACCCGCCGCCGCCGGGCGATGGCTGCGGTGAACACCTGACCTACTGGCTCTCCGATGAGCCTTGGGTTCCAAAGAACCCGCCCAAAGCCGGTGAAAAACCGAAAATCGTTAAGAAACGACCGATGGCCTTGGCAGCGTTACCAACGGCCTGTCAAAGTGTTCTGACTGCGAACTGATAGGGGCAGAATGCTCCCCTTCAAACGTCCGGACTGTCCAAACCGGGCGTGACGATTTTCGTCAAGAAAACCAGATCCAGCCAGCGGCCGAACTTTGTTCCAGCCTCCGGTAACCTGCCGGCGATTTCAAATCCAAGCTTTTTGTGAAGAGCAATTGATGCGGTGTTGTCTCCATCGACCACCCCGACAAGCACATGCACCTCTTGCGCCTGCGCTTTATCGATGAGCTGTTGCAAAAGCTTTGCCCCGATCCCCTGCCCTTGGAAATCTGGATCAACATAGACTGTGTGTTCGAGGGTCTTGCGATAGCCTTCCCGCGGGCGAAACGCTCCATAGCTGGCAAAGCCAATCAGTTTGTCTTCCGGGCTGGTCGCGACGATGACCGGCCAGCCTGCGTTCTGACGCGTTTCGAACCAGGTGATGCGTTCATCCAGCGTTTCTTCTTGTGACGTCCAAGCCGCTGTTGTTTCCCGGACGGCCTGATTATAAAGCGCAAGAATCGCCGGTATATCGCCCGGCTCGGCATCTCTGAGTGGCATAAAACGATCATCTTTTTGTAAAGGCGCACGGCAGAATACCGACGGCCACATGTTTCGTTGTTGATCGTACTGGTCGAGCGGAAATTACGCAATAATGTCAGGCATCCGCGGCCAATACGCGCACCTTGAATGAAGTGCTGAGCCTGAAAACAGAACCCAGCACAATTATTCCTTCGCTTTTCCGCAGCAACGCGCCGCAATCCTCTGGTAGAAACGGGATTGCGGTGGTAAATGGGCGCCATGACGACGAAGACGCTTTCCAACATCCGCAATTTCTCAATCGTTGCCCACATCGATCACGGCAAATCGACGCTTGCTGACCGGCTGATCCAGATGACAGGCACTGTGACCGATCGGGAAATGACCGAACAGCTCCTCGATTCCATGGACATCGAGCGCGAGCGGGGCATCACGATCAAGGCACAGACCGTGCGCTTGATCTACAATGCCAAGGACGGTCAGCAGTATATTCTGAACCTGATTGACACTCCGGGCCACGTCGACTTTGCGTATGAGGTTTCGCGGTCACTTGCAGCGTGCGAGGGCTCGCTTCTGGTGGTCGATGCGTCCCAGGGCGTGGAAGCGCAAACCCTTGCAAACGTGTATCAGGCAATCGAAAACGACCATGAAATCGTTCCTGTCCTGAACAAGGTTGACCTGCCTGCGGCCGAACCAGAACGGATCCAGGAACAGATTGAAGATGTCATCGGCATCGATGCCTCTGAAGCCTGCATGATCTCGGCAAAAACGGGTCTTGGTGTTGACACGGTTCTGGAAGCCATCGTTGCAAAACTTCCTGCGCCGGAAGGCGATCCGGACGACACGCTGAAGGCCATGCTGGTCGACAGCTGGTATGACACCTATCTCGGCGTTATGGTTCTCGTTAGGGTCATCAATGGTTCTCTCAAAAAGGGCCAGAAGATCAAGATGATGGGCACCGGCGCTGCCTATGACGTGGACCGGGTCGGCGTCATGACACCGAAATTTTTGCAGGTCGACGAGCTTAAGGCCGGCGAGATCGGTGTTATTACCGGGTCCATCAAGGAAGTGGCCGACACACGCGTCGGCGACACCATCACCCTTGAGAAAAAACCTTGCACCGAGGCGCTCCCCGGCTTCAAACCGGCTCAGCCTGTGGTCTTCTGCGGTCTCTTCCCTGTTGATGCCAACGACTTTGAAGATCTGCGGGCTGCCATGGGCAAGCTTCGTCTCAACGACGCCAGCTTCTCTTTTGAAATGGAAACATCGGCGGCACTCGGCTTCGGCTTCCGGTGTGGCTTCCTGGGGCTGCTGCACCTGGAAATCATTCAGGAACGCTTGTCCCGTGAATTCAATCTCGATCTGATCGCGACAGCGCCATCGGTGGTCTACCAAATGACCATGACCGACGGTACCGACATTGATCTGCATAACCCGGCCGACATGCCGGAAGTGGTGAAGATCTCTGAAATCCGCGAGCCATGGATCCGCGCCTCCATCATGACGCCGGACGACTATCTCGGCGGCATTTTGAAACTGTGCCAGGAGCGGCGCGGCATCCAGGTGGATCTATCTTATGTCGGCAGCCGCGCGCTGGTTGCTTACGATCTGCCGCTCAACGAAGTTGTTTTCGACTTTTACGACCGGCTGAAGTCGATTTCCAAGGGCTACGCATCCTTCGACTACCAGATCTCCGACTATCGGGCTGGAGACCTCGTCAAGATGTCGATCCTCGTCAATGACGAACCGGTCGACGCATTGTCAGTCCTGGTGCATCGGTCTCAGGCGGAGCGACGTGGCCGGGCGATGGTGGAAAAGCTGAAAGAGCTAATCCCGCGGCATATGTTCAAGATCCCGATCCAGGCTGCGATCGGGGGCAAGGTGATTGCCCGTGAAACCCTGTCTGCACTGCGAAAGGATGTGACCGCGAAGTGTTACGGCGGCGATGCCACCCGTAAGCGGAAGCTTCTGGAAAAGCAGAAGGCGGGCAAGAAGAAGATGCGCCAGTTCGGCAAGGTGGAAATTCCGCAAGAGGCCTTTATTCAAGCCCTCAAGATGGATGAGTGAGTAGTTTCTGTACCGCTTGCCTGTAAAAGACAACACACAGAAACGGCGCCGGGTTTTCACCCAGGCGCCGTTTTCTATTCCAGTGATTAAACCGACCGGCCATGGCCGATCAGAAGTCTAGAGGCCGGTTCGAAAACCGGCCGGTTGGCTTAGCGCCGGTTGAACGGCAAATCTGCCAGTTCACGCGGGCTCATGCGCTGGATTGCCGGGTGCGCCAGCGGGTCGCGGCGGTCAAAGCTGTTTCCAGATTGAGCAGTCAAATGACGGCGTTTGAACAAATTCAACATGATCTTTATTTTCCTTCTTGTTGTTTTTCTCATGGCCAAATTCGTTAATTCTTGAATTTAGCATGACTATATATAGGCGCATATTTTCCATATAAAAATCGACTTATTCTGATTTTCAGTTTAGTTTTTCTAATATGAAAACACTCAATCAAGTGCATTTGTCCGGCCTACGCGCCGTGGAAGCCGTGGGGCGCCTGGGCTCAGTGAAAGCAGCAGCAGACATGCTCGGCGTTACGGTCGGGGCGGTCAGCCAGCAGATCCAGAAAACAGAAGCCCAGCTTGGCGTTCAGCTGTTCGAGCGGAAAAACAGACTGCTTGTCCCGACCCCGCACCTACAGGCAATGCAGCCCCATCTGACGTCCGGAATCTCTTCCTTCTCAACGGCCGTTGCCATCACACAGCGTGGCCGCGAGGATGCATTGACGATTTCCGTCGCACCGGTATTTGCGGGTAAGTGGCTTGTCTGGCACCTGAAACATTTCAACAAATTGCACCCGGGCATTCGGGTGCGGGTGGAGGCAACCGTCGATCTGGCGGACCCGAACACAAGCGATGTCGACCTTTGTATCCGCGTGGGCCACGGCCCCTATCCGGACGTGAATGCAGAAAAGCTACTCAATCAGAGGGTCTTCCCAGTCTGTAGCCCGGCACTGGCGGAACAGATCAAGCGCCCTGAAGACATTAGCAAGCTGCCCATCATTCGCGACCCTGGCCAGATGTTTACCTGGAAGACTTGGCTGGACCTCTTTGACCTTGATGAAAGCATACTTCAGGACGGTCCGAGTTTTTCCGACGGCTCTTTATGCATGGACGCTGCAATCGCGGGCCAAGGAGTTTTTCTTGCCTGGGAAACACTAGCCGTTTACGCCGTCAATTCCGGGCAGGTGATCGCGCCGTTTCCTGAACGGCCAGCCACAGGTCTCGGATATTGGCTGATCAGCGGCAAGAATGTGCCGCGGACACGAGCAAAGGATGCATTCGGTTCATGGCTCACGAGCGAATTACAGCGATCAATCGGCCGTCCCAAGGGAAGCGATGTGGCCCCGGCGCAACGCCAGGGCCCAGACTGATCCCCCGCATACGTTTCTTCTTGTTTTGATCAAGCATCCGCTTATGCTTGCCGAATGAATTATCTGGCCCACACCGACGCGGCTGCTTGCCATTTATGCGCTTCCGTTGCCGACGCCTCGGGGACGCGGCGGTTTGCCGAGTGCCAGGGCCCTGCTTGCGGGCGATTTATGCGCTGACGCGCCAGATTTCTCCAGCGCGAACATCATCCTTGGGGCTCTCGCAATAAAGCGTTCGAAGCCGTGGCATTGTGCGCCATTATTCGCTAAAAGACCCCAACTTTCTGTTTCGAAGACACCGCGCACCGCGCGCGAACCGACCTGAGCACGCATGTCCAATCTCGATACTCTTGAATCCGAACTCCTCGCAGCCATTGAAAAAGCCGGTTCCGAATCCGCCTTGGAAGAAGTGCGGGTCGCTGCGCTTGGCAAGAAGGGCAGCATCTCCGAGCAAATGAAGACGCTTGGAAAGATGACGCCGGAAGAACGCCAGGTGATGGGCCCGGCGCTGAATGGCCTCAAGGCGAAAATCACTGATGCCGTCTCGGCCCGCAAAGACGTTCTCGCGGAAGCCGCGCTAGAAGCCCGGCTGGCGAGCGAGACAGTCGATGTCACGTTGCCGATGCGGCCGTCCCCGACCGACACCGGACGCATTCACCCGGTCAGCCAGGTCATCGACGAACTGACCGCAATTTTCGCCGATATGGGCTTTTCGATTGCGGAAGGTCCGGACATTGAGACGGATGAACTCAACTTCACGGCGCTCAATTTTCCGGAAGGCCACCCTGCCCGGGAAATGCACGACACCTTCTTCTTCAATGAAAAGGAAGACGGTGAGCGCCTGCTTTTGAGAACCCACACGTCGCCTGTTCAGATTCGCACCATGCGTACCGAGGAACCGCCGATCCGTGTGATCATTCCCGGCCGGACCTACCGCTGCGACAGCGACCAGACCCATACGCCGATGTTCCACCAGGTCGAAGGCCTCGTGATCGACAAGGAAAGCCACCTTGGTCACCTGAAGTGGATCCTGGAAGAGTTCTGCAAGGCGTTCTTCGAAGTCGACGATATCAAGATGCGTCTGCGCCCGAGTTTCTTCCCGTTCACCGAGCCTTCCATGGAGATCGACATTCAGTGCGACAGGTCCGGCGGCGAAGTCAAAATCGGTCAGGGCGATGATTGGCTGGAAATTCTCGGCTGCGGAATGGTGCATCCGAACGTGATCCGCAACTGCGGACTGGATCCGGATGTCTACCAGGGTTTCGCCTGGGGCATGGGCATCGACCGTATCGCCATGCTTAAATATGGTATGCCCGATCTGCGCGCGTTCTTTGATGCAGATGTCCGCTGGATCCAGCACTATGGTTTCCGGCCGCTCGACTTGCCGACCCTGTTCGGCGGGCTGTCCAGCTAACTTGGGATCTTTAAAGGGGCATTCTTCATGTCAGTCCTGACCCGTCTTTGTGTCGCAACTGTTTTGATTGTCGCAAGCCTTCTGCCGGCGGCCGCACAAACAGCAAGCCAAACGTCTGATCGTGACGCGCGCGTTGCTGCACCCACTTCGTTCCTGGAGGCCTGTGCCGAGAAGATCGAAGAACGTGGCCGACTTCGTTTCTGTGACACCTATTTTCGCGACAAGCTCGGGACCGAGGCCGATGCACTGCTTTACCTCAGAGACCGGATCACACGTCTGCGGGCCTCTCACGAGACCAGTTCTGCCGACAAGTACGAGAGCTTTCTGCAGGCGATTTATATTGTGGCGTTCCTGACGATCGCCTCGATCGTGCTGATCGCAAGTGAGCGCCGTATTGGCGGCACAGCAAAGTGGGCAAGCCTGACAAGCACGGCGGCTTTGCTAGTGATGGTGATCATCGTTGCAATGGGCTGGCTCGGTAAATACCGGGCTGAATATGCTGCGCAAGTCGAGCTTGGCATCTTGCGCGACCGGATCGAAACGGAAGCTGCCCAATCGATTGCAACGGGTCAGCAAATCACACCGGCAATGGTGACCGACTGGACCCGCGACTTGTCCGCAATCGGGCGCCGGTTTGCGGAGAATTACGGCGAAGCAACGGTCATTCCCGAAGTGGACCGATTCAACCAGTAATCGCTTCTTGAACGAAATTCGCGGCCCTCGCCGCATGATTGATAAAGAGACTTGTTATGAAATTCACTCTGTCCTGGCTCAAGGACTATCTGGACACGGATGCCAGCCTTGAGGACATCTTGGACCGCTTGAACATGATCGGCCTTGAGGTGGAAGAGGTTACGAACCGTGCCGACCGCCTCAAGCCTTTCAAGATCGCGAAAGTCCTGGAAGCTGAACAACATCCGAACGCAGACCGTCTGCGCGTATTGAAGGTAGATACCGGTGACGGCGAGCCGGTTCAGGTTGTTTGTGGCGCCCCGAACGCGCGTGCGGGCCTTGTTGGTGTCCTCGGAAAACCTGGCGA
Organism: Roseibium alexandrii DFL-11; assembly: GCF_000158095.2. Taxonomy (NCBI): domain Bacteria; kingdom Pseudomonadati; phylum Pseudomonadota; class Alphaproteobacteria; order Hyphomicrobiales; family Stappiaceae; genus Roseibium; species Roseibium alexandrii. The sequence goes on from NZ_CM011002.1 coordinate 3,218,916, forward strand.
CTACGTGCCCGGCCTGGATGTAACGCTGTCTGTCGGCAAGATCCGCGATGTGGAAAGCTTCGGCATGATGTGCTCGGAGCGCGAGTTGGAGTTGTCCGACGAGCATGACGGCATCATCGATCTGCCGGACGATGCCCCGGTTGGTGTGAACTATGCCGAATGGGCAGGACTGGACGAACCTGTGATCGAGATCGGCCTGACTCCGAACCGTCCGGATTGTACCGGCGTTTACGGAATTGCCCGTGATCTCGCGGCCGCTGGACTCGGTAAGCTGAAGGAACGGTCTCACGAGCAGATCCGCGGCGCTTACCCCTGCCCGGTCGATGTTAAGTTCGACTTCGGCGACACCAAGCCGATGTGCAAGGCTTTCGGCCTGCGGATGGTCAAAGGCGTCAAGAACGGCCCGTCACCGCAATGGCTTCAGGATCGGTTGACAGCGATCGGCTTGCGTCCAATCAACATCCTGGTCGACATCACCAACTACATCACCTTCGATCAGGGCCGCCCGCTTCACGTTTTCGATGCGGATAAGGTGCACGGCAACCTGGTTGTGCGCCGAGGTCAGGCTGGCGAGAAGATCGACGGCCTCAATGCAAAATCCTATGACGTCGACGGCACAGTTTGCGTGATCGCGGATGACAATGGCGTGGAGAGCCTTGGAGGCATCCTGGGCGGCGAGCCTTCCGGCTGTACAGAGGATACGGCCAACGTTCTGATAGAATCGGCACTTTGGGACGAAGACGGCATCGCGGCCACCGGCCGGAAATTGGGCGTCAACACCGACGCACGCTACCGCTTTGAGCGCGGTGTGGATCCGGACTACATGATGCCAGGCCTCGAATATGCAACCCGCTTGGTGCTGGACCTGTGCGGAGGTGAGCCATCTGAAACCATTCGGACTGGTGACATCCCGGACAGCACCAACATCATCGACTTCCCGTATTCCGAGATCAAACGGCTGTCGGGCATCGACCTCGCACCGGCTGAGGCAAATGTGACTCTGAAGGCCCTCGGTTTCTGGATTTCCGGGTCCGGAGACACTGTTAAAGTGGCCGCACCCAGCTGGCGCCCGGATATTGAAGGCAAGGCTGATCTGGTTGAGGAAGTCACGCGGATCGTTGGATTGGATCGGGTTCCGTCAACACCTCTGCCACGCTTGGGCACAGTCGCTAAAACCGTGCTCACACCGGGCCAGATCCGCCGCAACAAGACACGCCGTGCGCTGGCCGCACGCGGGTTCAACGAATCCGTCACATGGTCCTTCATTCCGAAGGAGCATGCTGTTCTTTTCGGCGGTGGCAACGAAACGCTCGCTTTGGCCAATCCGATCTCACCGGAGATGTCGGACATGCGTCCAAGCCTGCTGCCTGGTCTTTTCATGGCAGCGCAGCGCAATGCCGATCGTGGCTATGGTGATGTGGCCCTTTTCGAAATCGGCCAGGTCTTCGAGTCAGATACCCCAGAGGGACAAAAGATCGTGGCTGCTGGCGTGCGCCGCGGAACAGCAAAATTGTCCGGAAGCGGGCGGCATTGGTTCGGCACTTCAGACGCTGTCGATGTCTTTGATGCCAAGGCCGATGCGGAAGCAGCGCTGGCTGCCATTGGTGCTCCGGTCGACAAGCTCCAGGTATTCACCGATGCACCGGATACGTTTCACCCGGGCCGTTCCGGGTGTTTGAAGCTTGGTCCGAAAAACACGCTTGCCGTATTTGGGGAAGTCCATCCGCGAATTCTGCAGAAGATGGACATTGAGGGTCCGCTTGTCGCGTTCGAAATCCATCTTGATGCTTTGCCGCAGCCAAAAGCCAAGGCAGGCCGCTCAAAGGGATCCCTGAATGCGTCTGATCTGATGCCGGTTCGCCGCGATTTTGCGTTCCTCGTCGATAGCGCTGTCACCGCCGACAAGATCCTCAAGGCTGCCCGCGGGGCTGACAAGAGCCTTATCGAAGACATTTCACTCTTCGATATCTACGAGGGAACCGGTGTTCCAGAAGGTCAAAAGTCGGTTGCGATCGATGTGGTTCTTCAGCCGCGCAAAAAGACGCTGACGGATGAAGAAATCGATGCGGTTTCCAAAAAGGTGATCGCCAATGTCGAGAAAGCGACCGGCGGCACACTTCGCGGCTAAGGAAAAGAAGCGCTGCCGCGCGTTTGTTTGAGCGGCAGCGCAAATCGTTTGGCTCCGGTCTTACGGGACTGAAAACGGTGTAATGCTTTCGCAACGTTTCACCGAGCACTTCTTCTTGTCCTTTGTGGGAATGAAGTCGGTTTTCGCATACTCGTTGACCTGACAAGATCCACGATCATTGACGTAACGGTCGAATGTATTCGGACCGGTATTCATCAGGACCGCGCCGCGCTGAGCAATCAAGGACTGCGCTTGCGCGCAAGTCAATGATGTGGAATTTGCGCGCCGGCTCTGTGCATCTGCCGGAAGGGTCAGGATTGCTGTTGCGACCAACGCTGTAACCGCGGGAACGGCCCGGGACCAAAACCGCTTAGATGTACTTCTGAATTGCCGTGCCATGGGCGCCTCCTCAAAATCAAGATGAAACAACAATGGCGCCGTGGCCAATCAGATCAAGTTGAAACACTGCGTCAATTTTAACCGTTCTGCCACTGAGTGAAAGCATGTTTGGTAGCTGGCGCACACAAGCCTGCGTGAAGACAGGCGGGCGAGAATCGCCTATGGGTTGATGCCTTTCTTGGGTTAGGACGTTCCATGCTCACCTCCATCACGCGCACCAAAGACTTCTCTCTTCTTGCGGATATTGCTAAGACACCGGAGCTCGAACGCGTCCAAGCGTTGACCAATATTCTTCAGGAAATACCGCGCGTTATGGATATTCTCCAATGCATCAAGGACCTCCAGATCCGCGACGGCTGGCTTGTATCGGGCGGCATTTACCAGACCATCTGGAACGTCATCACAGACCGGCCTTTAGATCACGGGATAAAGGACTACGACGTCATCTATTTCGATGGACGCGACCTTACTTACGAAGGCGAAGATGCGGTGATCCAGCAGGTGCAGTCCGCACTTCCGGACCTTGGAGAGCTCGTGGAAGTACGCAATCAGGCCCGTGTCCATCTCTGGTATGAACAGAGATTCGGAAGACCCTACAGGCCGCTTGACTGTGCGATGGATTCGCTGACGACTTACGCCGCGCGTACCCATGCCGTTGCTGCGCAACTCGGTAAGGACGATCAGATTTGCATTCACGCGCCATTTGGACTTGCAAACATTTTCGCGATGCGGCTGGTCCCAAACTACAGACAGCCCAATCAGGAAACCTACGCGGAGAAGGCTGCACGAATGAAGGCGCTATGGCCTGAGCTTGACGTTATCCCATGGGATGTATCAGCAGCATCAGGCTAACAGCAGAATTATCCCAAGCGCCGCGTCTCTCGCAACGGAATGCCCTCAAGTACCGGCGATGACGGTTCGACTTTCTCGGCCGCAATCATGCGGGCTCTGACCAAACCGCGGACAGAGTTTCCGACAAACACCGCCTCGGCTCTTTCCAAATCTTCCGGCGTCAGATCAGCCTCAACCGCATAGCCGGCCTCCAGCAACCCCTCACGAAACGTTCCCGGTAATACGCCGTGTTCCAGCGCCGGTGTCAGCAGCTTGCCGTCGATTTTTAGGAACAGTGTTGTATAGGACCCTTCCGTGAGATATCCGCTCTCATTCAAGAAAATAACTTCCTGGCACCCTGTTTCGGCTTGATACCGGATGCGGGTCTCGTCGTAGAAGGATCGGTTGGTCGTTTTGTGATAGAGGAACCGGTCACTCGACCGTGTGGTTTCTGTTGCGAGCATCAGATTAAAGACAGATCCGCGGTCTGCCGGCGGCAACTCGGTTGCCGAGACGGAAATGTCGCCTGAACGGCTCAACAACAGCCGGACACGCTGCGGGCCGCGATAGATTTCGCCGGCGGTCTCCAGGCGATCCAGAACTGTCTGGAGGTCAAACTGAAACCCGAAGTATTCTGCGGACTTTTGCAGCCGCTGCATATGACGCTCAAGCAGCAGGTACCCAACATCTGGATCATACGCCATGGTCTCGATGAGATCGAACTCCGGCAGATCTTCCGTCATGAATTTCAATTTCAATGCGCATTCGTCGTATTCGGGACGTGCCTTGGAATCGAACACAACGCCGGATCCCGTCCCAATTTCTCCCGTGCCATCCTGCCGTAATACCAACGTCCGAATTGCCACGTTCAGGCAGAAATCTCCGGTTGGTGTGAGAAATCCGATCGAGCCGGTATAAACCCCACGTGGTGCTGTTTCGAGGTTGTGAGCGATCTGCATTGCGCTCAGTTTTGGCGCGCCCGTGATCGAGCCACACGGAAACAAATGCCGGATGATATCGGCAAATCCGGTCGTTGCTGGAACTTGCGCTTCAATTGTCGACGTCATCTGCTGGACACTCTGGTACCGTTCGACGTCGCAAAGCTTGGTGACTTGGACTGTCCCTGTTTCTGCGATCCTGGACAGATCGTTGCGCATCAGATCGACAATCATGATGTTCTCTGATCGCTGCTTGGGATCCTGGGCAAGGTCCCGTGCAATGCGAGCGTCTTCGGATGCGAACCTGCCACGCGGCTCTGTGCCTTTCATGGGCCGTGTCCGTAGCGTCGTTCCGGTGCGCTCCAAGAAAAGCTCCGGTGACAATGACAATGCCGTCCGGTCTTCCAGCTTCATAAAAGCTGCAAACTCCACCGGCTGACGCTTCAGAAGATCCTGGAACAAAAGCTCCGGCGCACCTTGATGACCAAACCTCGCCCGGAGTGTCAGATTGACCTGATAGATATCCCCTTTTGAAAGGTGATCCTGGACCTGAGAAAACACATTTTCATAGTCTGCTATCGCCATATCAAAAGATGGCTTGCTAACGTTTCTTGGAGCGTCTGCGGTGTCCGCGTTCAGGACTGCAAATGCCTCATCGAGAGTGAGGTCCTGGCGCTCTTCATACAGACCGAACCAAAGGAGCGGTTCGCCGGTTTCTTCAAAGCGCGTTTTGAGTTTTTCCTCAAATGCATAACCAAGTTCATACGCCAGATAACCGGCGCAATGGTATCCGTCCTGTTGCGCGCGCTCCAGCTGCCTTAAGCAACCGTCAACCTCTTCCAAGCGCGAACATGTCACCACGTCGACCGGCGTTTCGAACAAGGTCGCCGTCCGGCGCTTCAAAACGTCGAGCAGCAAAACTGATCCGGTTTTCATGGTGCGCGATGACATCCGTTGCCGCCGAGGTTCGAGAGGGTGGCTTATTCCGTCAATTAGACCGAACTGAGCGAGGGCCAACGGTCCGTAAGAGGCGGCAGATTGCACTCATGCGTCATGTGGTCAAGTCTTTCGTCCCGGAAATACGAAAATGGCCGGCAAAACTCTTTGCCGGCCATCTGATTGTTTCACACGCAACTGAACATGAGCCGCTGCAGTCAGACCAAAACAGTCCAATGCGGTTTAAGCCGCGGCAACGTCCTTCAAGAAGGTATCAATCGCCCGCTTCACGTCATCAGCTTCTTCGTTGAGCATCTGGGTTGCATCGACCATCAAGCGCGCCGAGGCGCCCGTACGTTCTGCCGATTCCCGAACATCGCCAATGTTGGTCGCCACCCGGCCGGTGCCGTCAGCAGCTTCCGCAACATTGCGCGAGATCTCCTGTGTGGCACCGCCTTGCTGCTCAACCGCGGCTGCGATGGCCGCCGTGTAGCTGTTGACCTCATCCATGGTGGACGCGATCGCCCCAATGGACTCAACGGCACCTTTGGTTTCCTCCTGGATGGCAGAAATCTGAGCGCCAATTTCTTCCGTTGCTTTGGACGTCTGAGTTGCCAGTTCTTTGACTTCAGCCGCAACAACAGCAAAGCCTTTGCCCGCTTCGCCGGCACGTGCGGCCTCGATCGTGGCATTGAGCGCCAGCAAGTTTGTTTGCTCGGCGATCGCCTGAATTAGGGTCACAACCTCGCCAATCCGGTTCGCAGCTTCCGCAAGCCCAGCAACTTTCTGGTTGCTGGTCTGTGCGTTTTCTGTCGCCTTCATCACGATGCCGGTCGTCTGTTCAACCTGACGCGAAATCTCACTGATCGAACTGCTCAGCTCTTCAGCAGCTGAGGCAACCGTCTGAACATTGGACGAAGCCGTCTCGGAGGCATCAGAAACAGAAGTGGCGCGAACCGTCGTGTCTTCGGCAATTTGGCCGAGCTCCTGAGCTGAGCCCCGCATCTCTTCGACTTTCGCAGTTACCCCGTTCAGCTTTGTAGCAATCTCCGACTGGAACTGCCCGATACGTTCCGTAATTGCAACCTGCTTGGCGCGCTCAATTTCGGCGCGTTCCTCGTCCTGCGTTTGCAGCGACTGGGTTTCAGCCTGCGCGGCCTCGGCTTCCTCGCGTGCTTCATCTGATGCTGCGAATGCTTTTGCGATGAAGTTGGTAATCCACCAGAGCGCCGCCACCTCGGCAACAACGATGATGGCATGGAAGACAACCCGGCCGAAGTCAGCCCCCGCCGGAAACACCGCCCAAGGCATTGCAAAGTTCAAACCCAGGTGATGCACGGCAACTACGCCCGCGTATGCTACAAGAGCGCGCCAGTCGACCCAACCCGTCAACACCGCAAGAACGGCAAAGAAGTACATGTGCCCATCAAGTTGGTAGGAGGCTTCGACATTCGGTGTGTGAAGTGCTGCAACGAACAGGGCCGCCAATCCAGCGAGCGACATGGCGGTTGCCAATCGCGTTTCCACGCCGATACCAAACTTGACCCAGGTAGCTGTTGCTGCAACGCCTAGCAGAAGCGCACCGCCGCACATGGTCACGAAAGAGACATTCCCCACGACCCATGCCGTTCCGATGACCATAAAGACGTTAAACCATGTGAAAAAAATCACGATCCGGGAGAACTTTTCCCGCAAGACATCCAGGCCAGATACGGCCGATACCATGTTATTCATTACTGGGTCTCCATGGGTGTGCCAGTTATTCGTGCACAGGCATAGGCAACGGCAGAGGACGCAACAAATCCGGCCCCCGACTGATAAAGGCGCTGAACAAAATCACTGTCTGCGCTTTGGCTCAAAGCGAACCAGGTTGCAGTTGGCGCGGCCATGATCCGACCGTCCGCTTTCGCGACAACCTCAAGGGCGGACGCCCCCCATGGTTTCGCAAACACGACGACTGGACCATTTCCTGATGGCACCAATGTCCCGAGCAGCACGATCAAACAGCTTCCCAGGAAGTAAAGGGCCACAAAGCGCTTTGTGGAATTGCTCAACTTTTCGCCAAATCAACACTACGACTTGGTGTAATTATCCTTGCGGCAATTTAATAAAACCTGAAATTTTGGAACTTTTTGTCTGGGCACAAACGTCGGATTTTCACCGCTTCCAAGCGCCTTGTAACAATTGACGGCGGCCTGACAAATTCATCAGGCCGTCTGGAAATCACGGGATACTGAATTCGGACTGTGGTCCGTCCGGAACCAGCCCTATTTTGCGGGCGAGAGGCCGGTCGGACACGCAACGCCGGTTCCACCGATCCCGCAATATCCGCCCGGATTTTTCGCAAGATATTGCTGATGGTAGTCTTCGGCGAAGTAAAACTCGTCGAGTTTTTTAGTTTCAGTCGTGATCGCGTTCTTGATCCCGCTCTCATGCAGCGCTTGCTGATACGCTGCCATGGATGCATTGGCTTCACTCAACGCCGCGTCTGTCGGCACGTAAATCGCCGAGCGGTACTGGGTGCCGGTATCATTTCCCTGCCTCATGCCTTGTGTCGGGTCGTGATTTTCCCAGAAGACCTTCAACAGATCTCCAAGGCTGACCTGAGCGGGATCATAAACGACCAGTACAGCCTCCGTGTGGCCTGTCCGGCCGGTGCAGGTTTCATGATAGGTTGGGTTGGGTGTGACCCCGCCTGCATAGCCGACGGCTGTCACGTGAACACCGGGCAACGTCCAAAACAGGCGTTCAGCGCCCCAGAAGCAGCCCATCCCGAAAAGAACAGTTTCCAACCCTTCCGGATACGGACCCATCATCGAATTTCCATTCACGAAATGCGCCTCTCCCGGCGCGATGGCTTCCGCGCGGCCTGGAAGTGCCTCTGCAGAGGTCGGAAGTGAGAACTTTTTGCTCAACATAGTCATGAAAGACATGATCACGCTCCAGGTTTTTGACAACAGGAGTATGCACCTGCGATCCGGCGCAAATGAATACCGGTTGACCGATTATGTGGATCTATTTTGCAGCTTGTCTACGGGCAGAGCCTAATGCTTGTCGAAGCTCACACGTCTTGAAGTTTCAAGCATACCGAAAACGGCGTTTTTGCCGACGGGCGCCCATGAGCAAGAACAGCACCCCGACACCCGCAAAGACGGCCCATGCCGGCCACGTCAAGACTGTTTGAAGCATCGGATCCCAAACAATTGGATGGACATACCTCTGAATCACAGCTTGAGACAGATTTAGCGTTTCCGGTGACATTTCGAACCAAAGCTGCCCGAGCGGCTTGAACATGATTTGCGATTCTGCGATCGAACGGCTTGCGTCCGCAATGCCAACAACAATCGCAATTGCAAGCAACCCGAAACCCAACACCCGTAATAAAAACTTCAAAATACTTATCATTGCCGTACCGTCATGTCTCTACTTCAACAGCCCCACCCCAACTTCTGAATAATAATTTTGGTTTTTACGATTGAGGAGCCCGGACCTTCCCGGGTAGACTTGAGATATTATCGTTAATTTCTTGATCAAGTATTGTCAGCTAACACTTTTGTGTTTTCCGCTCGAGCCGACGTGTCCCTAAAGGCGAAGTGACCGGAATTATCGGGACACCGAAATTCCTTAGATCAAAACAGTTCGGTTGCAAAAACCAATTCACATAGGTGAAGCGCCTACTTCCTGCGAAAACTTTCGACTTTATCGCTCCAAAAACCGGATAATCGAACCCGCATTTTTCGGTATAAATTCAAACATTTCACTGTGTTCAAATCAGCTATCCCTAAGCTCCGACCAATTGGATAAAAAAAACTTCATCAGGTGCTTGCCTTCATCCGCCGCATCAGTATATTGCGCCCACTCAAGCGGGACACTGCTTGCAACGGACAGGTGGCCGAGTGGCTGAAGGCGCACGCCTGGAACGCGTGTATACGGGCAACCGTATCGAGGGTTCGAATCCCTCTCTGTCCGCCATTACTCTGTATTTGCCCGAAACAGCTTGAAACAAATTTCGCTGAACCGCTAGGCTTCCTGCTGGTTCGCGTTGCATGCTGTTGCATCTTGTCACTCCCAATGCCAATATTATTGATGGGTGTAATAAAGGGTGCGACATGCCAAAGGCAGCTCGAGAGCTAACTCCGCTGGAAGTCAAGCGCCTTAAAAATTCTGGCAGAGGCGGAAATGAGCTGCATTTTGTCGGTGGCGTTTCCGGTCTAGCTATTCAACTTCTTTCAAGCGGCGGCAAGACATGGATTTTGCGGACCACGGTCGGATACAAAAGGCGTGACATCGGCCTAGGTGGGTATCCTGATGTTTCACTTGCCCAAGCCCGTGAAAGAGCGAGAGAAACCAAGGAACTCATTCGACAAGGTGTTGATCCGATTGAGCATCGAAAATCTCTGCAGTCTCAATTGGTCGCCTCGCAAATGCGTGGTTTGAGCTTTTCCGATGCCGTTGATCGCTACTTATCTGTTAAGTCGGCGGAACTTCGCAACGAAAAGCATAAAGAGCAGTGGGCCAGCACGCTTCAAACATATGCCCTACCGCACCTTGGGAAGATGCTTGTCGACAATATTACAACACAAGACATACTCCTTGTACTTCAACCTATTTGGACCGATAAGACCGAAACTGCGTCCCGGTTGCGTGGGCGCATTGAGGCGGTGCTTTCCTGGTCAACTGTGAGCGGACATCGGACGGGAGAAAATCCGGCCCGATGGGCAGGAAACCTAAAGGAGCTCCTGCCCTCGCCAAGCAAAATCGCCAAATCTGGCAATTGGCCGGCAATCGCACTCGTTGAAGCCGACAGCTGGTTTGAGGGCCTACGCCTACGCGACGGAACAGCAGCGCGCGCTCTGGAATTTCTGGCCTTGTGCGCGTCGAGGTCGGGTGAAGTCAGAAAAGCGACTTGGTCCGAGATCGATCACAAACAGAAAACGTGGGTAATTCCCGGTGAGCGGATGAAGGTGGGCAAAGATCATCGGGTTCCCCTATCAGCGACCGCACTGGCACTCTTGGACGCACTGCCAAAACGCGAAGATTCACCTTTCATTTTTCCGGCTCCGCGGGGAGGCCCTCTTTCAGATATGGCCCTTTCTGCGGTGATGCGGCGCATGCACAGCGTAGAATTAGACAACGGCAGACCAGGCTGGCGAGATCCAAGAAATGGACATCCGGCTGTTCCGCATGGACTGAGGTCAACGTTTAGAGATTGGGCTGCGGAGTCCGGTTTTGCGCGAGATATGGCAGAAATTGCACTTTCTCACAGTGTCGGCAGCGAAGTGGAACGTGCATATCGACGCTCTGACCTGATTGAACGTCGACGGGGCATGATGTCGGCTTGGGCAGAATTTCTGCGCGGAGCAACTGCGTCAAATATCGTTCATTGGGAGATGCGCGGATGAACGATTGGGATCCTTTTCAAGATCTTGACTATGATCCCGCTGAAAAATTCTTCGAAGAAGGCTGGGATGTGAACCCAGAGCGCCCTCCGCCACAAGCGAAGAGGGTTTGGACAGTTGTCAAAAAACACTTTCCAGAAATCACCTATGAAACGGAATGTCGTCATGGAATGACAGCCGTCGATATGGTTATTTCCTATGACGACAGCGTCACGTACGAATGCTCACATTGTGCAGTTTGGCAAGCTCTGCAAAAAGATTCGGACGCTGGCCCTTCCAATTCATACACAGAGAAGCAAAGTCCCTCATCCGTCATCCGCAAAAAGCTGAAGGCAATTGAAACTGGCAACATTCAACTGTGGCAAGAAGCCGTCCGAGAAACGACTTTACCAGTACAGGTAGTTGAGGCCGATGCAGAGGAGGCGCTTGATATCACCGGCTGGACGCTGGGTGAGACGACTCAACTCGCTATCGGGCCGGTCAACAAACAATCCAACGATCTTTGGGAGCGGATGCAAACTGTGCTCACAAAAGCATTGGAATTGTCTCGCAAAGGTGGTCGTCCTTCTGCCCCACATCGGGACGACGCAGTCCGGGCAGCAATTGAGCTTTGGGAATGCTTAAGCGGAGAAATAGCCGTTCAACCACCGCACAAGGCGGGGACATCTGAACGAACGAGTCCGATGGTCGAATTTGCCTGTGAAGTCATTGAAGTTTATTCAAATTTTGGAATGAAAGGCGCCGTATCTGTCAATTCCGGCGCATTCTGGAACCGCATCCTGCCGGCAAAAAAATAGATAAGTGAAGTTTCTGGGGCGGACATGGCGCTCCCATATCCACATTTTGTCCGCATTCGAAACAAGGAATGTGGAACATGAACATCACATATCTTTCCGACCAGGATCTTGCTGTTCGTTGGGGTATCGCCCGTCCAACTGTTTGGCGTTGGCACCGCGAAAATCTGTCTTTCCCGCGCTGCGTGAAGCTAACCCCAGGCTGCTCACGATGGAAACTATCGGACATCGAACAATGGGAAGCCTCTAGGGCGACGACATAGCAGGCCAATTCGATCCACCCAATTTCAATTCGATAAACAGAACTGCTGGCCCGTACATGGGGCGGCTGTCAAACCTAGGGAATGGTCGGTTTCATGACGGCAGCGTTCCCGGCGTGCTTTGGCACGTTTCGCTATACTGTGGGGCGCCGCAAACTAGCAACCCTGGCTCGAAAGCTCCGAAGGGTGCGGCCGCGGGATTACCAGATCCCAGCGAATTAGTAGGGAGCAATCTTGCGGCACTGGTCTTGAGATCGCGAGAACCCTAACGGCGGCCCGGCTCCGACGGACAAGATCGTTCAAGGGTATGGAGACGAAAGCTCTCTTCCGGGCTTTCGTCGCTCTATACCCCTGCAAGCAACCCTCACCAACAGACAAAGAGAAGTTATACTTCTACAGATACAGAGTTCGTTGAGAATATAGACGGGGTCAGGACAGATGGGAAAATCATGCCCCCCACCATAGGTTCTTTCTGGACCCCACCCCCTGCGGGGCGGTTGCAGCGTATCATTTGAATGTTTTTTGGAAAATTAATTTGCCGTTTCCGATTCCTGTTTGAAGATCTTAACAGATTGAAATTCATACCTTTTGGGTATCGCAACAGGAAATCACACCCATAAATTAGGAAATGAAGCATCCCGCTTTTTCTTAAAATTTTTTTCCCACTCCGGACTACAGTTCTTTCTTATGTTCGCCGACCAAAAAGAACGGCTGACTTTCTAAAAAAGTCTTCACTCAAAGACTCCACCCTCCTAGATTGCAATCGGGAAATTTGATTCAAGGGATACGACCGTGATTACCGGTGAGCTGCGTAGCAAGATTGACAGTGTTTGGAATGCATTTTGGGCGGGTGGGATCGCTAATCCGCTCGAGGTGATCGAACAGATTACATACCTCTTGTTCATGCGCGGCCTGGACGACATTCAAACGCTGGAGGAGCGCAAGGCGACCCGCTTTGACAAGCCTGTCGAAAGGGTGATTTTTCCAGACGGAAACGATCCGCGCGACCGCCCTTATTCTGATCTCAGATGGTCTCGCTTCAAGGACAAGGCCCCTGCGGAAATGTTCGAGATCGTTTCCGAGCACGTCTTCCCATTCCTGCGCGAACTCGCAGGCAACGACACCGCCCATGCCGAGCACATGAAAGGCGCGCGTTTCACGATCCCGACACCGGCTCTCTTGGCGAAAGTCGTCGATCTTTTGAGCGAGATCCCAATGGAGGACCGCGACACAAAGGGCGACCTCTATGAATACATGCTGGCGAAAATCGCCTCGGCCGGACAGAACGGCCAGTTCCGTACGCCGCGCCACATCATCCAGTTGATGGTGGAACTGACCAGGCCAACACCGAAGGATACGATCTGCGACCCGGCCGCCGGCACCGCAGGCTTTCTGGTTGCCGCTGGAGAGTACCTGCGCGAGAAAAACCCAGAACTCTTCCGCGATGAGGACCTGCGCAAGCACTTCCATGAGGGCATGTTCCACGGCTACGACTTTGACGCCACCATGCTGCGCATTGGCTCGATGAACATGCAGCTCCACGGCATCGAGGGCGGCGACATCCGTTACAAGGACTCCCTCGCAGAAGATCACGCCGGCGACACCGATGCCTATTCGCTGATCCTCGCCAACCCGCCTTTCGCCGGATCGCTCGACTATGAGACGACGGCCAAGGATCTTTTGAAGATCGTCAAGACGAAGAAAACCGAACTTCTGTTCATGGCGCTGTTTTTGAAGCTGCTGAAGCCCGGTGGCCGCGCGGCGGTGATCGTGCCCGACGGCGTGCTCTTCGGCTCCTCCAAGGCGCACAAGGAGTTGCGGCGCATGCTAGTTGAGGATCACAAGCTGGACGGCATCATCAAGCTGCCCTCGGGCGTCTTCAAACCTTATGCCGGTGTTTCGACGGCAATCGTGCTGTTCACCAAGACCAATTCCGGCGGTACGCATCACGTCTGGTTCTATGATGTTCAGGCAGACGGGCTCAGCCTCGACGACAAACGCCAGTTTTTGCTGGATGCGGAAAAGCTTGGTCCCGTACCCGAGGTCGCACTGAGCGCGGAGGAGCACACCAAAAACAACCTGCCGGACCTGCTGGCCCGCTGGTGGGAGAAAGATGGCGCAGAGCTGAAACGTGCGCGCACCCAGCAGAGCTTCTGTGTGCCCAAGGCCGATATCGCGGCGGCCGGCTACGATCTGTCCATCAACCGCTACAAGGAAGTGGTGCATGAGACGGTCGATCACCGCCCTCCGCAGGAGATCATCGCCGAGCTGAAGTTACTGGAAGCCGAGATTACCGCCGGCCTTGATGAACTGGAGGCGATGCTGTGAGCCTTTGCCGCGAGCCCATCGGTGACTATGTCGAGCGAATAACCACATGGTCGCCCGCAAAATCAAACATTGCCTCATTTCAGTATATCGATCTGAGCTCCGTCAGCCAGGACGAAAAGTCGATTGTCGGCGCGAACGTTATGCCTACTTCGGAAGCACCTAGCCGTGCTCGCCAGATCGTCCAGGCAGGCGATGTTCTTGTTTCAACCGTTCGACCAAATTTGAATGGCGTAGCTCATGTGCCACCACAATTCGACGGATGCACTGCCTCAACAGGGTTTTGCGTGCTTCGTCCACGCGAGGGGAGGTTATCAGGACGATACCTCTACCACTGGGTCCGCTCATCTTTGTTCGTGAAAGACATGGTGGGGAAGTCGACTGGTGCCAGCTATCCCGCAGTTAGCGACAAGATCGTTAAAGCCTCATCGATCCCCCTCCCGCCGCTCGACGAGCAGCGACGGATCTCGGCGATCCTGGACAAGGCAGACAGCTTGCGGCAAAAGCGCAAACAAGCCATCGCCCTGCTCGACAGTCTCACCCAGTCGATCTTTCTGGAGATGTTCGGGGATCCGGTCAGCAATCCGAAGGGATGGCCCCAAAACAATTCACTCTCGGATATTGCCGACATCGCGTCCGGTATTACCAAGGGACGGAAGTTACGAGGTGAACCCACAAGAACCGTGCCGTACCTCGCTGTTGCGAATGTTCAAGATAAGACGCTTAAGCTTGATATTGTGAAGACTATCGAAGCCACCGAAGCTGAGATTGGGCGATATCGGCTTCAGGTTGACGACTTGCTGCTGACTGAAGGTGGCGATCCCGATAAACTCGGCAGAGGCAGTCTTTGGAGAGGCGAGTTGCATGAAGCAATTCACCAAAACCACATTTTCCGTGTTCGACTGACTTCAAACAACGTTCACCCACTCTACGCGATGTGGTTGATCGGCAGCGATTACGGAAAACGCTATTTTCTGAAGTCGGCAAAGCAAACCACCGGGATTGCGTCCATCAACAAGACGCAATTGTCAAATTTACCATTTCTGCTTCCTCCAAAGAAATTGCAACAAGAATTCGCCGACCAAGCTCAGGCAGTAAAAACAAAACTGGACAAGCTGTTAACCTGTGAAGATTTGACGAACTCTCTATTTTCGTCTCTCCAACACCGCGCCTTTTCAGGAGAACTCTGATGAACGGGGAGCTCTTACATGTTTGGCCGCAAACTTGGGTCGAGATCTGGTCCAAATTAAAAAAGGCACGCAACGCACCGAAGGACCTCTATATCGAGTTGATACGGCAGCTTGTTCCAGCACCAATCGAGCCCGAAGTGCCTGCAGCTCCGCCTGCAGCAGCTTTCAACGAAAACGGCGAGCTGATAGACCCCGAATATCTTCGAATTCGCGATGCCTACCATCAATCCCATGCGGAGTTTGATCAGCGCCGAATGTCACGAGAAAACGCCCTATCTGGTGACGACACACAAGCCTACTTCAAGAATGCTCTGACTTCGGTGACAACAGAGGAGGATGCTGTTGCATTTCTGGAAAAAGCGTATGGAACGCTAGAAACGTTCGACGAAGAAGCGGAGCTTAAAGCGAAATTTCGAGAATTGGTCTTGGACTTCCTGTCAAAGTTCAGCTTGCGATACGAACTCCGGGACGAATTTTCGCTCAATCCGACAATCGCGGGAGTATTCGTAAAGATGCTGGCGGAGGTCAAACGGCTCACTGCTGGTGATGATCATATCAACGAGCTATTGGCCGAATTTGACGACGCATTTGCCGATTTGAAGATTGCGCGGACGCCGGCACGCATGAAGACGTGCCTGCAGAAGCAGTACAACTTGCTCGAGGCAATCGGGGCAACATATCCGGGCGTTGAAGCGGAGACATTGGGAGCAATGTGCGATCAACTCGACTGGCCCCATGCAACAATCAAGGAAGTCGGCAAGAAGCTCTATGGGTTTGGTTCAAACTATCCTGGGCTTCGACACGGCGGCCGGCGTAGAGCGGCTCTGCGGCCTTTGGACATGAAGGACTTTGTCAGCATCTCTTTGATGCTTGCGGCTTTCACGCCATACGTGATTGCCGAGCTGGAGCCTGATCGGTGCTATACGGGGTGAACCCAAACTCTTCAAATTGGGATCCATCGACAGTGTTGATTTGAAAGAAAATGCCATGACAGTTGGAACCTACACACTGACGCTCCCGGGTCCGATGTTGCGTCGTGGTTTTTGGCTTTATGTCTGGCGGATCATTGTGCCGGATGGGCGCGAGCTGCTTTATGTTGGCCGCACCGGGGACAATTCCAGTCCACATGCCTCACCCGTCTACATCCGAATGGGCCAGCATCTCGGCAGTGCCAAGAACACGAACGCATTGCGAAAGCATCTGACTGAGCACGGCATCGCGCCGGAAGATTGCGTTGAGTTCGATATGGTCGCGCATGGTCCGATCTACGCTGAAGTCGAGAAGCCGGCTGACTATAATCACGACGACAAGGAAATCCGCGCGACTTTGATGAAACAGCATCTGCCGATCCGCGATATCGTCGGCGCCATGGAGAAGCGTCTCGCGGACGACCTTAGTGCCGCCAACTATGTGGTCATGAACGAGGTGAAGTGGAAGCCCACCATCTCCGACGAAGACTGGCACCCGATCCGGACCGCCTTTGCCGAAAAATTTCCGAAGCTGAAAATGATTTGAAAAATCATACGCAACGCAGACGAGAGCACTGGACGAAACACACCTAGACTGACTAACGTGACTTCATATTGTCGAATTTTATGAGCGCCTTATGAAAGCCACGGAATCCGGACTTCTTTCGTTCCTCAATAACTCGCCGCAGTTCGTTATCCCGATTTATCAACGCACCTACTCCTGGACAGAGAAGGAATGTCGGCAGCTTTGGGACGACATTTTACGCGCCGGGCGCGAGGACGGGCACTCGATCCATTTCATCGGTTCCGTCGTTGGTATTGATCAAAGAGATTCCACCAATTCCGACCGCTCTCCTTATCTGGTCATCGACGGTCAGCAGCGCTTAACAACGGTCACTCTGCTTCTGGCTGCACTGGCTGAAGCGCTCGAAAAGCAGAAGGGTGAGACTGTTGAGTTGTCCGAGGGGTTTTCGGCCCGCAAAGTTCGGAACCGCTACTTGATTGACCCGGATGAGGATGATGAGCGCCGCTTCCAACTGCTGCTTTCGGAGACAGACCGGGAAACATTGAAGGCCATCGTGGCCAGGGATCCATTGCCGGAAAATCCATCCTTGCGGATCAATGAGGGATTCAAGTTCTTTCAATCACAAATTGGCAAGCTCACCAAACTCGAGGCCCTGTGCCGAGGATTGGATCGATTATTCATCGTCGATATTTCCCTCAATCGCGGGCAGGACAATCCGCAGCTTATTTTTGAAAGCATGAATTCTACTGGTAAGGAACTCAGCCAAGCCGACCTGATTCGCAATTTTGTTCTGATGGGCCTGCAAACAAACCTACAATCCCGGCTCTACAAGAATTATTGGCGTCCAATGGAAAGGGCCTTCGGCCAAGACGGATACAGTGCGCGGTTCGACGCGTTCATGAGGCACTATCTGACGGTCAAAACGGGCGAAATCCCAAGGCTGAGTGAAGTTTACGATTCATTCAAATGGTACGCACGCGCCTTTTTGAACGCAGCCTCAGAAACAGCGGAAAAGAAAGCACGGGAAGACAATCCGGAGATATCTGAACAAAATCTGTCCAAGGTCGAAGCGGCCGCATCAACTGCCGCCGTAGAAACCCTAGTAAGCGAATTACGGGCTTTCGCAGGCTATTACTGTGCGATGGCGCTGGGTGCGGAACCTGATGCAGATCTAAACTTCGCGTTCCATGATTTGCGCGAACTGAAAGTGGACGTCGCCTATCCGTTCCTGCTTGAGCTTTACGCCGACTATGCCACCAAACAACTCCCAAAAGCAGATTTTCTGGAAGCGATCCGGCTGGTCGAAGCCTATGTGTTCCGCCGCGCGATCTGCATGATCCCGACAAATTCACTCAACAAGACCTTCGCAACTTTCACAAAGTCATTGAAGAAGGATCGCTACCTGGAAAGCATCAAGGCGCACTTCCTGCTATTGCCCTCTTACCGCCGTTTTCCCGGTGATGGCGAGTTCCAACGCGAACTTCAAAAACGTGATCTCTACAATTTTAGAAGCCGCAGTTATTGGCTGCGCCGGTTCGAAAATCATGGTCGTAAGGAACGGGTCCCGGTTGACGAATACACCATAGAACACATCATGCCTCAAAATGAAGACATGCGGATCGAATGGAAGACGGCACTCGGCGACGATTGGCAGCGCATCCATCAAGAATATCTGCACACGCTCGGCAACCTTACACTTACGGGTTACAACTCCGAATACAGTGATCTTCCGTTTGTTGATAAACGCGACATGGTAGGTGGTTTCAAGAACAGTCCAGTTAGGTTGAATGACGGTTTGGGCACTGTTGAGCAATGGAATGAGGAAGCAATTCGTTCCCGCGCACAGAAACTTGCGGCTAAAGCGCCAGGGGTGTGGCCCGGCCCTAGCCTCGCTGAAGACATTCTCAGCATCTACCGGGCGCCAAAGGAAGCGAGCGCCAGCTACTCCATTGCTGATCACCCCTATTTGAACAGTGGCCTTGTACGGGAACTTTTTGAAGCATTTCGCAAGGACGTTCTGGCCTTGGACCCTTGTGTGAGCGAGGAATTCTTGAAGCTCTACGTGGCATACAAGGCAGAGACCAACTTTGTCGATGTGGTTCCGCAAGCAAAAGCTTTGCGGCTGTCCCTCAATATGAAGTTCACCGACATCAACGATCCGCGCGGTATCTGCAAAGACACCTCCCAGATAGGGCGATGGGGGAATGGAGAGGTAGAAGTCAAGATCAGCGCACTTGATGAGATTCCCTACACCCTGGGGCTGGTCCGGCAGTCACTCGAGCAACAACTCGGCAACGGTGGTGACGGCTGATGTCCAACTTTTCCTTCCTTACGGCTGAGTTTCCCGACGTTCAGGCATCTGCGCAGCGGGCGGAGACGTTGGTCAATGGCGATCCACGTGCCAGCGCTTTTTATGCTCGAAGAACACTGGAAATCGCAGTCAAATGGATTTTCAAACATGATGCATCCCTGAACTTTCCCTACCAGGACAATCTCTCCGCTCTAGTGCATGAACCAACGTTTAAACGCGCGGCGGGTGATGCGATCATCTCGAAGGCTAGGCTGATCATAAAGATCGGCAATCGCGCAGTTCACGAAGCGCGAGACACACCGCAGCGTGACGCCTTGCAGGCCGTCACCGACCTCTTTCATGTCTGTTTCTGGTTGGCGCGAACCTACGCCCGTAAGTCGCCGCCGGCTGACGGTTTGGCATTCAATCCGGCGCATCTTTCACGCAAGGATGATATCGTCAAAAAAGCCTTTACCCGTTTGCAGCAGATGCAAAAGGAGATGGAAGAGCGCGACGAGAATCTCGCCCAATTGCTGCGGGACAAGACAAAGCTTGACGATCAATTAAAAGCGATGCGTGCTGAGATCGCAGAGGCACGTAAACAGAACGAACAACGGCCTGATACACATGACTATTCCGAAGCAGAGACGCGCGACTATTTCATCGATGTCCTGCTAAAGGAAGCCGGCTGGGCTCTGGATGGTGTCGATGACCTTGAGTATGAGGTTGTAGGCATGCCGAACAATAAGGGCATCGGCTACGTCGACTACGTACTGTGGGGTGATGATGGCAAACCGCTCGGGTTGGTCGAGGCAAAGCGCACCAAACGCGACCCACGCGTCGGGCAGCAACAGGCGAAACTCTATGCCGACTGTCTGGAAGCAAAATTTGGTCAACGGCCAATAATCTTTTACAGCAACGGTTACGATCACTGGATCTGGGATGACCAGATGTATCCTCCACGTGCTGTTCAGGGCTTTTTGAAGAAGGACGAGCTGCAGCTCGCAATCCAGCGTCGCACGAGCCGTAAGCCGTTGATAGGCGAACCGGTAAACAAGGAAATTGCCGGCCGATACTATCAGACGCGTGCCATCGCGAGTATTGCCAAGAGCTTCGAAAAGGACCACCAGCGTAAGGCGCTACTGGTCATGGCGACGGGCTCCGGCAAGACACGCACCGTGATTGCGTTGGCGGACCTCCTAATGCGCTGCAACTGGGCCAAGCGTATTCTATTCCTCGCCGACCGTGTCGCGCTGGTCAATCAGGCTGTGGCTGCTTTCAAGCATCACCTGCCGGACGCGGCACCGGTTAATCTGGTAACCGATAAGTCGGCGCAGGCACGCGTCTATGTGTCCACCTATCCGACCATGATGGGATTGATCGACCAAAAGCGCGAAGAAGGCCGCATGTTTGGCCCCGGCCACTTCGACCTTATCGTCATCGACGAGGCGCACAGGTCCGTGTACCAACGCTATGGTGCCATTTTCGATTATTTTGACAACCTGCTGGTCGGCCTCACCGCTACTCCAAAGGACGAAATTGATCGCAACACCTACGGCCTATTTGATCTCGAGGATGGCGTTCCAACCGATGCTTATCCTCTCGACCAGGCGGTAGAGGATAGCTACCTCGTGCCACCTGAGGCGATCTCGGTCCCGCTCAAATTCCAACGCGAAGGCATCAAATATGATGACCTTAGCGACGCGGAAAAAGAAGAGTGGGATATGCTGGAATGGGACGAGGACGAGGTCCCCGACAGCGTGAACGCAGAAGCCGTCAACAAGTGGCTGTTCAACACAGACACCGTGGACAAGGTGCTCGCCCATGTCATGACGCACGGCCTCAAGGTCTCGGGCGGCGACAGGCTCGGCAAGACCATTATCTTCGCCAAGAACCAGAAGCATGCCGAGTTCATCGAAGAACGGTTCAACACGAACTATCCGCGTCTAGCCGGGCACTTCGCCCGTATCATCACCTTCAAGACGACCTATGCCCAAAGCCTGATCGATGACTTCTCGATCAAGGACAAGGATCCGCATATTGCGATCTCGGTCGACATGCTCGATACAGGCATAGACGTGCCGGAAGTGGTCAATCTTGTGCTTTTTAAGTTGATCCGCTCGAAGACAAAATTCTGGCAGATCCTTGGCCGTGGCACCCGGCTGTGTCCTGACTTGTTCGGCCCCGACGTGGACAAGGATTGTTTTTACGTTTTCGACTTCTGCCAAAACCTTGAATTCTTCAGTCAGAACCCGAAGGTGTCGGATGGCCTCAATACCAAGTCTCTTAGTGAACGGCTATTTGCAGCACGGTTCGATCTGGTCCGGGCCCTAGACGAGCAACAGTCCGCTGAAATCTATGACGGCATGGCAGAAGAGGGCGAAGGATACTTGGGACCGGGAGACCTAGACCATAGGGTGCAGCTCGATGAAACGACGGTCCGCGACGAAGCACTCAACTATCTCATCGATTATGTTGCAGGCATGAATCTTGACAATTTCATTGTCCGCCCCAAACGCCGGTCCGTTGAGAAATACCAGCAGCGCGACGCTTGGAAGACCTTGAGCGATGACAAGCGTGACGAGCTTCTGAATGAGGTTGCAATGCTGCCGAGCGAAATCAACTCCGACAATGAGGAAGCCAAGCGTTTCGACCTGCTGATGTTCTCGCTGGAACTGGCCCTACTGAAAGCGAACAAGTCTTTCGACCGGTTGAAACAACAGCTTTTGGAAATCGCTGCAGCCCTAGAAGAGCAGACCGCCATTCCCGCCATCGCTGCGCAAAGTCCTTTAATACAAGACATCCAGACTGATCATTGGTGGGAAGGGATAACCGTCCCCCTCCTGGAACTCGTGCGTCTACGCCTGCGCGATCTGGTTCAGCACATAGACAAGAAGCGCAAGGCAATCGTCTACACCAATTTCGAGGACGACCTTGGTACAGCGATCGGCGTTGACCTGCCGCAGGTCGGCGAAGTCGATTTCGTAAAGTTCAAGAAAAAGGCCCGGCATTTCCTGCTGGAGCACGAAGATCATCTCACGCTTCAGAAACTCCGTCGAGGCAAGCCGCTGACCGCCAAAGACCTCGATCAACTTGAAGACATGCTAATCACCGCCGGTGTAGGTAATACTGAGCAGGTTGAGAAAGCCGCGGACTTGAGCGCGGGGCTAGGACGGTTCATTCGAGCTCTGGTAGGTCTTGAGCGTGCAGCGGTCGTTGACGCCTTTAGCGAATTTGTTAGCGATGCCAGTACAACAGCGGAACAGATAGAGTTCATCGACATGATCATCGCGCACTTAACCGACAAGGGAATGATGGATCCAAGCCTGCTCTACGAGAGCCCGTTCACCGACGTCGCTCCGAGCGGCCCAGAGCAGGTCTTCGATATAAAACGAGCTGACAGGTTGATCGAGATGATTGATGAGCTGAACAAGAGTGCTGTAGTTTAAGGCAGGATTTGAAGGTGTTTTGAACCATCCCGCTGCCTCCATCGCAAAGAAACGTATCATATCTTAAGAAAGCAATTATTGATGGGTGTGAAGATGGTTTTATTTCGACATTCGTCAATTTCACAATATTTTACAATAATTTCAACGATTTTTTGGCGGACTCTCTGTCCGCCATTTTATTTCAATATACTGCTTCAAAAACGCCGCTAATTTTCTCATGTAGTGGCGCTTGGTGTAGCTTTTGATCCATCTGGAGATGGATCTGGCGGCCAGGCTTCGTTCAAAACTTCCCAATAAAATTTGCCCGCCAGGTTATTGGAACCCGACGGGCAACGATTTTCCGCTTAGTCGAACATCAACGAGTTCGTTGCGAAGTTGGCATAATCTGCTGCCGTCATACCGACACTTGCAATCGTGTGGACAGTGTCATCGTCATCCAGGAGGTTGTTGGAACCCAGATTGTCGACATACCCGATAATCGCGGCACCAGCATCCGAATCGAAGTACGTGACAAGAAATGCGGTGTCAGCGGCCAAGGCTCCACCATCATTGACATCGACAGTGCCGGCACCGATTGCGTCCGCGAAGCTTGTCGCACTGGTCTCTGTGAAGTTGATGATATGATGCTCTGCGGCATTGTCGATGATGGCATTCTCAGCGACATTAAGCACGGACACGGAGCCCCGATCGATCAATGCCGATATGTCGGTGTTGGCCCCATCACCATGAATGCTCGAGAAGGTGAGTTCTGTCGTATCATCAAAGTCCACATCGTCTCTAGAGAAAGAGATCGCATCGCCGGAGCTCGGATCAACTCCAACCGTGAACCCGTTGATCGTGTCAGCTCCGAAGACAAGCGTGCCGTTTTCGACTTCGACAATCTGCACCACATCGTCACCGCTGCCCAGCGTGGCGGTATCCGCGCCGGCACCGAGGATGATGAAGTCTCCGAAGTTCGAGCCAAGCACTTCAAGAGTTCCGTCAAGCTCATCGCACCCGCAGAAGAACAATCCACCGGTTAGACCAGAAGCATCAAACACCGTTGTTGCGCCAGATGCAGTGGTATTGTCGGAAATGATCAGTCCCTGATCACTACCCGCCAATTGAATAGTTTCAAAGTTTCGGACGGCATCCAGATCGAATGGATCTTCAAGCTCATCCGCCATTATCAGTGTGTCTGTACCATTGCCGCCGTCGATCAAGCCGCCATCGTCGGCGACATAATAGGCGTTCTCCGCGCCTAGGGTCAGCGAGTCGTTCCCGGAGGACAACAACACCCCTCCTGCGCCTCCAAAGCCCAAACCGGAGAGATCAACATCGTACCTTGAAAGGTCGATGTCCCCTTCTGACGTTAGCACAAGGGTTTTCGCCGCGCCTGTGTCCTCGAAATTGGTTTCAAAGATATTGTTCCATTGGTCCGCGGCACCGTAAACCCAACTGTCTTGGGGCCCACTTCCCTCAAACACGCCGAGAAACCTTATGCCATCAAAAAGATCAACCGACGTTGTGTGCGAATCGTCTTCGTAAATGTCCAGGTATTCAATTCCGCTTGCATCGGTGAAGACATAGTGCGTGTCCGCAGTGATGTCCGCGTCAATGACCAACGCGTCCTCGCTGCCGTCACCGCCGATTATCGTGGCAGTTTCCGCAGCTTCGGCACTCACGACAATCAAGTCGTCTCCGCCACCAGCATCAACGTAGGCATCCCCGGTCTGGAGGTCGTTGATGAAATCATCACTTGCCCCAAGCGTCACGGACAGGTTGGAATGGTCTGACAGAAAAATCTCGGAATAAAAGCTTCCACTTGTATTCTCGACAACCAAAGTCTGGCCATCGGCTTTCGTAAGAGCTTCCAGAGCACCGGATTCTCCCTGAACTTCTATGTTTTCACCGTTGTGCTTATCTTCGATGTCGACCTCACCAATCACATCCTCAAAAATAATATTTTCAACGGAGGTCAGGCTCATATCAAGTTGGTCGGACACGTCAGTTGCGTCGTCCGTCCGGACATCGTCGATTATGAAGGTGTTGAAGCCGGTAATGATTAGCGTATCCTCACCATCTCCAGCATCGATAACACTCAGATCCGCGTTGTCGAATGTGCTGTAAATCGTGTCGTTCAAATCCGTTGCGGAGTTTGTTGCATTCACCGGCACGCCGCCGACCAACACTTCAGATGCTCCGGCTTCGAGAATGATCGTATTGCCGGTCGTGCTGCTGCCGCCACCGCCGGCTCCGCCACCGCCAGTACTGCCACCAGTATCGCCATCGTCGGGATCGCCATCGCTGCCCAAAGGCGTATCCAGTACTACGGACGACAGATCTGTCCCGCTTAGGGCCTGCGCCCCGTCCCGGTTCTCGAATTGCCCATAAAGGACCCAATGCTGATAGGCCGTGAACGATCCGGCCTCAACAGCAGCCTGGACGTCCGGATTGGCGGCGAGATACGT
The DNA here is from genome assembly GCF_000158095.2 of Roseibium alexandrii DFL-11. Lineage (NCBI taxonomy): Bacteria > Pseudomonadati > Pseudomonadota > Alphaproteobacteria > Hyphomicrobiales > Stappiaceae > Roseibium > Roseibium alexandrii. The sequence continues at coordinate 3,243,799 of NZ_CM011002.1, forward strand.
CGCAGAATCGAAAGCATCGTCGCCACCACCAATGTCCGGTTGGCCCAACAGCGTATCAATTGTTTGGTTCGGGATCCGTCCCTCAGCCGCGCCGTAAACCCAAAAGTGGTCCAGCGGATTAACACCGGCGGCTGCAACATCAGGATTCTCTGACAGGTAGAACGATGTATCGAAATTCTCGTTTGGGTCACGCCCTTCTGACCAACCGAACAGATTGAAGTGTTCTACTGCGGACTGGAACAGGCCCGCATCAATTGCAGCAGCTACATCCGGATTGTTCGCAAGGTAATACTCTTCGTTGAACGCGATAGACATTTTTTTCCTTTGTTATTCGACACGATTACCCCCTGCCAGGTTTCGCTTAGTCCCAATGAGAGCCGCATCGTCCCTATGCGGTTAGGGCTTTTATAACCTTAACAAGACCTTAAGTGGCTAAATATTTAAATTAATGCGATGTATTTTGAACAACTTCGTAAACGCGCCTCAACAACAACTATCTTTTGAGCCATTAACCATAAATTTTCGGGAGTTTTCTTCTTACGGTTTTGATCTCAAAATGCACTTAATTTCGAATTTTCGAAATAATTCATCCGTTTAACGCAGCAATTTTGCTTTGAAGTTCCTCTCGCATTGGAAGCCATTAAGGTGGATCGCCAAGGACGCGCCAGACGGCTGTCACTGCGAGCCGATCACTTGAGGTGTTAACGCCCCGCTTGCCTTTCGCACCAAACAAGCGTACTCCGCACGGCCCACATTACTGACACGAAGACTGCGCAACTGCTCGTAATTATCGCGATCGGTCTTTTATATGCGTTTCAGAAGGACACCGTTTTCATGCACACCATTGGTCTTGATTTCGGCACATCGAACACCGTGGCGATGACAGCTTCCATGTCCGGTAGTGCAGAAGCGGTCACATTTCTTGGCGACCGGGAGGAAGTAACCTCATTGCCATCGGTCCTCAGCTTTCTCGACAAAGGGGCCGCAAAGGCTCCTCATCCTGAAGTCGGCCCATGGGCAATCCGTCAGTTCCTCGAAAGCTTCGGTGATGTCCGTTTCATTCAGTCCCTGAAAACCTTTGCGGCCAGCGCGGCCTTTAAAGGAACGGGCATTTTTGGCGTTCCGTTTGATTTTGAGAACTTGATGGCGACATTTTTGACGGCTGCCTTTGAGCGCGCCCATCCGCAGATCAATCCGTCTCAAACCCGATTGGTGGTGGGCCGGCCCGTAGAGTTTGCCGGTCACAATCCGAATGAACAGCTCGCGATGAAGCGGTATCGCTCAGCCTTCAGTAAACTCGGCTACGACGACATCCTATTTGTCATGGAGCCTGTTGGCGCCGCGTTTTCCTACGCCCAGTCCCTCAAGCAGGATACGACTATTCTTGTGGCTGACCTTGGCGGTGGCACCACGGACTATTCGCTCATGCGGTTTGAGACCTCAGCTGGTCATATGCACGCGCACCCGTTGGGGCGCGGCGGCATTGGCATAGCCGGAGACACCTTTGACTACCGGATCATTGATAACGTCGTTCTGCCGAAGCTTGGCAAAGGGTCTCAATACAAAAGCATGGGCAAGACACTAGATATCCCGCCCAACCTTTTCTCAAATTTTGCCCGCTGGCACATGCTATCCATCTTCAAGACATCCGATGATTTCAAGGAGATGAAAAAGCTGCTCCGCTGGTGCCTAGACCCAGATCAGATCGAGTTGTTCATAGAGCTCGTCGAAGAAGATCAGGGCTATCCGCTCTACAAATCAGTTTCAGAGACAAAGGCGATTCTCTCGGCGAACGAAGAGGCTGAACTCATTTTCAAACCGCTCGGCCCTGACTTCAAAGCAAGCGTTGCTCGGAAGGACTTTGAGAGCTGGATCGCTCCCGATCTCTTGAAGATGAATCGCGCGCTCGACAGCGCGCTGGAACGCGCCAAGTTGAGTGAAGACGACATCGACCGGGTGTTTATGACCGGTGGCACTTCATTCGTGCCCGCGGTACGGAAGATGTTCGCAGACCGTTTTGGTGCCGAGCGAATTTCAGGCGGCAACGAACTCACTTCGGTGGCCAACGGGCTTGCTCTTATTGGCGCCCGCCAGGACGCGGCAGATTGGTCGGTGGCGGCATAAAACGTTCGGATCGGGACAGACCGGGCTCTCATGAGAAAGCCCGGTCCATCAGTTAGCCAAAGGCCTTTCTGAGAACCGGTATGCGTTTGACCAGCACATAATCCAGCGCCAGCACCGTCAAAAGGGTCACGCCGGCAAGCGGAAACGCCAGCGAGAGGAACAACATCAAGATCATCGCACCACGCCAATGCGGCATGTTCTCCGGTGTCTTCGGCGCAATGATCCGGAGTGCTGCACCTTTCGGGCGGCGCATCCACCACATGACAACACCACTCACACACAGGAAGATCACTGACAGGCACGCGAGTGTGTTGAGCACCAGGTTCCAAAGCCCCACCAATCCCATATGCAGGGGTATGCCAACAGCCATGGCTTTTGCGGCAAGCGAATAGTCGGCAAACCCAACAGACGCCAGAATCTTGCCGGTATACTGATCAATGTGGACAGTGCGATCTGAGAAGGGATCTTCAGCATCAGAACTCATTGTGTCCTGATTGATGGTCCACACACCCGTGTCTCCTTGGGGATAGGAAATACGATATCGGGCATTAAAGCCGATTGCTGCTGCCAAATCCGCGATGCTGTCGATCGTCACAGGCGCGCCCTCTCGCGTTCCAGAAACCCCGGATCCTGAGCCGGAAGCCGGCATAGGTGTCTGCTCCAGAGTCCAGGGGACTTCACCAACCGGACCGTGGTTCATTGCAGCGTGTGTGCTGTCGGACAAGGGAACATTGTTCCATTTTTCCGCAGGGAAGGTGTTCCAAGCCTGAACGATCTTGCTTCCCCAAATACCGGTCCAGGCCATGCCGGTGATCAAGAACGCCAGCAGAATGACAGAAACATAGATCCCGATACTGGAATGAAGCCCCTTCCAGAAGTCTCGTCCCCTGGCTGTCAAGTTTGGAACGACGGACTGTACAAAGGACCGGTCACGCGGCCACCAAAGGTAAAGACCCGTAACCACCAACACGATCGACAAACCGGCTGCAATCTCCAGAAGGCGGTCGCCCGGTGTTCCAAGCAGGAGATCACTGTGGATGCCGTCAGCAAAGTCGTACCAACCCTTGCGCCGGTCCCAGCTCTCAACCACGTCTCCAGTGTAAGGATCGACAGCGACCATCGACTGAACACCGTCGGCTTTGAGGCGAAAAACTGAAACGTTGTTTTCAGTCCGCCCTTTGAGCCACTCCACAACAACCCCGTTTGGATGTTGCTTCAGGGCTTGGCTCGCTTGTTCGGACACACTCAGCGGCTGACCATCTTGAGGGACAGACACAGTAATTTTTTCGCCGTCACGGCCATCAATGTAACCGATGTACATCATCATCATGCCTGTGACCGCGAGGACCATAAGGAAGGGCACGACAAACAATCCGGCATAAAAGTGCCAACGCCAGGCAGCGCGATAGAACGCGTTCGGTGCGGATGCACTTCGAACGTTATGTGAGATATCACTCATGGGATCTCCATACCGGATGCCCCACCACTCAAAGACAGTTGGAGGCGGTCCGGTTCATATCAATTTCAAAATGGATTTCGGGAAGATCAGATCCCAAGAGGCGGAGCGCGTGCCCCGTTCTGGCTGCGGTTCAGCGAGCTTGTCCGTGGCGCTTCGGCAAAGAACGGAATTGCCAGCGAAGCGAAGACCGGTAAGGCGCTGTCCGATGCCAAGACCGGCACGACCACCGCTCCAACACCGGAAAATACACAGTGGTTTGATGCTTTGCCTTCATCATCACCCATCGGTCCAGACGGCAGTTCTTTACCGTCGGCATCTAGGGTGATGGTTCTCATGCCGTCCGGTGTACACAGGACGACCGTAAAGCCCTGATCCTTTTGCAGCGTTGGCATGAAGCCTTGCGGCAAAAGGGCAGACAGCAGGAACGGCAGCAGCAGTACAATGACTGCTGCGTTCAATTTCCGGATGTTTTGCCGGAGTTCGCCCAAGATCCTGATGCCCCTCACTTCAGAACGGCTGAGTGCTTAAGGTAGATCCCGAGCAAAGACAAATCTAAAAAACAGATGTGCCGGAACAGCCAGCCTGGCGCCTTACTCGGCAAGGCTGATGTCGGCCATCAGATCCGCCGCGGTTGCTTGCAGCGCGTCGCTCAGTTGAGCAGGTGTCAGTCCGGTTGGGAGCCTCAAATCCGCAGAGGCCTTGAACAGGAGACCGCCCTGCATCGATCCCGCTTCAACAGACGTTTCCAGGTGCTCAATGCTGACCTTGTGCTCGCTCAGAATGTGGGTGATGTCGCGCAATATTCCCGGGTGATCCTGCGATACCAGATCCAGATGGGCGGACGCACCAGGTGCTTCATTGTCGCTACCATGGCCGGACCGCAGCGTGATATCGATCCCGTCTGTTCCAAGTGCCTCCAGCGCCGCAGTCAACTGGCTGGCGTTTTCGGCAGGAACAGAGATGCGCACGATGCCGGCAAACTCGCCACCAAGTCGGGCCATGGAACTCTCGATCCAATTCCCTCCTGCGCCTGCGATGACGTCAGCGATCTTCTCGACAAGCCCAGAACGGTCTTCGGCAATGACTGTGAACACGAGATGGTCTTGCATGATACGGCACCCGTTTGATCGAGGTTGTTACAGTTCTTGTTGACATTTCAGGATTGAGAAAACAAGTGACCGTACAAAATAGGTAAGAACACCGTGCGTCTCTATGCCGACCCAGATGCGTCCCGCGACCCGCGGATTTTACGGCGGTCATTTAGAATTTACCAGGGTGCCCCTATATTCATTTTCCATCGCGGACACTTACGCAGCAGCCTACTCCCAATGGTACCTCAGAAAGCGGTAAACGCAGAATGCAACCCCACAACGGTTTGAAAACACTAGATCGCTTCTGGCTCAAATTCATGGATCGCCCGCTTATCTTCGCTGTCGTGGTCCTACTGGCGCTCGCGTTGCTGCCGGTCGCTGTCTGGATGGACCTGCGCACGATTTCCGACCAGTCCCTCCGTTCTCAAGCCATTGATCTCGACAAGGCAATCACCGAGATCCGGACGTACTACGCCCGCAATGTCGTAGGACGCGTGCAAAGCGCAAGTGGTGACATTCAACCAACGCACGAATACCACGAACGGGATGGCGGAATTCCCATTCCGGCAACGCTGTCAATTGAGCTCGGGGACGTCATCGGCGATCAAGGTACGTTGGAATACCGGTTCGTCTCAGATCTGCCGTTCACAGAACGTGAGCCCTATGAACTCACCGCTTTTGAGCAAAAGGCCTTGGCTGACTTCCGGGAGACCCGGGATCCCAAAGACCTGGAGATCGGCTTTACGGGATCCATGTTCGACCGCCAAGTTCAAATCGCTTCGCCAGTTTATATGGGAGCTTCGTGTGTCGCGTGCCACAACACTCATCCAGAGAGCCCAAAAACGGACTGGGTGGTTGGCGACATCCGCGGAATTCAGGCGATTACGATCGACCAGCCTATCGCGGAAAATCTTTGGTCCTTTAAATACCTGCTGACCTATTTCGCGGGCGCTGGTGCCTTCGGAATTGCTTTTGCCGGTTTGCAATGGCGTCAGGCGTATCGCTTTCACAAGATGAACGGCGACCTGGAAGCGGCGAACTCGGAAATCAGCCACCTGAACAAACAGCTGGCGTCGGAAAATGTCCGCCTTGGAGCTGAAATTGAAGTTGCGCGGCAGATCCAGATGATGGTCCTGCCGACCCAGAACGAATTGGGTGAGATTGATCAGCTGGAAGTCGCCGCCTTCATGGAACCTGCCGATGAAGTCGGCGGAGACTACTATGACGTCTTGCAACTTGGGGACCGCGTCAAAATCGGAATCGGCGATGTCACCGGCCATGGCCTTGAGAGCGGCGTCCTCATGCTGATGGTGCAATCCGTTGCCGTCGCCCTTCAAGAACAAGGTCCGAGCGACCCCAAACAGTTTCTTGTTGCCCTCAACAATGCGATCTGCCGCAACATCAAACGCACGAAAACCGACAAGCACCTGACCTTGTGTTTTGTAGATATAGAGCACGACAAACTGACCCTGACCGGCCAGCATGAAGAGTTGATTTTGCTGCGGCGCTCAGGTGCTGTGGAAACAGTCGACACGCTCGACCTTGGATTTCCGGTCGGATTGGAAGACAACATCTCGGAATTTGTCCGCCCACTGCCCATGCCCTTTGAGAGCGGAGACACGGTTGTCCTTTACACGGACGGCGTTACGGAGGCGGAAAACTCCAAGGGCGAAATGTATGGCCTGGATCGTTTGATCGCGAGCACCAAGGTACACGGCCGCAAGGACGCTGCGCGGATGCTGGAGGCGATGATTGCCGACCTAAGATCGCATATCGGATCGGCGACCGTGTTTGACGACATTACCTTGCTCATTGCCCGCCGCAGGTAACAGAAAGTCCAGGAAGTTCAGGAGTGGCGGATGACCCGAAGAGCCACCCGCCGTTTCCAAACGCATCACAGCGCTGGAAGCGCCGGCGAGGCGCCGGCCTGAGCCCCTCCACAGGCTACGTAAAAACCCCTACCGCCTTTAACGGGCGATGTAAATTGGCTGTTTGACGCAACCGCTTGTCGGACTCAGTCACCTCACTAGGAAGGTATGGCGGCGCCCGTCAATATCGTGTCGTTTTGATGCTTGATCCCCACAAGACCGTCCCGTACTGTGCGCCGATCTGACGGCGTCCATTTAGGGACTGAGAGAGATTCTGGATGCGGCTGACCCATATCGGGGGCCAATGCCGGAGCTGTTGAAGGTATATCGCTCCGCAAGCAGTAGAAGTTGCAGCCGGGGCCGTGTGCCTTTCTTTCTTCCTTATCCGCCGGCTGCATAATGTCTGCCTAAACGGCACTATGATTGGAAGAGACCATGACCCTCAGGATTATCCTGTCTGCCGTGCTCCCATTTTCTGCACCTTCTGCCGCATTTGCGCACGCGGGCCACTTGGGCGAACTTGCCGGGCATGCCCATTGGGCTGGCGCCGCAGCGCTTGCAGGTGCAGCTCTCATTGCTGGTGTCGTTGCTTGGGCAAGCCGGAAAGACAAGGACAGTGCAGCCGACAGCGACGAAGCAGATGCTGAGCCCGGTGAAACTGCGGAAAATCCGACGCCATAATCGCAGATTATCCCTATGCAGATTGCTATTTCAGCGGCATCCGGTCTTAGCATTTCACTTGCCGCGCAACCTTTTACCACGGACACCTGAGTGACGCTTTTGCCAGCCAATGACACGCCGCAATACGCATATGAGACGGACCCGGCGGCAATCTACCGCCAATCCTTTTCTATCGTGCGGCGGGAAGCAGACCTTTCACATATCCCAGATGCCTTGCATCCAACGGCTGTCCGGTTGATCCATTCCTGCGGCATGACCGATCTACCACAAGATCTGACGTGGTCGGATGACGTTCTGGAAGCGGCGCAATCAGCTTTCGCAAAAGGAGCTCCGGTGTTTTGCGATGTGGAGATGGTTGCGCATGGCATTATCAAGAATCGGCTCCCGGAAGGCTCCGAAGTCATCTGCACATTGAATGACCCCTCGGTCCACGGCCTTGCATCTGAGCTCAAAACAACCCGGTCAGCCGCTGCTGTCGAGCTTTGGCGCGATCGGCTGGACGGGGCAATTGTCGCTATTGGCAATGCCCCGACCGCGCTGTTTCATGTTCTTGAGGTGATCGCTGCCGGCGGGCCGAAGCCAGCAGTCATACTTGGATTCCCGGTGGGTTTTGTCGGTGCGGCGGAATCCAAGGACGCGCTGGCAGCCAACCCTTATAGCGTTCCCTATCTTGCCGTGAAGGGCCGCCGGGGTGGATCGGCCATGGCAGCCGCTGCCGTAAATGCCCTTGCCGCCGGTTTGCCGGAAGAGGGTTGATATGACGGCCGATGATCGTAAGCCCGCAATGAAATCCGTCAGCAAACCCAAATCCTTGCGTTCCCGCGGATTTCTATCCCAGCCAGGCGGTCAAGCCCCGTCCGGAGATGGTTCTTCTACCAAACCGAACAAGTCCCGTGGCAAACGACAGCCGGTTGTGTCAGATAACGGAAAACCAGCACACTTGACCACCAGAGTCGCTATTCGGCCCTACAAACTGGGGGACACATGAACTCTCCTTGGTTGACCCTGGTCGGATTGGGCGAAGACGGTTCCTTTTCGGCCGCCGCGCAAACTGCGCTGACCGGGTCGGAAATCGTCTATGGCAGTGCCCGCCACTTTGATCTGGTTCCGGGATTATCCGGCGAAAAGCGCCTGTGGCCCTCCCCCTTTTCCAAGGTTTTCGAGGACTTGGCTGCTCTGAAAGGCCGCTCTGTCGCCGTGCTCGCAACTGGTGATCCGCAGTGGTACGGAATTGGCTCCAGCCTCGCGCGGTATTTCCCATCCAGTGAAATGTCTGTGTTCCCGGCATCTTCCGCGTTCCAGCTGGCTGCAGCACGGCTCGGCTGGGCGGTTCAGGAGTGCGAATGCCTTTCGGTGCACGGAAGGCCGGTTGACCGGCTGCGCTGTCATCTTTATCCGGGCGCCCGGCTGCTCGCGCTCACAAGCAATGGCCATGCGCCGCGCGACGTTGCCAAGCTTCTGCAAGACGAAGGCTATGGCGCGAGCCGCATGACCGTCCTTGAGCATCTTGGAGGTGAAAAAGAGCGGATTGTTTCGGGCATCGCCAAGGAATGGTCAAAAGACGTCGCGGATTTTCACACTCTTGGTATCGAGGCTGTTGCGTCCCCCGGCTCCGCCGTTAACTCACGTGTTCCAGGCCTTCCAGATGAGGCCTTCCGTCACGATGGCAAGATGACCAAACAGGAAGTGCGCGCGGTGACCCTCGCGGCACTTAAGCCCTATCCCGGCGCGCTGTTGTGGGATATTGGCTCCGGGTGCGGGTCAGTGGCGATCGAGTGGCTGCGCGCTGCAGATCGTACGAAAGCAATTGGCCTGGAGCCTCATAAAGAACGGCGACTGATGGCAGCGGAAAATGCAAGTTCCCTTGGCGTTCCGCACCTTGACCTGATTGATACGACCGCGCCGGACGGATTGCACGACCTACCTGAGCCAGATGCGATCTTTATCGGCGGCGGCCTGACTGCGAACGGCGTGTTAGAAACCTGCCTGTCGGCATTGAAATCTGGGGGAAGCCTGGTCGCAAACGCTGTCACGCTTGAAAGCGAAGCGGTTCTCCTTGATGCCTATCAGCAACATGGCGGCGATTTGAAGCGGTTGTCCGTTCAACGGGCCAGCGCTGTCGGTGGACTTACCGGATGGAGGCCGGCAATGCCGGTCACCCAGTGGAGTTTTGTGAAGTCATGAGCGGTACGCTCTATGGAATTGGTCTTGGACCGGGTGACCCGGAACTGATGACCCTGAAAGCGCATCGGCTGATCTCATCGGCCAAGGTGATAGCCTATCCAGCGCCCGATACCGGCGAGAGTTTTGCGCGGTCGATCGCAGCTGACACGATCCCACAACACGCCCGGGAGATCCCGATTGTTGTGCCAATGCGTGTCGACCGCTTTCCCGCCCAGGAAATCTACGACAAGGCCGCTGAAGAAATCACAAAGGTTCTGGAAACCGGTGAAAATGTGGTCGTGCTGTGTGAAGGCGATCCATTTTTCTTCGGGTCCTTCATGTATCTGTTCGACCGCCTATCCGGACGTTTCCCGTGTGAAGTTGTGCCGGGCGTGACTTCCTTGACCGCTTGCGCAGCGCAGCTGATGCGGCCACTGACATCCCGCAACGACGTTCTGACTGTCATTCCTGGCCCGCTGCCTGATGTTGATATCCGCGCCAAGATCGAAGAAGCCCAGGCCGTTGCCATCATGAAGGTTGGCCGTCATCTACCGCGGTTGAAAGCACTTCTTGACGACATGAACCTTCTCGACCGCGCCGGGTACGTTGAACGCGCAAGCCTGCCGGAACAGAAGGTCTACCGGCTTCAAGATCTTGATACGGACAAAGCCCCGTATTTTTCCATGATCCTTATCTATAAGGGAGACGAAGCGTGGACGCTTCCCCCATCCTTCTCGTCCTGAACCAGGCTGGCCTCGACACCGCCGAAGACATCGCCAAGCGGTTTTCGACGGCTCGAATCCATGGCCTTGCCGGCCGTGTGCCGACCGCCGACACGCAGTTCAACGAGACGATTGAACACATTCAGATGCTGTTCAAGGCCGGGCATCCGATCATCGGCTTTTGCGCCAGCGGTATTCTGATCCGGGCGCTGGCTCCGATCCTGTCGGACAAGCGGACCGAGCCGCCCGTCGTGGCCGTGTCTGAAGATGGCTCCAGCATCGTCCCGCTACTCGGCGGTCATCGCGGAGCCAACGAATTGGCGCGCCTTCTCGCAAAAGCCCTTGGCGGTCATGCGGCTATTACCACTGCAGGTGACACCGCCCTTGGTATTGCACTGGATGCACCGCCCAAGGGCTGGAAACTCGCAAATCCGGCAGACGCCAAACCGGTCATGGCCGAACTCCTGTCCGGCGCGCCGGTTCAGGTATTGGGCTCCGCAGACTGGTTGAAGCGGGACAAGCTGACCATTGCCGAGGATGCCGAACTGACGCTTTTGGCAACCGATGAACCTGTCGACGGGACACCGACACGGCTTGTCTATCATCCGCAGCGGTATGTAGTTGGCGTCGGCTGTGCCCGCGGCTGCGATCCGCAAGAACTGATCGATTTGGTCGACACACATCTTGCGGTTAAGGGCGTTGCAAGGGGCGCTGTCGCCTGTGTCGCAACTATCGACTTGAAAGCCGATGAGGCTGCCATGAATGCGTTGGCCGCCCATTTGGATGCCCCCTTACGTCTCTTCCCGGCGGAAACGCTGGAGCTTGAAAAGCCGCGCCTCAAGAACCCGTCGGAAGTGGTCTACTCTGAAGTGCGCTGCCATGGTGTGGCCGAAGGCGCAGCACTTGCGGCCGTTGGCCGCGAAGGCCGATTGGTGGTCGAGAAACAAAAGACCGCAAACGCCACATGCGCCATCACTCGTGCGCTGGAACCGCTTGACGGAATGACAGTTGGCCGTGGCCGGGGCCACTTGTCGGTGATCGGCATTGGCCCGGGGAAGGACGACTGGCGCACGCCGCAGGCAACCCGCCTTCTTGCCGCAGCAAGCGATGTCGTTGGGTACTCGCTTTACCTGGAAATCGTCGCCTCTCACATCACGGGCAAGACCCACCACAATTTCCCTCTGGGTGCAGAAGAAGACCGCGTGCGGTTTGCGCTCGAAGAGGCAGGCAAAGGCAAGAACGTAGCGCTGATTTCGTCTGGCGATGCCGGTATCTACGCGATGGGAGCCCTTGTTTACGAACTTCTGGATCGCGACGCAGACAACGGCGGCGTGTCCGATGCCGCTAAACGAGTCAGCATCACCAACGCACCCGGCATCTCCGCCCTTCAGGCGTGTTCAGCACAGATCGGCGCGCCCCTCGGCCATGACTTCTGTGCGATCTCACTGTCCGATCTGCTGACCCCATGGGAAGCGATCGAAAAACGTCTCAACGCTGCGGCTGAAGGGGATTTTGTGATTGCTTTCTACAATCCGGTGTCAAAGCGGCGTCGGACACAGCTGGCCGCTGCCAAGGACATCCTGCTGAAACATAGGCCGCCGGAAACGCCGGTTGTGCTCGGTGTAAATCTGGGCCGTCCGGAAGAAACCTCGCGCGTGCTGACACTGGCCGAACTTGAGGTGGATGATGTCGACATGCTGACGACAGTCATGGTCGGGTCGTCCAATTCGAAGGCAGTCAAACGGGGAGACGGCAGGAAGTTCGTCTATACGCCGCGCGGCTACGCAAAACGTATCGACGCCCCGAAAGACCAAAAAACGGAAGAAACCGCATGACCGTTCACTTCATTGGCGCGGGTCCCGGCGATCCGGATCTCATCACCGTTCGTGGCTTGAGGCTCATTCAGAACTGCGCCGTTTGTCTCTACGCAGGCTCGCTGGTGCCGGAGCAGATTGTCGCTGCAGCGCCGGAAGGCGCGCGGGTGATCGACACGGCGCCTATGACCCTCGACGAGATTATTGCTGAAATCCAGACCGCCCATGAGAATGGCCAGGATGTGGCCCGTGTCCACTCCGGCGATCCATCGATCTATGGTGCGACAGCCGAACAGATGCGCCGCCTGGAAGCGCTCGGGATCGACTATGATGTGACCCCAGGTGTTCCGGCTTTTGCTGCGGCCGCCGCTGCACTGAAAACTGAACTAACCATACCCGAAGTCGCGCAAACCGTAATTGTGACCCGGACGGCCATGAAATCCTCGGCAATGCCAAACAACGAGGATCTCGACACGCTTGGAAAAAGCGGTGCAACGCTTGCAATCCACCTGTCCATCCGGAACCTGCGCGAAGTTGAGCGGCAACTTGCGCCACATTACGGTGCAGATTGCCCTGTAATCATTGCCTATCGTGTCGGATGGCCGGATGAGGCTTTCATCCACGGAACATTGTCAACCATTGCGGAAAAGGTTCGGGCGGCAAAGATTACGCGCACAGCGTTGATCTTCGTTGGTCACGCCTTGAAGCCCGGTCAGGATTTCAGAGACAGCGCGCTTTATGATGCAGATCACGTGCATGTCCTGAGACCGAAGAAAAAGGCCAAAGGCTGAGCGCGTCGCCAATTGCCTTTCACCTCACTGATCCCGTAGGTTTCTTGAAGAACATCTGACGGGAGACGCCGCGTGGCTGAACGAAATCCGCTTTTGGAACATGCGCTGTCGCTGAACGGCGATCCTCTTGCGATCCGGGAGTTCTATGCCAACTGGGTGCAGACCTACAACACGGATCTCCTGCTTGCGATCGGGTATGTCGCTCCGCAAGTCGCTGCCGAGGCTTTGATCCGGCACCTCGGTGACGGGAAATTGGTACTGGATGCAGGTTGCGGCACCGGACTCGTTGGACTGGAGCTTCTAAAGCTGGATTACGAGCTGACCATCGACGGGATAGATCTCACACCGGAAATGCTGGCTGCATCGCGAAAAAGCGGCGCTTATCGGAAACTGAATGAAGCCGACATGTGCGGCCCGATGCATGAGATCGACGATGACAGTTATGATGGCATTGTCAGCGCGGGCGTCTTTACAAGCGGTCATGTCGGACCAGACGGTCTCGATGCACTAATCAGGATTGCCAAGCCCGGCGCTCCAATCGTCTTTACGGTGCGGGACACCACATGGGATGCGGAGGGTTTTGTCTCAAAAATCGAGCAGCTGGAGACTGATGGCGTGGTGCGGATTGTCGGGATCCAACTCAGCCCGTATCACACAAAGGAAGACGTTTTCTGTCAGCTCTGCGTGCTGGAAGCCGCCTGATAACGTGAAATTACATGGGCAAACGACCCCATAACGTTTTCGACACGCAAGCCCATATCGGGCAAGCCGTTCCCGGAAGTATCACTTGCCGAAAATAGCCGGTCGACGGCGCCCTCACTCACAACACTGGCATAATGAAACTCGTGAGCCGCGAGCTCCCCTGGCCATGGCGCACCGGTTTTTGAGGTGACCTTCCGATAGCCGAGATGCCGTTTGCGGGTTTGGAACGATGTTTCCAGCGGCAAGAGCCCAAGCATCTTGTGCCGGCAACCATCAGCGTCAACCAGCCCGTCACCGAGGATCATGTAGCCGCCGCATTCGCCATAGATCAGCGCACCGTTTTCAGCTACTGCTTGTACCCCGGAAAGGAACGTCTGCGCCTCTGTGAGTTTGCCGGCATGGAGTTCGGGATATCCGCCCGGCAGATAGATTGCATCGGCATCAGAGTCCGGCGCTTCGTTGGCAAGCGGCGAGAAAAACGAAATCTCAGCCCCCATGCGCCGCCAGTATTCCAGCAGATGCACATAGGAAAAGGCAAAGGCAACATCATTTGCGACCGCAATCCTTTGCCCAAATGGCAATGGCAGATTGCGAGCTTCAGCCGCAGGCGTTGCAATTTTATGCGCCAAGGTCTTTACGGCGGCGAAATCCAGATGGTCTTCACAGATGCGCGCCGCTGCGTCCAAAAATACATCCAGATCGGGATGCTCATGCGCCTGGACGAGGCCGAGATGGCGCTCCGGAAGGATCAAGTCGTCCTTGCGCGGGATGGCGCCAAGGACATCAATCTCAAGGCTGGTCAAGGCTGCGCGCAGCATTACTTCATGCCGCGCACTGCCGACGCGATTAAGAATGACACCGGTCACCTGCACATCGGACCGGAAGTGTTTGAAGCCACTGACGAGAGCGGCCACCGACTGCGCCTGTTTCGCACAATCGACCACAAGGATTACAGGAAGCTGGAGAGACCTTGCCAGATCTGCGGCAGACCCTCTCCCGTTTGCAGCACCGTCGAACAGGCCCATAGCTCCTTCGGCGATCAGAAGATCGTGTCCAGCAGCGTGGGAACCGGCCAGCGTTCGTAAAGTTCCTCCGTCCATTGCCCAGGCATCAAGGTTGATACAGGGTGTGCCACTTGCAGCTTCATGGAACTTCGGATCGATGTAATCGGGTCCGGACTTTGCCGAAACAACAGAGAGACCCGCGTTCTTGAAGGCCCGTAGCAAGGCCAGCGTGACGGTCGTCTTTCCAGCGCCGGAGGATGGCGCTGCGATCAAAAGTCCCTTTGGTCCGTCTGAATTAACCTGCATCGGCCTGTCGGGTAGCCTCGCGCAGCCCGAGTGGATCGTGTGTCAGAACCTTCCCAGACATGGCGCCCAACCAGTCGAGTCCGGCGCGCAAACGGACAACTTCACCGACACAGACAATGGCCGGTGGGCTGAGACCAGCCTGCTTTGCTTCTTCTGCGCACTTTCCGAGCGTTGTCTCCAAGACTTCTTGTCCGGCTAAAGACCCGTTGCACACGATGCCCACAGGCTCATCCACAGAGCGTCCACCGGCAATCAGTTTGCCGGCGATCGTCTCAAGATGCTTCATTGCCATGTACATCACGATGACTGGAGACCCTTGAGCGATACCCTCCCAGTTGATCGCATCCGGCGTCAGCCCGGTCTGATCATGTCCAGTAAGAAACGTCACAGCCTGATTGCAGTCCCGGTGGGTCGCAGGGATACCCGCGTAGGCCAGCCCGCCAATCCCGGCAGTAATGCCCGGTATAATCCGAAAATGAACCCCGGCTTCGACCAGGCCAAGCGCTTCTTCGCCGCCCCGCCCAAACACAAAAGGATCGCCGCCTTTAAGCCGCAAGACACGCTTTCCCGCACGCGCATAGTCAATGAGCTTCAGGGTGATGTCCCGCTGTTTCGGGCTCGGCTTGCCTCCGCGTTTACCGGCATAATCGAGCACAGCTCCGGGTCTTGCCCAGCTGAGAATGCTCTGATCCACAAGTGCGTCGTAAACAACCACATCCGCCTGCCGCAATCCATTGACGGCGTGCAGCGTCAAAAGGCCTGGATCCCCGGGCCCCGCTCCGGCCAGCCAGACCCATCCGGCTTCGAATTCCGGCAGGGACTGCGCAGGCAATGTCATGTGTTGTTCAGACTGCATGAATCTTGTTTACAGCGGGGATAGAAAGGCGCCAAGTCCTTCGCCGGTATAAAGCTCTCCGAATGCGACATTTCATATCCGGATCTGCGCATTTTTGAAAAACTCGGTTATAGACATCTTATGGTCAGACCTGACGGCAAAGAATTGCGGCGTGGCTGGACGACGGGGGCATGTGCCACGGCGGCGGCGAAGGCTGCCTACCATGCTTTGCTCACGGGCACGTTTCCGGATCCAGTCGAGATAACCCTGCCGCAAGGTCGAACGACAGACTTCGTTCTGACGCGTCACGCATTGGCTGACGGATGCAGCTCAGCCACGATTACGAAAGATGCGGGCGATGATCCGGATGTGACCCATGGCGCCGAAATCACTTCAACTGTCAGGCTTTTGCCGGAGGGGAGCGGAGTCCAGTTCAAGGCCGGGGCCGGAGTTGGCACCGTTACCCGGCCCGGCTTACCGATCCCGCCTGGCGAACCTGCAATCAATCCTGTGCCCCGCCAGATGTTGCAATCAGCGATCGGGGAAGTGACCCACCTCCACGGCGGCACAGGGGATGTGGAAATTGAGATCTCGATAGCAGGCGGCGAGGAATTGGCTTTGAAAACGATGAACCCGCGCCTTGGCATCGTTGGCGGGTTGTCGGTTCTTGGAACCACCGGGATCGTGCGCCCGTTTTCCTGTGCTGCCTGGATCGCTTCCATCCATCGCGGGATCGATGTAGCGCGTGCAACCGGGCTAGAGCATGTCGTGGGCGCAACGGGCGCCATGTCAGAAAAGGCCGTGCAATCCCGTCATGACCTTGACGACAGCGCCTACCTCGACATGGGGGATTTTGCCGGAGGGTTGCTGAAATACCTGCGCAGCCATCCGGTCCCAAAGATTACTATGGCTGGAGGCTTTGCCAAGTTCACTAAGCTTGCACAAGGCGCACTTGACCTCCACTCAGCCCGGAGCTCGGTCAGTTTTGAGTTCCTCAAGGACCTGCTTGCCGAAACCGGAGCACCGGCCGGCCTCATCGACCGCGCTGTAACATCAAACACAGCCAAGGAAGTTCTTGATATGGCAGCGGCAGAGGGTATCAATCTGAGCGCCCCCCTTGCAATGCGCGCAAAGACAGCGGTTCGGACAGTTCTGCGCGATGCGCCTATCGACTTGGAAGTCCTCATCGTGGACCGTCAGGGCAACATCATTGGGGAGTGCGGATTTGACGACTGATCAACCGCATATTCTGCTGCTGGCCGGAACCTTTGAGGCGCGCGTGCTTGCAAAAAAACTCGAGGAAAAGTTTTCTAGTGTTCGCCTGACAGCGTCTTTCGCGGGCACCGTGAAAGACCTGCCCGATCTTGGCGTTCCGACACGCATTGGCGGGTTTGGCGGCATCGAGGGGCTTTGCCAACACCTTCAAACCGAAAAGGTTTCGCTCATCATCGATGCAACACATCCGTTCGCAGCCCAAATGAGCTGGAATGCCTTCCATGCAACGGAGCGCGAGAACACTGCTATCCTCCGGCTCGAGCGACCGGCTTGGCAGCAGGCACCGAATGATCTTTGGCATCCGGTTGCCTCCATGGGTGACGCCGCCGATGCAATTCCCGAAGGGGCCCACGCCTTTCTGGCTGTCGGACGCAAGGAAATCGCCACGTTTTACCGGCGCGGCGATATCATCGGAACCGCGCGGATGATCGAACCGCCTCCCGTTCCGTTGCCAGATCATTGGTCGCTCGTGCTCACTCGTCCCCCTCAATCGGCTGAAGAAGAAGTCGAGTTGTTCAAGGAAAAAGGCATCACCCACGTCGTGACCAAGAACAGCGGCGGAACGCGGGCCTATGCAAAAGTCGAAGCCGCGCGGCAGATGCAGCTTCCAGTTATCATGGTGGACCGGCCTGAACTGCCGTCAACGGATACTGCAGCTACGGTCAATGGCGTGCTCGACTGGACCGACAGGTTAATGAATACGTGATTCCGCTGCCGAGGTTCCCAAGTGAACCAGCGAGCTTGGAATGACAGGTTTTTCTTGCAGTTGCCCCCATAATCGCGCTTTAGTTGTATTTCGATGCCCTGATACAACATCACGACGATCCGCAGCATGATCAGCAGATGTTTGATGAAAGCGCTGAGTGCCATCGCGGCGAATGCTGCGCTCTCGTTCTTGATATTGATCAGCACTTTTGCGGTTACAGGCGCTCAGGAACGGACTTGCCTGCGCGGCGTCAATATCGCGGGCGCCGAGTTCGGCGGCTATGAAGGGCCCTATGGGGAAAGCTACATCTATCCTTCAGATGCAACGCTGACATGGGCCGCCTCCAGGCAAATGACCACAATCCGCCTTCCGTTCCGCTGGGAACGTCTCCAGTCGAAGCTGCATTCGGCACTGGATCCGGCCGAGCTTGCCCGCCTCAAGCAGACGGTGGCCAAAGCGAAACAGCACGATCTGACCATCATTCTGGATCCGCACAATTTTGCCGAATACCGCGATGTGAAAATTGGTCAAGGGTCCGTGACGGTGGAGGCCTTCGCAGACTTCTGGCGCAAACTTGGCTCGGAGTTTTCCGGTGACCCGCGTGTCCTCTATCTTCTGATGAATGAGCCAGAAGGTGTCACGGCCACCACGTGGTTCAAGGCCGCCCAGGCCGCAATCCTTGCGATTCGGGGCGTTGGTGCAGACAACCTCGTTCTTGTTCCCGGCACTATTTGGACCGGGGCATCTCACTGGTTCGACGACCAGCCCGGCGGATCGAACGCTGAGATTTTCAAGGGGATCGCGGATCCGGCCAACAACTTCGCCTTTGACATTCACCAGTACCTCGACGCGGATTTTTCTGGCCGGAACGCCACCTGTCCGCGAACCGGTGATGCCCTGAAAGCTCTTGAAGCCGTCACAAAATGGATGCGGCAGTACGGATATCAGGCCCATCTTGGCGAGTTTGGCGGAACTGCGTCGCACGATTGCCTCGACGGCCTTGCGCAAGTGGCGGCTTACATCAATGACCAGAGTGACGTCTGGATCGGTTGGACAGCCTGGGCCGCCGGCGATTGGTGGGGGGACTACGCCTTGTCCCTCCAGCCACAGGACAGTATCGACACTCTGCAGATGACGGTCCTAGAGCGGTTTATGACAGCGTCAGATGGGTCCCGCGCGATCTGCGGCGCAGCTTCAAACTAGGTTTGCGAGACGGCCTCAAGCAGGCAGCGCGACAAAATCCAGATGGCCGACTGTCATGGTGAACGCGCCATCCGAGATCTGCGAGCGGCGGGTTTGCAGCCAACGGTCGGCTTTGGACTTCTCAACGCCCTGTTTGACGCCAGCGCCAACCCAGCCGGGCAGGAATTCCGCCAGAAAATCCTCATGCTGCGGGCCAATGATCCAATCAGACTTACCGCTGACAACCCTGTATCCCTTGGCCCTAAAGAGCGCAATTGCCTGTTCGGCTGCCTTGGGCCCCAGCGCCGGACCAAAGCCCTTGTCGGTCTGCTGGTCGCGGTTCATCGCATCACAGAGATCCTGATCGAGTGGTTCAGCGGGTGCAAATCCCGTCCGGCCATCATAAGTCAGGCTGGCCAAAAACGGTTTTCCGGACGAGACGATTGCTTCGACAAGTTGCATCAGGAATTCTTGCGAGACCAGATCAAGGAACGCTGATGTCGTAATCGCATCGACCTCATGAAACGGAAGCTCCTTGAGGTTTGCCGCAAGATCGATTTCTTGAGTTTGAAGCGATGCAGGTTTAGTCGCGTAGTCACGGCTGGCCGCCAACGAAAGAAGGTCGGCATCGTAGTCGGACAAGATCCAATGAATGTCCGGTTTTGTACCTGCCAGAGCAGCAACGGTCGAGCCTGCACCGCTAGCAAGGTCCAAGACCTTCACGGTCTCAGCCGGCAAGGCCCCAAAAAACGCAGCTTCGACATCACTGTTCCGGGCCGCAAGGTCCAGAGGTTCGCGCAAGGCCAACCAAGTTGCTGAAAATCCGCTCACTGCGCCACCTTTTCCATGACTGTCTCAAAGACTTTAACAGCGTCCTCCCAGCGTGGCAGGGATTGAGCGGCATTCCAGGCCGCGTCGGCAAGACGTTGCCGGGCCTCGGCATCAGACATCAGGGTGGAAAGGGCAGCGTTCAAAGCCTGCACATCTTCCACGCCGCAATAGATCGCACCTCCGACCGAGAGGGTGTCTTTGACTGCTCCGGCGCCACTGCCGATCACCGGCAAACCATGCGCAAGCGCTTCCGTATACGCCATGCCGTACCCCTCATAGCGGCTCGCCAGAACGAAAACGTCCGCCGAGCAATAATAATCGCTAAGCTTTTCTTGCGGCACCGCCCCATGGAACGTGATGCGGCCGGTGAGCGCAAGAGTGTCTAACTGGTTCTTCAGAGCTACGACACAACCTGGATCTGCTTCGAGTCCGCCAACGATATCCAGATGCCAATCCATCTCTTTCAAGTGGCCCAGCGACTCAAAGAGAAGATCGTAGCCCTTCCTCTGTGTCACAGTTCCAATGGATAGCAACCGTATTGCACCCTCTGACGCATTGCGCCTCTGCTCTAGAACCTCTGTTCCCGGAAGTGCAATGCTAATAGTATCCTTTGGGGTCCCGAACAGGTCCTCGATTTGAACGGCCGTCGCCGGACTTGTCACGATCACGTGGCGGGCATGGCTGAGAGCCGCACCTTCACTTGCAAGCAGGCGCTCAGCAACGTCCTTGGACAAGCCGTTTTCCCGGCAGAGCGGGTGATGAACAAGGGCGATCAGCCTCAGTCTCTTGCCGTGCTTTCCGGCGGCCTGATCCACAACGCCGTAGGCCAAGCCATCGATAATGACCACAGTATCGTCCGGGAGAGCGGAAAGAGCTTCGTCGACGGTCTGAAGGGTTTTCCGTGATGGGAAAGGAAATCCCGGTCCAAGCGATAGCAGCCTTACGTCCCAACTGTTGGCAGCAAGACCCGCGATCACGCGCCGATCGTACCCATATCCGCCTGTCAGTGTTTCGAGATCACCGGGATAAGCAAAGACAAGCCGTTTATCCGGCATGTCAGATCTTTGCCTCGTGCCACGCGCGGGCAACATGGGATTCAGAGATCGTCACCCGTATGGCCGCAAGCTCGCCGCCCTTGCGGCCGAGCCGGTCCTGCCGCGCTGCCTCGGCCAAATAGCCATGAATGTGTTTGGTCAGGAATTCCGTGGTCGTATTGATCCCGGCAAACTCGGGCACCTCATCAAGGTTCTTGTAGTTGAGCGGTGCCAGCACTTCCTTGAGCGCTTCATGCGCCCGGCCGATATCGATCACAACCCCGTTTTCATCCAGATCTTCGGACAAAAAAGACGCATCTATAACAAATGTCGCGCCGTGCAGCGCCTGTGCCGGACCAAACAGCTCCCCTTTAAAGGAGTGGGCAATCATCACGTGATCGCGAACTTCTACAGCAAACATATTTGTCTTCCTAAGTTCCTGGGTTTTCTGCCAAGCTGGCATCACGCCTCGTCGGCTTGGTCATAAACGATGACCGCAGCCAAGACATCTGATGCCTTGTTCAATATTTCGGGAACGCGCACCGCGGCGTCTTCAAATGGAATCTTGTGGCTGATCAGAAGATCCAGACGTGGATCATCCAGTAGGGAAAGCGCCAATTCCAATCGCCGCCGGTAAGTCCAGCGCGCCTGCCGTTCAGCCGGAATTGTGCCCACTTGGCTTGAGATCAATTTGATCCGGCGGCTATGAAAATCCGCTCCGAGCGGCACCCCGACGGTCTGATCGCCGTACCAACTCATTTCTATGACCGAGGCGCCATCACCAGCGCTGGAAAGCGCCGTTGTCAGCCCGGCTGCGCTCGCACTTGTGTGGAATACAAGGTCTTGGTCTCGCGGCGCATCCCCTGGAAGGCTGAAACGAAATCCAAGGGCGGATGCGATCTCAGTGCGGGCCGGATTGATATCCACCAAAGTCACAGTTGATCCGGGGATACGGTTGCACACGTAAGCTGTCAGTAGTCCGACGACACCGCCGCCGACCACGCAGATGTGATCCCCAGGTGATGGTTTTCCATCCCATAAAGCATTGAGAGCGGTTTCTAAATTGGCCGCAAGCGTCGCCCGCTTGGCCGGAATGGAAACAGGCACAGGGACACAGGCATCCGACGGGAGAGTGTAGAGATCTTGATGCGGAAAGAGCGAAAAGACGAGCTTACCTGCAAGTTCAGCGTCTCCGTCGATAACGGTTCCAACGCTGGCGTAGCCGTACTTGACCGGAAAGGGAAACTGTCCCTCCTGAAAAGGCGCACGCAAGCGATGCCATTCTGTTTCCGGAACCGCATCGCGAAGCACAAGCCCTTCAGTTCCCCGGCTGATCGCACTGTTCAAGGCCTTGATCAGAACCTCTCCCGGCTGCGGATGCGAGAGCATAGCCGGCTTCACCGCGCACTCGCCGCCGCCGACATACCAAATGGCATGAGCTTCATGGCGATCAGCTTCTTTAGAGGAAGTTGGCATTCTGCAATTTCTCCGAACCCTGACACGCTTTTGCCACCACACCCAATTATCGCTACGCCCATTCATGCCATGTTTGCAAGGATTGAAAGTCCGAAAAATGTTGCAAGTCTTTGATAAAACTAACCCGGCATTGACCAAAACGTCCATGACCGGTCGCAGGGTTCTGTTCGCCTTCCTGTTGGCGGCAAGTTTCGTTGCCTTGTCGGCGTTAATGTTCGTGACATTATCTCCCGGCGGTCACACGCCCTTGGACTTCTTCATCCTTGCCTGTTTCATGGTCACACTTCCGTGGACCATTATTGGCTTTTGGAACGCTGTGATCGGTCTGCTGGTCATGCGTTTTTCCAAGGACCCTGTCGCAGCCGTATGCCCGATTGGCGCCGGAGACGCGTCTCAATCGATCTCCAGTTCCACAGCGCTTCTCTCCTGTATCAAGGATGAGGACGTCGACGCGCTGGAGACCAATCTCACCGCGATGGCCAGCAATCTGATCCGTGCAGGCTCCGGCCATAACTTCACGCTCTATGTTTTAAGCGATACGTCCCGGGACGACACAGCGCAGCAAGAACAGCAAATGGCGGCCCGGCTGTCTGCACGGTTTTCTGGGCAAATGGATGTCGTTTATCGTCGCCGGGCCGTAAACACCGCGTTCAAAGCCGGCAACATCGAAGATTTTTGCGAACGTTGGGGAGATCGCCACGAGTTTGCGATCGTCCTGGATGCGGACAGCTACATGTCTGCCTCAGCCATAATCGATCTGGTACGGCGCATGGAAGCCAATCCGCAGATCGGCATCCTTCAAAGCCTCGTGGTTGGGTTGCCGACAGACAGCGCCTTTGCACGGGTTTTCCAGTTTGGGATGCGTCTCGGAATGCGCTCCTACACGATCGGCAGCGCGTGGTGGCAGGGAGATTGCGGGCCCTATTGGGGGCACAATGCCATCTTGCGGCTAAAGCCGTTCAAGGAGCACTGCAAGCTGCCAATTCTGCCCGGAACAGGCCCGTTGAGCGGTCCTGTTCTATCGCACGACCAGGTTGAGGCTGTTCTGATGCGCCGCGCCGGATATGAAGTCCGTGTCCTGCCGCAAGAAAGTGGGAGTTATGAAGCCAACCCACCGCATCTCTTGGAGTTCATCCGACGTGATCTTCGCTGGTGCCAGGGCAATCTGCAATACCGCAAACTGCTCGGTCTCAAGGGCCTCAAGCCCGTTAGCCGGGCTCAATTGGTGCTCGCCATCCTGATGTTTCTCGGCTCACCCGCATGGATCGGATTTATGGTTGGCGCCGCAACCCTTGGAATGACCACGGATTACGCCCCTTACCGGGCGGACACCGGCGCAGTTTTGTTTTTCTCTGTGCTGACGATGGTTTTCGCTCCGAAGCTGGCGACTGTCGCGGACATCATTGCACGCGCGGATCTTCGAAAAGCGTTTGGCGGGCCTATTCGGATTCTGCTCAGCGTGATGGCTGAGATCGTCTATGCGGCCATGCTTGCGCCAATCATGGCGGTTGCTCACACCGTTTTCATGGCTGGTCTTGCTTTCGGAAAGTCTATTGGTTGGGGTGCGCAAGCGCGGGGTGTTGCCCGCTTACCTGTTATGCTTGTCGCTTCCAAACTCTGGCCGCAGACCCTTTTCGGGGCAGCTGGCCTTGCCTGGATCGTTCAGCAGCCAATCGGCCTGGTTTGGCCGGTTATCCCTGTCGCAGTGGGGCCTCTGCTTGCAACGATGCTTGCTGTGATGACGTCGACAAAAACGCTAGGCACCCTGGCAATACGGTCCACACTCTGGCGGATCCCGGAGGAGACCACGCCTCCTGCGGAATTGTTGCAGCTTCATCTGCCGGCTTTGCAAAAGGGCAAAGGGGCCGAATTTCAGCCGCAGGACTTGCAAACAGCTGCAGCAGAACCTGAAACGGCGGAAGCCCGCTGATCAAACACACACGGCCGCTCTGAGGTCGCAGTTTCTCAGTGCGACCACGCATGGCCGATCAGGCAGCGTTGGACGATGCTATTGGCTGGGTGAGAAGTTCGTAGATGTTTTCAGCTTCGGCTGCAGACCGGATCCCTTCAGTGACCGTTGCATCGCGCAATTGCCTCGCAATGCGGGCAAGGGCCTTTAGGTGGTCAGCTCCAGCCCCTTCAGGCGCCAGCAGCAGGAACACAAGATCCACCGGTTCTTCGTCAAGTGAATCAAAATCAACAGGTTTGTCCAGACGCGCGAATACTCCGACAAGGCGATCTAGACGGATAAGTTTGCCGTGTGGAATTGCGATACCTTGCCCGACGCCGGTGGAGCCAAGCCGCTCACGCTGCAGCAACGTATCAAAGACTTCCCGCTCAGAAAGACCGGTCAGTTCAGCCGCCTTGGCCGCCAACTCCTGGATCGCCTGCTTTTTGCTCTTGGCTTTAAGCTTGGAGATTACCGCGTCTTTGCTCAGAAGATCACTAAGATCCATTCCTTCGCCTATCCGTTTCGGGCGCCGGCTTCCCGCTTACAAGGAAGCCGGACCCTAGCGCAACAGTGTTATTCTGCGGCGGCGTTTGCCACCAGTGCAGGGTCTATCCACCCTATATTGCCATCCGCCCTGCGGTAGACAACGTTGACACCACCATTTGCCGCATTTTTGAACATGACAACCGGCGCTTCCGTTAGATCAAGCTCCATAACGGCCATGCCCACGGTCATCGTTTTCACTTTTGCAGATGTCTCTGCAATTACCAGCGGATTGAAATCTGCCGGGACTTCCTCGTCTTCCTCCGGCGAGGCCAACACGTAGGACGCTGCTTCGAACGCCTCGCGGCCATTGCCGTTGTGACTGTGATGATCCTTCAGTTTACGCTTGTAACGGCGTAATCGTTTTTCGATCTTGTCAGCAGCTTGATCAAAGCTGTTTCTTGGATCCTGATCCTGAGCTGACACTTGCAGCACAATTCCAGTGTCCAGATGCACGGTGCACTCGGATTTAAAACCCGTGCCCTCCCTACTCAGCGTGACGTGGCCAGTGAAACCGCCCGTGAAGTATTTCGAAAGGGCGTCTTCGATTCGGTCTGTGATATGGACACGCATTGCGTCACCAACATCAACATTTTTACCCGAAATCCGCAAAGCCATGGGGACCTCTTCTTTTTCTATTGACCGACAGGTCACCGGCGGAACCGCCGGTGCGGAAACGAGAAACGTTTCACGCCTACACAATGGACCAGTCAGCGCTAAAGTGCCATCCCCCTCATAGTCACAAGGGCGGTCCTATAATCGGCGCCTGCATGAGAGTCAATCGTCTCATGAAATGGGAAAGAATCCGACAAAACCAATAAAGAAAACGGGGTAATATTGCGAGAAATGCAAAAGAAACTGACGTTTCTTACAGTTCAGGCTGACAAAACCAGAAGGAGTTCGGCTGATCCCTCGGACGGTCACATCTTTGCGTTTTTTTCCCGCCGCCGTTGAACGGAAGAGCCGATTTTCATGGCCTCGCGATATTTTGCGACCGTGCGGCGCGCAATATCCACGCCCTCGTCTTTGAGGACTTTCACGATGGTGTCATCGGAGAGAATCGCCTTCGGATCTTCCGCGTCTATCATCTGTTTAATCTTGTGGCGCACAGATTCGGCCGAATGCGCGTCGCCGCCGACTGTCGCGGAGATTGCCGAGGAGAAAAAGTACTTAAGTTCAAAAATGCCACGCGGTGTCGCCATGTATTTGTTGGACGTCACCCGGCTGACCGTCGACTCATGCATTTCGATCGCTTCAGCAATCGTTTTCAGATTTAGCGGGCGGAGGTGCGCAATTCCGTAAGTCAGGAAACCATCCTGTTGACGCACGATCTCGGTGGCGACCTTTAGAATTGTCTTGGCCCGCTGGTCTAGGCTTTTCGCGAGCCAATTCGCCGTCTGTAGCGACTCAGTCAGGTATTCTTTCTCGGTTTCATTGCGGGCAGTTTTCACAACACGCGCAAAATATGTCTGATTGACAAGAACCTTCGGAAGCGTGTCGGAGTTAAGTTCAACCGCCCAAGTGCCATCGTTGGCCGGGCGGACGAAAACATCCGGCACCATTGGCTGGACCAAAGCACCGCCAAATACAGAGCCGGGTTTTGGATCAAGGGCTCTGATCTCGTGGATCATGTCCTTCAGGTCTTCCTCGTCCACGCCGCATATTTTCTTCAGTGCTGCCAGCTCGCGTTTGGCAAGCAACTCGATATTGGCGATCAAAGCTTCCATCGCCGGGTCGTACCGGTTCTTCTCAATCAACTGGAGCTTGAGACACTCAGCCAGGTTTCGGGCAAAAACGCCGGCCGGCTCGAACGTTTGCAAGATACTCAGAACACTCTCAACCCGTTCCGGCTCAACACCGAGTTGCTCGGCGGCTTCAATCAAATCGATATAGAGATATCCGTTTTCATCCAATGAGTTGATCAGGTGTCCGGCAATCAACTTGTCCACGTCATCGGATATAGCGAGGTTCATCTGCTCCTCCAAGGAGGTGGTCAGAGACCCCTCTTCGGCGACAAACGCTTCAAGATTATAGTCTTCTGAGGCTGCGCTTGATCCGGCATTCTTGTAGCTGTCACCACCCTTCAGCTGAGCCGGATCCGGAGAGGCCGGCACGCCAGGCTCATCCGGATATACGTTGCTGAGATCTGTGTCCATCCGCGAGGCGATAGCCTCCGCACCGGTTTCCAAATCGCTCTGCATCCAGTCGCCGCTGCCAGGTTCGCTATCGCCGCCCGGAGGTTTTTCTGACCGTTCCGAGCGGGCATCACCGGGTGCTTCGGACTGGGTATTGGCGTCGCTGGGAGCGTTGTAAACTGCATCGGCCTCCCCTTTTTCCAGAAGCGGATTGCGTTCCAGCTCAGCCTCGACATAGGCAACCAGATCAAGATTGGACATCTGCAGCAACTTGATCGCCTGCATCAACTGCGGCGTCATGAC
This sequence comes from Roseibium alexandrii DFL-11, assembly GCF_000158095.2. Classification (NCBI taxonomy): domain Bacteria; kingdom Pseudomonadati; phylum Pseudomonadota; class Alphaproteobacteria; order Hyphomicrobiales; family Stappiaceae; genus Roseibium; species Roseibium alexandrii. Next base: position 3,270,795 of record NZ_CM011002.1, read on the forward strand.
AAGAGACTGGCTCTGCCGCATCTCCAATTTGGTTGATATTGCCATTGATGTCCCGGGCGCTCGTCAGGTTCGGTTGGTCTGCTTCTTGCTTATGATCACAAGATACAAACTTGCACGCCCGTTGTCATCAAAGGGTAAACTGCTCACCAAGATAAAGTCGACGGACATCTGGATTTGACACAATGTCCCGCGGAAGCCCTTCGGTCAGAACTTCTCCGGCAGCAATAATATAGGCGCGGTCGATCAGACCGAGCGTCTCCCGGACATTGTGATCCGTAATCAAGACCCCGATACCGCGCTTTGTGAGGTGACGTACAAGCTGCTGAATGTCACCGACAGCGATTGGATCGATCCCCGCAAACGGTTCATCGAGCAGCATGAATGATGGACGGCTTGCCAGAGCGCGGGCAATTTCCACACGTCGGCGCTCACCACCAGAAAGTGCTATACTTGGAGATTTGCGCAAGTGGGTCAGACCGAATTCCGCCAGTAGGGAATCCAGGTCTTCCTTGCGCTGTTTCCGGTTCGGCTCGATCACCTCAAGGACCGCACGAATGTTTTCTTCCACCGTCAATCCACGGAAGATAGAGGCTTCCTGGGGCAGATACCCAATCCCAAGCCGGGCCCGGCGGTACATCGGCATACGGGTAATGTCGAAGCCTTCAAGATAGATCTTGCCCTGGTCGGGCCGGATCAAGCCCGTGATCATATAAAAGGTCGTTGTCTTGCCGGCACCATTCGGGCCGAGCAGACCAACCGCTTCCCCAGGGCGAACCATCAAGCCAACATTCTTTACCACCTGACGGCGGCCATAGGTTTTGCCAATACCGTCAACCACGAGTGCGTTGGACAGATCTTCAGCTGGTGCCACGGCACCAGTAAGGCCATGTTCAAATTCGTAATTGTCCATAGGAGGCCGGTTCACTGATGGTCTATCCGTTTGCACCGCAATCGGGTGCTGTTGAAGTCATTAGATACGACAAATGTTACCGGTGACATCCGGCACTACTGCTGCGTGCTGGGCGCTGAATTGGGAAGGATACGCACCCTTACACGCCCATCGTCAGCGGGGGCGTTCAAATTGGCCTGACCGGTCTTCAGGTTTACCGTCAAACGATTGCCAACGACAACATTGCCGCCTTGTTTCAAGACGACTTCCTTGCCCGTCATAACCATGACTTCGGTTTTCATATCGAAGTTTGCTTCGTCTCCTGTTGCCGTCTGATCTTCAGAGGAGATATGAACGCCACCACTCGCCTCGAGCCGCGAAATTTCCTGCTGGGCTGGAACAGCGCCATTGCTTGTGTCCGCGCCCTCAGAACTCTGACCATCGCCGTCGTAGAAAACCTTCAGCTGCGACGTTTCAAGACGGGTGTCTCCCTGGATCACCACGACATCGCCGATAAAAGTCGCGACTTTGGTCTGGTCTTCAACCTTGAGTTCGTTTGACTCGATCTCGATTGGCTGACCGTCGCTTGACCCAAATCCGGCGAAAGAATCCGAAAAAGTTTGCGCGGAAAGAGGCGCAATTGCCAGCATCAACGCTGAAAAAGCGACCAAGCCGCGTTTAAAGACCGGTTTCATCATTGGTTTTCGTCCTCGGTCGCCGGGTAAAGGATCAGCTTGACGCCCTCTTTAAACCAAACGATTTGCTTGTCTTTGTCGTAATCGATTTTGCCGGCGGTCAACTGAGCCTCGCCGGAACCAATGGTAATAGGATCGTCGGACGATATCGCGCCTGTTTTAAGGTCAACGTCGACCGTCTCAACATCCACTGTATACCCTTCGCTCCAGTTCAGCTGCACCCCCTCATATAGGCGCAAGGTTTCCGCAGCGTTATTATATATGCCTTTAAGGGAAATTATCCGCGCGCCCTCGTCCGGTGCAAGCACGATATCGGCGCGAATTTCCTCCAAATCGATGATCCTCGGATCGGTAAGGCGCTGGATCGCCTTGCGTGCTGTCACTTGATAGGAGCGCTCGCCATCATTGCCGGACAGTTTTGGGTGATCCATCACGATCCCGTCGCTGGTCAAAACGAGATTGGCAGCGCCGAACGACCCGAGAACATTGAACAACACCACAGCGCCGATCATGCCGGCCAAGATGAGCAGCCCTATTGCGGGAAACAGAAAGCGCAGAACGCGCACAAGAGTGCTGTGCCGCCGTGCGGATCTCTGGACCCGGCTCTCCATGTCGCGTGGTCTTAGCCCGCCGAACTGTTGGTTTACTGCGCTCAAAGGCAACTCCAGCACTCCCGAACTCAGTAACGCAGCTTTCCGGCGGCGAAGGCTCCTCAGGAATGAGCAAAAATGTCGTTTTCTTCCCAGCCCTTCAGATCGAGTTCCGCACGAACCGGCAAGAAGCTAAAGCAGGCCTCAGCAATATTCGTACGCTCCTCGCGCTCAAGCATCATCTCAAGCTTCGCCTTCAGATCATGCAGATGCAATACGTCTGATGCTGCATAGGCCAATTGCGCATCCGATAGTGTTTCAGCAGCCCAGTCTGAGCTCTGCTGCTGCTTCGACAATTCAACCCCTAAAAGCTCGCGGGTGATATCTTTCAATCCATGACGGTCTGTGTAAGTGCGCACCAGTTTCGAAGCGATTTTGGTACACCAGACCGGAGTTACATGAATCCCCAGATAGTGACGAAGAACAGCCACGTCAAACCGCGCGAAGTGGAAAATCTTCGGTTTGGCCGCATCGGTAAACAGTGCCGCCAAATTGGGCGCTTCCGTTTGCCCGCGAGCAATCTGCACCACATCGGCAGACCCGTCGCCGGGTGAGAGCTGCACAACACACAAACGGTCCCGGTGGGGGTTCAATCCAAGCGTTTCTGAATCTACTGCCACGGCGGATGCCGTCTCATAGGCACTCAAGTCCGGCAAGTCGCCTTTGTGGTAGCGGATTGTCATAACGCCATTTCCTTCTGGAGTTTTCTCGGACCGAATACGCGCACAAATCATACGCGCATGCCATCACTTCCCGTCACGTAAAACATGCCGCGAACGGGCGCAAGTGGCAGGATGATACGTCGACCGAAAACTGTTGTGTTATTTCTTGACGCGAAACGTCTCGTGGCAAGTCTTGCAGGTTTGGGCGAGACGACCAAACGCGGTTGCTATCTGGTCACGGTCCGCACCCCCTTGAACTGCATCCGCAACGCTCATCGCCGCGGTTTCCATATCATTTGCAGTGCCTGAGAACTGTTCCCATTTCTCCCAAATGAGCGGGCTCGCTTCAGTTGGCGGCATCAGGCTTTCCGACGGGAATTGCCGTGTCAGATTGTCACCGCTGTGGCCCGCGATTATCCCTGCAGCACCAACGATTTCCGATGCATCAAAGGGCTTCTGACCCCGAAGCATCTGCCCAATTTGTTTCATGCTGGCGCTGATCTCCTCCATGGCCTCCATCCGCTCTTTGACAATTCCCGTCGCGCCCCCATGCGCAAATGCCAGTACAACACTTACGGCCAACATCACCGCGGAAATGCCTGCAGTCTTTCTGACAGTCATTGATGAGCCCTCCACTTTCTAACTCTATCAGCTCGCTAAAGGGCGGTGTTTCGTCGGTGGAATTGACATGATACCCACCAAAGACTGCTGCCACCTTGCAACTATTGCTATCGGTTTCTGTTTAACCGGTCGAAGTTGCACCCGCCAAGTCATCAATGATCGGACAGTCCGGACGATCATCACCCTGGCAACTCGCCACCAGGGATTTCAGGGTTTTCTTTAAGGATTTGAGTTCGTTGATCTTGGCATCAATTTCGTCGATCTTCAGGCGTGCGATTGCTTTGACATCTGCGCTCGCCCGATTGCGATCATCATAAAGTGACAAGAGCTCACGGCATTGATCAATGGTGAAGCCGAGACCTCGCGATCGCTGTATAAACGCCAAACGCTGGACATCCGTCTCCGAGTAATCCCGGTAGCCATTTTCAGAGCGCATTGGTGCGACCAACTTGATGTCTTCGTAGTATCGGATCGTTTTCGTGGGCAGCCCGCACTGTTTTGCAGCATCACCAATGTTCATGAATGCACCCTCACAACTTATACCATTTATGACGCAAACCTTCTGGCGACCTCGAGTGTTGGCCAGAGCCTCATAGTGTTTCCGGCCGGTTTTTGAAACGCCAACAGCTGCGTTGGGACCGGCGTCATTGACTTGCTACGTTAGCCCTTAAATGCAACTTCACTTTCTATTTTTAAACCCTCCAGCCACGGGAAGGTCAAGCACTCCGCTCGGCTGATCGAGGGTGCTTTGAAAACATCGACCGCCTGGGTCGATGTAAACAAAACGGCCGGGCAGTGCCCGGCCGTTTCAACGTTCTAGAGCTCTCTACAATCAGCCAAGGAACTGGATCGTATCCGCGGTCAAATCCAGGCCAATGAGCATCGGATTGTGGTCAGATGCCCGGTACTGATCTGCGGCGTAGAGATCGGAGATCTGGCTATCCGGTTTGAAGTTCGTATTGTAGTCCAACGCCGAAGCTTCAAACGCGTTGATGTTCCACTCTTCAGCACCAGTGACTTGGTCTAGCAGACTGTTGCTGGCCAGCGCGAAGTCAAGCGCACCGAAGGACTGAACAGACGGCGCCGTACCCAGATCGACCGGGAAACCAAACGATGTCTGGTTGTCACCACCCAACAGATTGAAGTCAATCAATCCGTCGTCCTGGCTCAGAAGGTACTGGATTGGATCTTCCATGAGGTAGGAGTTCAGATCTCCCAAGATCAGGATATCCGTGTCATCGGATCCGGTAGGATTGGTCGCAAGCCAAGCATCGAGAGCCTCTGCAGCCTGCAGGCGTGCCTCGTTGTTGTTTCCAGTGCCATCGCCAATACCTTCGTTGTTGCCGAACGGGCTTACCGAGCCTTTCGACTTGAAGTGATTGACCGCTACTGTGATGTCCCCGCCGGTTTCCAACTCCGTGAAAGTGACAGCGAGCGGTGCGCGGCTGGTGCCAGCACCATCGAACACTGCATGGCCCGGATCGACATTCAGATCAGTGAGGTTTTCCAAGCCAGCAAGGTCCGCGTCGGTCAATCTGGCGACAGAAGTGCCATCAGCAATCTCGACCGCGTCAGCATCGTAGATCATGCCAACCATGATCGCATCGCTGGTGTCGCCATAATTGACACCTGGATCAACGAAGGTGTAGTTCCGGCCAGTTGCCTCGTTCAGGGCATTCACCAGATACTGAAGTGCGAACTGACCGTCACCGTTCTGGTCACCATACTCGTTTTCCAGTTCCTGAAGCCCGATGATGTCGGCATCCATTTCGGCGAGGGCTGCAATCATCTTGTCAACTTGGCGCTCGAATTCGGCAGCACTTTCTGCACCACGCGGATCCAAACCGCTCGGTCCAGATGTGTTACCCGTCTGATCAAGCGTGGTGAAGAAGTTGAGCAGGTTGAATGAGCCAACTTTCAATGAGCCACCAACATCCGGCACCTCAGAGTCACGTGGCGCAGTGTCCGCGAATTCTGGTGTTTCCGTTGGATTGATGCGGAAGGCAGCATCTCCGAACTCACCGGATCCAGTACCGAAGCGGAGCACGCCCGTCAGGCCAGAAACGGTGTCGCCAGCACTTAATGCATCGCCTGCATCGAACTGACCGGCAATATTGCCATTTTCACCAAAGATTTCGAACGGGATTGTGTCCGGGTTCTGTGTGGTGAAGCCATCATCCAGAAGGATGGAGTTGCTGACGGCCTCTTGGATGAATGCATTGAACCCTTCCACACTTGGCGTATTGCCTTGCGTGTAGGTTTCGAGCAGTCCGTCTGCTTGAAGACCAATATCACCGAAACGGCCCAGGGTGAACAGATCTGCAACGGTCATCGTTTCCGGGATCGTCACCAGCATACCCTCATAAGCCTCGAGGTCCGGAATGAACTCGCCATCGCTGTTCTGGATAACATCTGCGACCGGGAAGGTGATTTCAGCGGCCGTCGGCTCCGTATTTTCGGCACTCACGACTTGGATATCGGTGACATCGCCAATTTGCGTTTCACCAAAGAACTCCGTGACCGTCCCGGTAACACGAACAAGGTCGCCAACTTTAACATCGAGACCCGGTTCAAATCCGTCGAAGACGAAGACGCCCTCGGACGTTGCGGCATTGTCATCCGCATCCTTGTCTTCTTCCTGAAGGAAGAACCCGTTGAGGTCACCGTCGACACCATTGCCACCGTCTTGGAAGTCGCCAACGACAATCGCCTCGACAGTCACTCGCTGACCTTCCAGCAGAGATCCTGTGGCTGTGCCCTGGATGGACGAAATCAGCTCAAACGTTGGCTCTTCACCACCGTTGTCTCCGCCTGGTGTGTTGGCAGTGCCTTTAGTCTCCTCTGTGGGGGCCGACCAAGAACCGTCATCCAAACGCTGCAGGGACTGCCCGGCAGGCGTTGAACCTGGTTCAGACACACCAATGTCCGTGGACGTCAGGCCGTTGGCAGTGCCATTCGTTGCGGTCATGGCGCCCTCATAGCTGAGGAACTCAATGACTTCAGTTCCGTCGACAAGAGCAAGTCCGTCCGGGCTTCCGTTCTGGATGCCGTTGGCCGGCAGTTCCATCACATAATAATCAAAGGTGTCATCAGAAAACTGAGTGCCGGACGAGACGTCAATAGTACGGTATTCAGTGCCATTGCTGCCGTTGTACAACTCGACCGAGAGCGTTGAGACGTCGTAACCATTGTCCACCCGCACCTCGATGAACTCTCCCACATCTCCACCATCGTTGTCGTAATGGAATTCGTTGATCCGCGGTGCGGTCTCCTGGGGAAGCACATCGTCTTCACGGAATGTCAGGTTCTGGATACGGTCATCGGAGGAAGGACCGCTGTCGGCTTCGTTGAAGGCCGTTCCGCCTTTTTCCGGGTTGTGGTTGTCTTCCAGGTATTCGGCCAGAGCATCTTGCTCACTGCCATTGACAGCGAAGATCGCATCACCTGAGAACAGGCCATCGTTTTCGTCGTCGCCGTCTAGGTCGATCAGATCCACCCGGTTCGGATCGGACAAGTTGGACAGAACCGGATCGCCGCTGTTGGCCAGGAAGTTGAGTGTCACAATGCGGAAGCTCTCTGAACCGTCACCGACGATATCTCCGTCGCGGACCAGCTCAGCAACCAGTTTGTCGCCGTCGAAGATCCCGGCAGAGACCACGCGGCTTCCTTCTGGCTGTGTTTCGTCAAAGGAGAACTTCAGGCCGGAGATCTGCGGGAAGCCGCCAGAGGCGTTGCCCGGCAGTGCGCCGACGGCGCCTTCCAGGAAGTCCACCAGTTCCGTTTTGGTGATATCCAGTAGCGTCAGGCCGTTGTTGAAGGCCAGTGTTGTGGCAATGTCGTTTTGGCTGATACCGCCGGTCGGCTTGACGACCTGATTGTTCTCATCAAGAACCTGCGAGTTCGGCAAACGGATGGCTTCCGTGCCGCCAGCAGGAACAACGATCTCACCGATGTTGGCGCGAATGCCGCCACCGTTCTTGATCGATACCACAACCGCTTCACCCAGATTATTTTCTGCAATCATCTGGTTGGCATAGGCAAGGTTCGCATCTGCAGTCAGGTTGCCAAGGTTGGTTTCCTGGGTGCGGACACCGTCCGGATCCTCTTCGGTGAAGGTGCCGGAGCGGTTGCCGTTCAGGAACACATCGGAAACACCGAACACATTCGATTCTGTCGCCACGATCTCCGCCTGGATGGCGTCCGTGATCGCATCGACTTCAGCATCGATCAGGTTCTCAGCGCCGAGAGCTGCAACACCGGCATCATCGGTGGCATAAGCACCGGAAACCAATTCATCATAGCTGTCCGCAATGATGTGACCGTCTTCGTCAAAGTCGACAACAAGGCGTCCGACATATTTGTAATTGCCGTCGGTGTTGACGACCGCCGTCGTGGTGCCGCCAGCATTTTCGACCATTATCGGGTACTGGCCCTGATCGCTGTCGCCGTCACGCGCACGGTCATTGTCATCGAAGAGGCGGGTGTTCGAGCCACCAGCAACGATGATGTCAACGTCGGTCAAACGAGCAGCCAACTCCTGCTCGATGGAGATCTGCTGCATGTGGCTGAGCAAGATAACCTTGTTCAGGCTCGGGTTTGCAGCCAGCAGCGCATCCACTTCGCTCTGCAGAACTGCGGCCAGCGCATCCAATTGCTCTGGTGTCGGATTGCTGTCGAAGTCTTCTGGCAAGATACCCAGATCCGCGCCCGGGCTGGAAATTGCGCGGATTGTCGGAACGGTCGCACCGACGATACCGACGAGCTCGCCGTTGACATCGGAGACGCTGGACGACGTCACGACGTGTTCAAGAGTTGCCGTGTCCTGGCCACCTTCAACGGCAAGCGGAGCAAGGTTGGCATCGGTTGAGAAGTCGAGGTTCGCGGAAAGGTACGGGAACATCGCGCCACCGAAATCAGCACCTTCCAGATCCGTTCCGCTGAATAGCGGATTGCTGAAGTTCGGGACGGCCGGAGAGACGACGTTGTTATCATCATCAAGCTCTTGGCCAAAATTCTGCCCTGCCGAACCGTCAATCAGGCCCGCCAGCAAGCCAGTCCCGAGATCGAACTCGTGGTTGCCAAGCGCGATCGCCTGAACACCAAGTTCGTTTTGGATCTGGATATCCGCAATACCCGCAGATCCGAAGACCGCTTCCGACGCATCAAAAAACAGGCCCGGGATGATGGCATCGCCGGAGGATAGTGTCAGGGTGTTGTCAACCTCGCCGTCGTTCCCAAGGTCTTCTTCACGCAGGGCATTCAGAACCCCGGAAAGATTATCGATGTTGTCGATGGTTGCAGCGTTTGCTTCCTGATCCGTGAAATGCAAAAGCTCGAGCGTAAATGGTTCCGGGGTTGGCGTGCCGCCACCGCCGCCGCCTCCGGTTCCACCGTCCTCATCACCTGGTGCGGCATCAGGATTATCTCCCGGGGCGCCGTCACCAATTGAAATCACATCACCATTTGTGTTTTGGGCGCCAGACCGGTCTTCTTTGAAACCAAACAGGCCCCAGTGCTCATAGGCGGATGCGAACAGGCCGTTTTCAATCGCCGCGGCGACATCCGGGTTCGCAGCCAGATAGGCTTCGGTATCAAAACCGCTTTCGAGCTGGGACGCGATGCTTGCATTCGGCGAACGCCCCTCGGACGCGCCAAAATTGATAAAATGTTCAAACAGGCTGACACCGGCCGCAGCGACATCCGGGTATTGCTCTGCATAAAAAACAGGGTCGAATAAGGAGTTTGGGCTCCGGCCTTCGCTCTCACCCAACAGATTGTAGTGATCGAACGGATTCACACCTGCAGCCGCAACATCCGGGTTCTGCCCGAGATAGAATGAGGTGTCGAAGTGAGCATTTGGATCACGACCTTCTTGAAAACCAAAGAGGTTGAAGTGCTCCTCGGCGCTGCCGATCACGCCAGCTTCAATGGCCGCGGCCACGTCCGGATTTTGGGCTTGGTAAAAAGATTCATTAAACTGCAACATCGTGCGATCCCCTACGCGAGACAAAAAGAGACCGGCAGCTTCGATAAGAATGCGAGCCGCCGGACCGTTTCATTAACGGTTTATTAACTTCTGACTGGAGAGTTACAATGTAGTATTTTTTGAATTTTTGATGAATAATTTCATGTAATATTACCATCTTATCAATATTACATCAAAAATATGACAATTAATTTGCCGACTATTTAAATTGAACAGCGTTCTTGCGACTTCTTGTCGAGATTTATGTTTTAATTTTTTGCATTTTTATATTTTTTACGATTTTTCTAATTTTTTTTTGTTTTATACTTCGCTGCATTTCGCAAACGGACATTCTACCTAGTTCGTCAAGGTGAACCTTAAAAATACTTTTTTCATCAACTCATGATTGCCTTGGAACGGCAGACCGCGTCACCGTACTGCCACATCACATGACCAAGCAACGGTTGGGCAGATCGACGTTTTCTCCCCTTACGGAACATCGAGCCCAGCGTCCGAAACCCGTCAAAAACAAGATATGACTGAACACTCGATGCCTAAAACAAAAGCGCATGCGGGGTACACATTGCATACCCTGCAAGACACAAAACGTGTTCAAAATGCTGCTGAAAGTGCTGCAAGAAAAATCCGACTATCATGGAGCCGGCGGAAGCCAGGCGAACATTGTTCCCGATACCTGAACAAGCAGAGCGAAAACCGGACGCTGAAAACGAAAAAAGCCCCGGAAACCGGAGCTTTTTCGATGTGTTTCGGATCGAACTGGATGATCTGAAACGTATGTTTGGTGCCCAGGAGAGGACTCGAACCTCCACGCCCGTAAGGGCACTAGCACCTGAAGCTAGCGCGTCTACCAGTTCCGCCACCTGGGCCGTGAGGGGGGCTTTTAAGGGGCAGCCCACAGGTTGTCAATCGTCGTCTTATACTTTTTTCGTTCCTTTTCCTCCAGCCCTTCACACACCGGACGCAACGGTCTAAGAGACTGTTGGAAAGTCCCGGCCTTTTTGCCGGGTAAAGCTTTTGGACGCGACAAAGGGCCTTCTCACGATGTCCACACCCCTTAACGGAAAACTCGTCACAGTCTTCGGTGGATCCGGCTTCCTCGGCCGGCATATCGTTCAGGCATTGTCCAAACGCGGCTACCGCGTGCGGGCGGCCGTGCGGCGGCCCGATCTCGCCAACCATCTACAGCCGCTCGGCGCACCGGGGCAAATCATGGCGGTGCAGGCCAACTTGCGGCACCGCTGGTCCGTCGATCGCGCCGTTCAAGGGGCCGACGCTGTTGTCAATGCGGTCGGCATCCTCGCCCCAACCGGAAAGCAGAGTTTCGATGCCGTTCAGGCCTTCGGGCCCCGCGCCATCGCCGAGGCTGCCCGTGCGGCCGGACTGAACGGCATTACCCACATTTCAGCAATTGGCGCGGATCCCGAGAGTGCATCTGCCTATGCACGGTCCAAAGCCGTCGGCGAAACCGGTGTTCTGGAAACGCTGCCCGACAGCATCATCCTGCGGCCCTCGATCGTCTTTGGGCCGGAAGACAATTTCTTCAACCAGTTTGCCGGGATGGCCCGAATTTCTCCGGTCCTACCCTTGGTTGGCGGCGGTGAGACCAAATTCCAGCCGGTCTATGTCTGTGACATCGCCGAAGCTGTTGCCCGTGCGGTTGACGGCACTCTTCAGCCCGGCTCCGTTTATGAACTCGGCGGACCGGAGATCAAGAGTTTCCGGGACTGCCTGGAAGACATGCTGGAGGTTACACAGCGGTCCCGCGTTCTGCTGCCGATCCCCTTCCCTGTTTCCGAAGTCATGGGCAAGGTCATGCAGTATATGCCCGGCTCCCCGCTCACGGCAGATCAGGTGGAATTGCTCAAGAAAGACAATGTGGTGTCTGAAGCTGCGATCTCCGAAGGCCGAACCCTTTCCGGCATTGGCATCGAACCGACGACCCTGGCCGCCATTCTGCCGTCTTATCTCGACCGGTTCCGGGAACATGGCCAGTATGACGCCCACAAGGCCAATCGCACCTAAAGCCGGTCAGGCTTCAAGCACACGATGAGGCGGGCTTGGCCCGCCTTTTTTTGTTTTCAATGCATTGCGGTCATCCTGTGCTGCACATAGGCTGACTAAGTGGAGGCGGATTCATGCCGGTTGTTGCCAAGATCACCTTGTTGTTTGTCGTGTTTGTCGACTTGCTCGGACAAGGCTTGGTGTTTCCAATCATCAACAACCTGATCATGAACCCCGATACGGCACTGCTCCCGGCCGCAACCTCTGAGGCCACTCGGCATTTTGATTATGGCCTGATCATTGGCGTCTTTTTCTTGTGCTGGTTTTTCGGAGCTCCCTACATCTCGAAACTTTCCGACAGCATCGGCCGCAAAAACGCAATCCTCATCTGCCTCGTCGGAGCACTTGCAGGCTACGCGCTGACCATTGCTGCGCTTTACATGAAGAGCTTCACTCTTCTGATTGTCGGCAGAGCGATCACGGGATTGACCGCCGGCAATCAGCCGATTGCGCAAGCGGCCATGATAGATGGCAGCGTTGATGAAGAGGATCGCAACCGGAACATGGGCTACATCATTACCGGCGTCAGTTTCGGCTTGGTCGGAGGCCCCTTGATCGGCGGATTTCTCTCAGACCCAGTTATCCTGGGGAGCTACGCCAGCTTGCAGATGCCGTTTTATGCCTGCTTTGTCCTGGTCGCGATTGCCATTGTCCTGGTTCTTTTCTTCTTTAAGGATGAAAAGCAGGATCTTGCGCCGTTTGTTTTCAAGCCGTCAGAGATTTTTGAATTGCTATGGAGGATCAAAAACTATCCCGTTGTTGTCCGGCTTTCAGTGGTGTTCCTGTTCTTCCACATCGCGAACCTGTCCTTCTACATCTTCGTCGACAACTATCTGACAAGCCGCTTTGGATATGGGACGCTAGGTGGCAGCATGATTATGCTGACGATCGGTGTGGCGCTGGCCTTTTCCAGCACGTTCCTTGTTGTTCCGGTCCAGAAAAGACTAACCAAAGAGGCCATTTTGAGCGTGACGTTTGTCGTCTGGGCGATATCGGCAGCTGCGTTTGTGGCGGCGCCTCACCCAATTTTGACGTTCGTACCGGTTTTCTGTTTCTATTTCGTCTTCGGTATCGCCTATCCGACGTTCCTCGGCCTGTATTCGGCGGCGGTGACTGACGAAGAACAGGGCTGGATCATGGGTGTCACAATCGCCGTCTTCACATTGGTCGCTGGAGTTATCTCACTCTTGGGCGGCCGGTTGATTGCGATTGATCTGGACTTGCCATTCTTCACCGTGATGGCCGCGTCCATTATCGCACTCATCGTCATGTTCATTGTCTGGAACCGGCCCGAGATCAAATCATTGACACGGAAGTCCGGCGCATGAAATAGCGCCGGACTTCTTGTTTCTTCAGTCATTCCAATAGCTCGCGCCAAGGCGGTCATGGTGCAGCTCGCGATATCCGCGATTCGTTCGCACAAGACCGATGTCATCAAGTTCCTGATTGCTCAAGCGCGCAAGAGCGCGCTCAGATGACCTGCGGCGCAGATACAATTGAACGCTTGCGGCCAAAGTACGAATGGCAGTGAGGAACAGACTGCGGTTATGGGCACGGCGGCGGAAAACGGTATCAATCTCAAGGCTCATCTCTCTTCTCCGGGATCATTGTCACCCCGTCTGTTCCGGGGATGAAACCATCCTGGCAGGGCAATCCTGACAGCAGGGAGTCAGGTTTGATCTTGTTCTGTTCTCAGGATATGATTTTTTTCGCTACAACTCTGAAGAGTCTTGTTTCATGAACCCGATTGAACGCGCACTCGGCATTTTGCTGCTGTTGACCGGCGGCAAACTCGTCCCCGCGACTGTTCTGGCTGAACGGTTTCACGTCTCCTTGAGAACGGTCTACCGTGATATCGACCGGCTGATCGCCCTTGGTGTGCCGATTGACGCAGAACGCGGGGCTGAAGGCGGTTACCGGCTGGCCAAGGGATATTTGCAGCCGCCTGTCGCGCTTACCCGGAACGAGACAGCGGCACTTCTCACAGCAATGGCCCTCGTCCGGTCAAGCAGGACCGTTCCGTTGGCAAACGACCTCTCCTCAGCGGAACAAAAACTTCTGGCGACACTTCCAAAGGCGGTCCACGGACTATTGAAGGATGCCGAACGGATTGTCGGGATCGAACCGATCCCGCCCGATATCTTTCACTCCGGTACAAAAGCCGAAGCAACCGACGCATGGCAAAGCGCGCTCGACGGGTTCATGACGGGCATCCTGGAGGCAAGACGGGTGCGGTTCGATCACGTCAATCCGTCGCGGCAAACGCGCAAGTCCCATGATGTCGAGCCGCAAGGCGTCATGTTTGACCGGGATCTTTGGTATCTTGCCGGCCGCTGCGTCGACACAGATACCTTGAAAGTTTACCGCGCAGACCGTGTTCATGATCTTGAAATCAGCGGTTTGCGGTTCCGCCCGCCAAAAGACTTTTCGATCCAGTCCCTCTTGGGCGGTGCGTGGCTGTCACATGCAATGCGGCGCTGGGAACAGGAAGACAAGATCAGCAAGATCCGTTTGACTGCAAGGCAAGCCAAACGACTGAGTGCGGACTGGTATTACCGCCACGCGGTTTTCACACCGATTGCCAACGGTGAAATCCTGATCAGCATCCCGAGTGTCGACCCGGGACGGATCCTGCCACTTGTCCGTTGGTTGGGACCCGGTGCTGAACTGTTCGAACCGGCGCACCTGCGCCAGAAAATCGCATCGGAGTTTGCGGCGCTAGCAAACGAGCACAGCTCATCCCGGCTTGAAAAATCAGCCTAGAAAATAAAGGCCCGCAAAACCGGCTAGGCCGACAAAAATGCGCCACCAGGCAAAAGGTGCAAAACCATGACGGGAGACAAAATCGAGGAGCCCTTTGACAACAAAAAAGCCCGCGATGAAGGAGGCGACAAATCCGATGCTGATCAGGACAACATCGTCCGTCGAAATCACATTCCGGTTTTTATAAAGATCATAGGCAAAGGCCCCGGCCATGGTCGGCATGGCGAGGAAGAAGGAAAACTCGGCCGCAGACCGCTTGTCCGTGCCCATCAACAGCGATCCGGCAATGGTTGCTCCTGACCGGGAAACACCGGGGACCATTGCCAGGCACTGGCAGAACCCGATCTTCAGGCAAAGAGACAACGGATAGTCCATCACGTTGGTGTATTTCGGTGAAAGCTCGAGGCGGTCGATCCACAGCAAGATGATACCGCCAACCAACAATGTCGTGCAGACGAGTGCTGGGGTTTCAAACAGCACCTCTTTGATGAAGCCATGCGCCATGACCCCGATGACCGCGGCCGGAAGAAAGGCAATCAAAATGCCAAACACAAACCTGCGGCTGGTCGCATCGCTGGGCAAAGACGTCGCGAGCTGCCACAGGCGCGCCGAATAAACGGAAAGAATCGCCAGAATCGCTCCAAGCTGGATCAGCACCTCAAACGTCTTGCCGGTGCTCTCGAACCCTAGAAAATGACCAATGAGGAGCAAATGCCCTGTCGAGGAAACCGGAATAAACTCGGTCAGACCCTCAACCACTCCCAAAATGAGAGCATTTACAATCGTTTGGCCATCCATTGTGTATCAGGTCTCCAAAAGCCTTGATGACGGGCGGGTTGATCCGCTAACTGTCGCGACGCATTCCGACCGCCTATTTGCCGGACCCGGAGACCTCCGTCAAACCCTTGATAACCAGTTCTGAGGCAAACTTCTCGTCTGCCACGGCCATCGGGCATAGTCTTGCCACAGTTCAGGCTCTATACGCTTTCATGCTGACCCTTTATCACCACCCGTTTTCACCTTCCTCCCGGTTTATTCGCCTGATCTTGAGCGAGTATGGCGCGGCGTTCGAGGAGCGGCATATAAACCCGTGGGAGCGGCCTCAGGAATTGCTCATCCTGAACGCTGCAGGCACAATTCCGGTGATGGTCGAGAATGAAGGTCCGGCAATTTGTGGCCCTGGTCCGATCATGGAGTACCTTGATGAGACCCGCGGATATGCAATCGGCGATCGCAGGCTGATGCCGGATCATCCCGATGCACGTGCGGAAACCCGCAGACTGGTGGATTGGGCACTGGCAAAATTCGACGTCGAAGTAATCGGTCATCTGGTGCGGGAGCGGATCTACAAACAGATCATGCCAAAATCCGCCGGTGGGGGCGAGCCTGATTCTGCGGCCCTTCGAGTCGCCCGGGCCAACATCGACCATCACCTGAAATACTTTCATTACCTCGTTGCGTCCCGCCGCTGGCTTGCCGGCGACCGCCTCTCTTTTGCGGATTTTGCGCTGGCTGCGGCGCTATCTTGCGCCGACTATCTCGGCGAGGTGAAATGGAACAACGAAGAGGATATCAAGAACTGGTATGCGCGGGTAAAATCGCGCCCCAGCATGAGGCCTCTTCTGGGAGAAAAGGTACTGGGCATGCCACCCGCATCGACCTATGCGGATCTCGACTTTTGAGCACCGTTGGGGCCTCAGTTGGATACCAAGACGCAAAAACTTGTTACTGCTTTGGAAGCAAAGGCAACCGCACTCGGGTTTGATGCCTTAAACATTACAGCCGCCGACAGCATTCCAAACGCGAAAGAGCGGCTGAACGCGTTTCTTGAAAAAAACTACCACGGTTCGATGGGCTGGATGGCCGAAACTGCCGAACGCAGAGCGGCACCGAAAGCGCTTTGGTCTGAGGTGAATTCCGTCATCATGCTGGCCATGAACTATGGCCCCGACGATGCCCCGGAGAACCATCCACTGGCGCATCTGAGCGACAAGGGCGCTGGCGGCATTTCGGTTTATGCCCGACATCGCGATTACCACGACATCATCAAAGGGCGCCTTAAGGAGCTTGCCAGTTTTCTAATCTCGCGTGCGGGCGGAGATGTGAAGGTGTTCGTCGATACCGCGCCCGTCATGGAAAAACCTTTGGGTCAGGCGGCCGGGCTTGGCTGGCAGGGCAAACACACCAATCTGGTCTCCCGGGAGCTCGGATCCTGGTTTTTCCTCGGCTCTATCTTTACGACACTGGAATTACCCGAAAGCGGCGCGGAGACCGATCACTGCGGGTCCTGCAAGGCGTGCCTCGATGCTTGTCCGACAGATGCTTTCCCGGCGCCTTACCGGCTGGATGCGCGGCGCTGCATTTCCTATCTCACCATCGAGCATGCCGGTCCCATTCCAGATGAATTCCGAAAACCCATCGGCAACAGGATCTATGGCTGTGACGATTGCCTGGCGGCCTGTCCCTGGAACAAATTCGCTCAAGCGGCAAGCGAGGCAAAACTGGTGGCCCGGGAGGATTTGAAGTCTCCGCGGCTCGCCGACTTGTTAAGACTGGACGATCCAGCGTTCCGGAAACTCTTTTCCGGATCTCCGATCAAACGGATTGGCCGAAACCGGTTCCTGCGCAATGTTCTGATTGCAGCAGGGAACTCAGCAAAGCCGGAGCTCGTGAACTCTGTTGAGCGGCTACTGGATGATCCGGATGAAACCGTGCGTGGCACCGCGGTCTGGGCCTGGCGCCAACTTGTTTCAACCGACAGGTTCAAGCAAAAGAGCCACGCCGCGCTTCTATCTGAAACCAGCGCTGAAGTTCGCACAGAGTGGCAAAAGCAAGGATAAAAAGTGATCGCCAGCTTTGGGCCATCTTCTCGTGAGTATGGTCTATAGTTTATTGAAAGGTCATCACGGCAAGAGGTGTTTTTCCTCGGATATGCCGGACCTCTATCCCGGATACCGGAGCCAAGATGTTGTATTTTTCCAGCCCTCTCTCCAAATGCCCCCGCCCCGCCTACCTGGCGCCCATGAGAACGACCGTGCTTTCGGCCGGTTTTGCTCTCGCGATTGCGCCTGGAATGGCCACCGCACAAACATCCGGGCTCGAAGCCTATAACGCTTATGTTGCCGGCCTGAGGGATCTTGGGTTTACCGTTGAGGACGGTGCCATCAACTATGACGGCACCACAGATACACTCACGATCTCGGACGCCAGTCTCGGGTTCAAAGGCGTTATCACAGACCTTCCTGCCGAGGGATTTGACGGTGATAACGCTGACGCAGATGCCTCCGAAAACACGAACCTTTCCTACGACCTGTCCTTGTCATCGGGCACGGTGACAATTGAAGGTTTGAGCGAAGACAACAACGTTCTCTCCGCGAGCCGCTGGTCATATTCAGACGACACGAGCCTCAGCATATCAGCCGCCATTGACGGTGAAGGCCGTTTTTTGGCTGACGCACGGCTGGCCGGGGCAAAAGCTGAAAACTACAGTTTCACCATACCGGCACTGCCTGCCGAAGAACCGGATAAACAAGCCAGCCGATGGTTGCCGTTTTTCAAAACCCTCCTGCAAGCTTCCTATGATGAAGTTCGGGTCGAAACGACAGCCATGACGCTGGAAGCATATGCTGACGAAGACGGGACCGAAACTCAGGTCATGTCTGGAACCGTTCAACTGGACGGGTACCTCATGGCCGGTGCGGTCAACGGAAAGATCGCACGTTATTCGCTCGACAAGATGACCCAGACCCTCGAAACCCGCGATGAGACCAGCGGGCAGGCGCTCACCCAAAAAACGTCCCAGGGAAAGACTGTCTACGAGGACATGGATGCCAACGCCCTGATTGCGCTGCTCGATCCGGATGTTCCGGAGACCGGTGATGAAGTCACAGTTATCAGAACAGCTTCTGCGGTTGATTATGCCAGCCGGCAGGATCTGGGCGATGGGACCACAATCGCCTTCAAGATCAATCGAACCTCGATGGATGATCTGACCTTCGTTAAACGCGAAAATGATTTCCTCGACCTGATGGACAATATGATCGCCGGAGATCGGCCGGAGCCTGTCGACATCATCACCAATGTTTTCCAGATCTACCGCTCATTTGCTATCGCAGACGCGCGTGTTTCCGGAGTTGACGTCAGCATTGAGCAAGCAGGCGTGGACACACCGGCAAAGGTGGCCATCAAAGAAGCCGCGCTGACAAATGTCAGTTCTGATGGCATCGGGGAAATGATGCTTGTCGGTGTTGCCGCCCCTGATCTGCCGGAGGGCGCAGCCATGTCTCTGGAGTGGGCCGCGCTTGGCGATATTGAATTTGCCGACTTCGCTCCGATGGAAAGCATGATCGCAACCTTGATCGACAATCCCGATTATGGCGAGGAAAACCCTTTGGACGTCCTTCGGGCCTTCATGCCGCACTCGATTTCGTATGAAGTGGAGGGGCTTAAGGTCGCGGTGCCGGATGCCGGTGTCACAAGTGTGAACCGTGCCGAAATGCGAATGTCGTCAACGGTGCCACCCATCCCTACTAGCTATTATGCCAAGAACGACGGTATTCAGATCCCTGCGAAGGCTTTGGGTGATCCGGAAGTGGAAGCATTTTTGGAAGCGCTCGGGATCTCCGAGATCATCTGGTCTGATGAAACGCGTCTTTATTGGGACGAAGCCACAAAGGAACTCAACCTCGAACGGCTTACTTTCGAAATGCAAGGTGTTGGACGGGCAGAAGCTTCGGCGCGGTTCGGCAATGTTCCGAAAGAGCTTTTTGAAGATCCTGAGGGCCAGGGTCAGATGGCATTGATCGTTGCCCAGTTCATCGACGCACGCATCCGGTTTGTCGACGACGGCGTTACCGAAAACGGTCTCGCTCACATCGCCAATGACCAGAACATTCCGGTCAATATATTCCGCGAGGCTCTGACGGAGCAGGCAGCTGAAATGACGGCGCCAATCCAAAATGCTGCTTTCACCGAGATGGTTCGATCGGCGGTTTCAGAGTTTCTTGAAAATCCAGGCGAGATCACTTTGAGCCTCAAACCTCAGGCACCTGTCCCGCTGGCGCAAATTGTCGGCAGCTTGGCAGCACCTCAGACCCTGCCGAACCTCCTGAACGTCCAGGTCAAGGCAAACTGAGACTTCGGGAAACGCAGAAACGAAAAGGGCGGCCGCAGGGCCGCCCTTTTTTGTTTGGTGTTTGGAGTTTTATTCTGCAGCTTCCTGGTGTTCGGCCGCGGAAATCCGGGCCGCGCAGAACTTGAATTCCGGGATCTTGCCAAACGGATCGAGCTGCGGATTGGTGAGGAAGTTCGCCGGCGCCTCATAAAAACAGAAGGGCACAAACATCATCCCTGTCGACACGTCGCGGTCTGCTCGAAGTGTCAGGGTGATCGCCCCCCGGCGTGTTTCCACAGTCACCTGTTGGCCGATCTCCAGGCCTTGAAGCTTGATGTCGCGCGGGTTCATCGAGACAACCGGTTCCGGCTCGATCGCATCCAAAACTGCCGCCCGGCGGGTCATCGCACCGGTATGCCAATGCTCCAGCATCCGGCCGGTGGTCAGGACCATCGGGAAGTCCGCATCCGGCGTTTCATCCGGCGGGACCAAGTCTGTTGGCACGATCTTGCCTCGGCCATCAGCCGTCGGGAACGACTGACCGAACAGGATCTCGTTGCCGGGCTTGTCCGGGCTGTCTGCCGGATAGGTCACCGTGCCTTCGCGCTCCAGACGCTCCCAGGAGATATTCTGGATGGACGCCATGTGGGAGCGCATTTCTTCGTAGATCGCAGGAACACCATCATAGGACCAGTCGAGACCGAGACGGTTGGCGATTGCGATGATCAGCTCCCAATCAGCGCGGGCTTCGCCCGGCATCGGCACGCAAGGGCGGCCGATTTGAACCTGACGGTTGGTGTTGGTGTAGGTGCCGAGCTTTTCCGCGTGTGCGGAGGCTGGAAGGATCACATCGGCATGCCAGGCGGTTTCGGTCAAAAAGATGTCCTGAACCACCAGATGCTTCAGGCTGGAAAGAGCCTTTCTAGCATGGTTCTGGTCCGGATCGGACATTGCCGGATTTTCGCCCTGGATGTACATGGCCTCAATGCCGCCAGCCAGGATGTCGTCCATGATCTCAACGACGGTCAGACCGCGAACCGGGTCCAGTGTACGGCCCCAGGCATCTTCATATTCTGCCCGGATATCTACGTTTTCCACGGACCGGTAGTCCGGGAAAACCATCGGGATAAGACCCGCATCGGAGGCGCCTTGCACGTTGTTCTGGCCACGCAGCGGGTGGAGCCCGGTGCCCGGACGGCCGATCTGACCAGTCGTCAGAGCCATGGCGATCAGGCAGCGGACATTGTCGGTGCCATGAACGTGCTGGGAAACGCCCATGCCCCAATAGATAATCGAGCGCGGGCTGGTCGCATAAAGCCGGGCAACTTCGCGCAAGGTGCCTGCATCAATGCCGCAAACCGGTTCCATCGCTTCCGGGGTGAAGTCCTGGATCTTTTCCTTCAGAGCTTCAAAGCCATCCACATGCGCCGCGATATACTGCTCATCATAGAGCTTCTCGGTCACGATGACATTCAGGATGGCGTTGAGCATGGCAACGTCCGTCCCGGGCTTGAACTTGAGCCCGTAATCGGCGTGGCGCATGAGCCCCTGACCGCGCGGATCCATAACGATCAGCTTGGTGCCGTTCTTTGCCGCCTGCTTGATGTAGGTCGCGGCGACCGGATGGTTCTGTTCGGGCCTTGCGCCGATCACGATCATGCAGTCAGCATCTTCCGCCGCGTTGAATGGTGCCGTGACTGCCCCGGAGCCGATGCCTTCCATCAACGCCGCAACAGACGAGGCATGGCAAAGCCGAGTGCAGTGATCGACGTTGTTCGTCTGGAACCCTTGGCGGATCAATTTCTGAAAAAGGTATGCCTCTTCATTTGAACCTTTTGCAGACCCGAATCCGGCGATGCCCGCACCGCCTTTTGTTTCAAAGGTTGCCTTCAGGCCGATTGCCGCCCGATCCAACGCTTCGTCCCAACTCGCTTCCCGAAAGACCTCGAGATAGTTATCGATGGTCAGCGAAATGCCAACATCCTTCGGGGCATCATCCCGGCGGACCAAAGGTTTTGTCAGACGCTCCGGGCTCGACACGTAGTCAAATCCGAACCGGCCCTTAACGCACAGCCGGTTTTCATTGGCTGGGCCGTTGCGGCCCTCAACGCTCACGACCTTGCCGTCTTTGACCGAAACGGATGTCAGACAGCCCACACCGCAGAACGGGCACACACTGTCGATGGTTTTGTCCGCATAGACTTCCCGGGTCTTCGCGTCCGCATCGAGAAGGCTCTTCTCCATCAGCGCGCCGGTCGGGCAGGCCGAGACGCACTCGCCGCAGGCAACACAGGTGGACAGGCCCATGGGATCGGCAAGGTCAAAGACCGGAGTCGTATGGGACCCGCGATCTGCCATACCGATAACGTCGTTCACCTGAACTTCCCGGCAGGCTCGCTCGCACAAATTACAGGCGATACAAGCGTCGAGATTGACGGCAATTGCGGGATGAGACACATCCTGAGCCGGCTTTTCGCACGGCGCGAAACGGCTGGAGGTGACACCAATCGCATCGGACCACTTGAAGAAATCGCTCTGCGGGTCCGGGTGCTGATCGCGGCTCGGCTGATCAGACGCGAGCAGCTCGAACACCATCTCGCGCGCCTTGGACGCGCGCTCCGTGGCCGTCTGGACAACCATGCCTTCGGAGGGTGTGCGGATACAGGACGCAGCCAAAGTGCGCTCGCCCTCAATATCGACCATACACGCCCGGCAGTTTCCGTCAGACCGGTATCCCGGCGCATCTTTGTGGCAGAGATGCGGAATGCCAACGCCTTCGCGTTTGGCGACTTGCCAGATGGTTTCGCCGTCTTCGGCCGTTACGGTTTTCCCGTCGAGTGAGAAGGTGATGTTGCTCATACTTCAAACTCCTCAGAGAAGAATTTTAGCACGGACGCCACCGGGTTGCTGGCGGCTTGTCCAAGACCACAAATGGACGCTGAGCGCATGACTGCGTCCAGATCAGCAATCTTGTCCGTATCCCAATCGCCATCAGCGAGCAGCTTTTCCATTTTCTCGGTGCCAGATCGGCACGGTGTGCACTGGCCGCAGCTCTCATGCTTGAAGAACCGCATCAGGTTGAGGGCCGCATCGCGCATGTCATCCTGATCGGAAAAAACGACAATCGCGTGGCTGCCAATGAAGCAGCCATGCTTGTCGAGCGTGCCGAAATCAAGCGGTTCATCTGCGAGCGAAGCTGGCAGGATCCCACCGGATGCGCCGCCCGGCAGATAGCCCTTGAAGATGTGGCCGTCTTCCATACCACCGCAATACTCTTCGAGCAGTTCGTTCATGGTGATCCCCGCCGGAGCCAGTTTCACGCCCGGCTCCCTGACACGGCCCGATACCGAGAAAGACCGGAAACCCTTGTGACCCCGACGCCCTTGTTCGGCAAACCATTCCGGCCCTTTTTCGACGATGTCGCGGATCCAGAAAAGTGTTTCGATATTGTGGTTGAGGGTTGGGCGGCCAAATAAACCGACTTGGGCAATGAACGGCGGGCGATGACGGGGCAAACCACGCTTGCCTTCGATCGACTCAATCATCGCACTTTCTTCGCCGCAAATGTACGCACCAGCTCCCCGTCGAATCTCGATGTCGATCGTAGTTATGATCCCGGCTGACCGCAGTGCCTCGATTTCCGTGTTCAAAATCTCCAGAACGGCAGGGTACTCGTCCCGCATGTAGAGATAGATCCGATCAGCAGAAATCGCATGGGCAGCAACCAGAGCTCCTTCCAGGAGCCGGTGTGGATCGCTCTCCAGGTGGTACCGGTCCTTGAAAGTCCCCGGCTCACCTTCGTCGCCGTTGATCGTCAGGAATTTCGGCCCTGGAAGATCGTGGACAATTTTCCATTTGGTGCCGGTCGGAAAACCAGCGCCACCAAGGCCGCGCAGACCGGCGGCCAGAACCAGATCTGCCACGGATACAGCGGTCAGCTCGCCAGACCTTACCCGCTCCAGAACCTTGTAACCGCCTGATGCACGATAGGCCTCAAAGCCGGTGTATTGCGGGATATCCGGTGCAACAGTTCCCTCAAACAAAAGAGAGCGGACAGACATCTCATTTGCATGATCAACGGCGCGCTTACCCACTTGAGCGGCCGGGGCTGCTGCACAGCGACCGATGCACGGCACTTTCTGGATCCGAACCTTGCTCGGATCGACGCCACTTTCCAAGGAAGCCGCCAAGGCATCCGCGCCTTTGAGCGAGCACGTGATGCTGTCGCACACCCGGACAGTCACCGGTGCTGGTTTTACCTCTCCTTCGCGGACAATGTCGAAGTGGTGATAAAAGCTCGCGACCTCATAGACCTCGGCCTGAGAAAGACGCATTTCCTCTGCCAGCGCACGCAGACGGCGCGCCTCCAGACACCCATATGCGTCTTGGATCTTGTGCAGATGCTCAATCAACAGATCGCGGCGGCGCGGCTCCTCTCCAAGCAGCGCCTGCACTTCTGTAAGTGCCGCATCCTCCAATTGACGCCCTTTTGGCTGGGACGGCTTGCGTGATAGCCCCTTGCCGAAAGACATTGGCGTTTACTCCCAGAATGATTTCGTTGGCCGGATGTTATCCAGCGATCTCAGGCCTGTCTGTTTGAAAAACGACAACCGCGATCCCAAAGCTGACGCTTTGGAACAACAGACCCGACGAAAACATGGGCTCTGGGTTTATATCGTCAGATGCGAAAAGGCGGCGACAACCTTCTCGTAAACCGGGCGTTTGAAGGGGACGATCAGTTCTGGCAGCCGGGCTACATCCTCCCAGCGCCATTCTTCAAACTCGGCTGAATGCCCATCGGGTGGGGTCAAGACGTTGATCTCGCCATCTGATCCTTCAAACCGGTAGGCAAGCCAGCGTTGAGCCTGCCCCCGATACTTGCCCTTCCGGCTCGAACGCGCAATCTCGTCCGGATAGTCATAGGTGAACCACTCCGGCGCTTCTTCCAACAGCGTCACGGAGTGAATAGACGTTTCCTCATAGAGTTCCCGCCTGGCGGCCTCTTCCGGCGTTTCACCGGCATCGATCCCGCCTTGGGGCATCTGCCACTTGTAATCGTAGCCATTTTTGTTGGCTTCCGGAGACCGGCTGCCGACCCAGACTTTTCCGTCCCGATTGATCAGCATGATCCCGACGCAAGGGCGGTAGGGCAGGCCATCCACGCTTTCAGGATAACCCGGTCCAAGATCCAGTTTTGTCACGAGAAACCTCACTCAATACGCTAAAGAAAACCGTGGATTCGACGCTGCCGCGTATACTACTCGTCGCGATCGATCGTCGCACTTACTGGCACAAGCTGCAAACCGCGCTGCTCGAGATCCTGCACCCATTCTTGCAGCTGTCGGACGGTAACAGGTAGCGCAGACCCAGCAGCCACGGCATATCCGCGCGCACGGGCGACACTTTCAAGCTGCAAAAGTTTGGCGTCGATATTGCTTTCCCGCGGCACTTCATCGAGCACAACGTCGACACCGCTGAACGGCATTCTGAGCTCACCAGCAACCTCGTCAGCAATACTGCGCGAGGTCGTACCGTTGTCGACGAACATCAGACCTCGGGTTTCAAGTTTCTCCAGAAGGTACTGCATGGACGGCCGGGTCGAAGAGAAGCGGGCTCCCATTTCGCCAATCACGCCGACATAGTTAGTGGCGCGGGTCAGCAAAAACGCCAGCCGGTCTAAGAGCTCGGTCGGTTGAAGGCTGACAAGGAGGGTGTGCGGGCCAGGATCGTTGTCGGGGAAATCAAATGGTTCCAACGGCAGCTGGAGAAGTAGCTCGTGCCCTTTCATCCGGGCCTGCTGCATCCAGAGGTCCAGATCCGAACCATATGGCGCAAGCGCAAATGTGACATCAGCTGGAAGACTGTCGATCGCGTTTTGCGTCCCCGCCTCACTCAGCCCAAGCCCGGTCACAACGACGGCGATTTTTGGAATAGACGTGAACTGCGTTTGAATTGGCCGCGCGTAAGCATCCAGTGGCCGCACACCAGCGTCGCTGACCATCGGCAGGAAGCCGTAGTCGGAGCGTTCACTCACTCGTGGATCTGGATTGATTGCCAATCCGGTCACTGGCGCCTCCGGCCCCAACCCATCGGGACGGATGATCATTTCATAACGCGGACCAAGATAGTCACCGCTGGACTGTTGGCGGAGATTTGGGCCGAGATCATCGCCCACGGTTGGGCGGATTTCGACGACCTCGATGTCCTGGGAGGTAATCCCTTCAACAACCTCATCAAGCGGCAAGACAGCAAACGGCTCCCCGCCATACGGATCGTCAACCACCAGAATCCAAATAAGCGCCGTTGTTAAGACGACACTTATCAGTCCTGCGCCAATGAGGCCAAACGGCAGCCTGACAAGCCGCCGCTTTCCCATTCCTAAGGGAGCTGTGAGATCTTCGCTCGACATATCGTCCAGTGCCTTTACGCCGGCAACGCGCCGGCATGATCATTGTTTTTGGATACGCAGAACGAGTGAGAAAAGTGCGCCGTGTCCGGCGCACCTTGAAGTTTTAGTTCTTCGGGACCGACGCAGTGTCAGCAATCGGTGGAAACGCGCTGTTCACCTGAACGCCGCGAAGAAGATCAAGCGCCAGGTTCAACTGGGTGTCGTCCTCCGGGTCCGGCGGAATATAAGCCTGGCTTCCGGACTGTTCTTCACCCTCGGCTTCAAGGTGGCCGCGAAGACCTGCCTCACCGCGGGTTTCTACCCGGCCAACGAGTTCTTCTGGAAGTTCCTGAAGAGCTTCGATGTCCGGGACGATGCCCTTGGCCTGAATTGAATTCCCTGATGGCGTGTAGTAGCGCGCCGTGGTCAAGCGGATCGCTCCATTGGCACCCAGCGGAATGATTGTCTGGACGGAGCCTTTCCCGAAGGAGCGGGTCCCAAGAATTGTTGCCCGCCGGTGATCTTGCAATGCACCCGCAACAATTTCAGACGCTGACGCGGAGCCGCCATTAACCAGTACGATAACGGGTTTGCCTTCTGTGATGTCACCGGCGCGCGCGTTATAGCGCTGGGTTTCATCTGCTTCCCGGCCTCGGGTGGAGACGATTTCACCACGATCAAGGAACGCGTCGGACACAGCAATTGCTTGGTCCAAAAGGCCACCCGGATTGTTTCGAAGATCGATCACGAAGCCCTTGAGGTTTTCTTCGCCAATATTTTTGGCGGTTTCCTCAAGTCCCTTTTTCAGGCCATCAAAGGTTTGCTCGTTGAACTGGGTTACACGAACGTAGCCAACATCATCCTCTTCCCGCCAACGTACCGAACGGATGCGGATGATGTCACGGGTAATCGTGATATCAAGCGGCTGTGTTTGACCTTCGCGGCGGATGGTGACCACGATATCCGTGTTGACCGGACCACGCATTTTTTCAACAGCTTCGTTCAGGGTCAAACCCTGAACCTGTTCGCCGTCGATATAGGTGATCAGGTCACCCGCCAACACACCAGCCTTGGCCGCAGGTGTTTCGTCGATCGGAGAAACGACCTTCACCAGACCGTCTTCCATGGTCACTTCGATACCAAGACCGCCGAACTCGCCGCGGGTCTGCACCTGCATGTCGCGAAAGCTTTTCGGTGACATGTAACTGGAATGCGGGTCAAGCGATGTCAGCATGCCATTGATGGCGCTTTCGATAAGCTGTGCATCGTCGGGAACTTCAACATAATCCGACCGAACCCGCTCGAACACATCCCCAAACAGATTCAGCTGCCGGTATGTGTCTGTGGCCGCAGCATTTGCTGCGCCTGACACATGGAATGGCATTTGGGACAGGGTTGTCACAGCCGCGGCCCCCAAAAGGGCACCTGCCAGCAGCAAGGAAGCTTTCCGTATCATCCGCGAGCCTTTTCTTCTTCTGTGCGTGCCCACCATGGTGTGGGATCGACCGCACGGCCGTCCTTCCGAAATTCAACATATAATATCGGCTGGGTCGAGCCCATACCGAATGTTGATGCGCTTGCCCATTGGGTAGCGCCCATTACACCGACCGGTTCTCCGGCCAAAACAAATTGTCCAAGCTCCGCATCGATCCGGTCCATTCCGGCCAGGAGCACATGGTAGCCGTCACCTGTGTTCAGGATCAAGAGCTGGCCATACGACCTGAAAGGACCAGAATACACCACCCATCCATCTGCTGGCGATGTGACATTCGATCCGGGGCGCGTGGCGATTGACTGGCCTTCCGTCACACCGCCAAACTCATCTTCTTGACCGTAATCCTTCAGCACAGTGCCGGATACGGGTTGAGGAAGACGCCCCCTGGCATCCTCAAAAGCAATTGCAGGCGCCAAGCGGCCAGGATCCGAGAACGGATCGGTATCTCGCGGCGTCCTGTTTTGATCCAAAGCAGCCTGCCGGGATTTCTCAGCAGCCACGCTGGCGCTTTCGATCTCTGATTCCAAGTCTGCAATCAGTTCCTTGAGCGAACCTGCCCTTGCCGCCAATTCTGCTGCACGTCGCTTTTCATCCTCAAGGCTGCGGACAGTTTCGGTATGTTCCAGCCTTTTGGCGCTCAAGAGAAGTTCCAGCCGTGACTTTTCCTCAGCCAATCGCATGGCATCACCGCGAAGTCGGCGTTCCTCATCTGCGATGACCGTTTTCAAGCGCTGAAGCTCCTCCAAATCAGCGGCCAATGCCTCCGTCTCCACCCGCAGCTCCGGCATGACTGCATTTAAAAGAATCGCGCTGCGAACCGCGGACAGAGCGTCACTCGGGCGAACTGCCAATGCTGGTGGCGGCCGGCGGCCAATCCGCTGCAGTGCCGCCAACACTTCAGCTAGGACATCGCGGCGCGCGATCAAGGACAAGCGGACAGCATCTTCATTCTCGCCGAGACTGCGCAGCCGTCGTTCGGTGTCTGTCAGCTCTGTTTCAAGCCCGCGGATTGTGTCTGCTGTGTTGATGATCTTCGCATTAAGGGTGTCGCGGTCCCGGTCAAGAGACTGAATTTCGCGGGCGATTGCCGCTTGTCGATCCGAAGAGACAGTAATGTCTGACGTGAGTGCAGCGAGTTCCTGCTCCCGCTTCGCCTTTTTCTCAATTGCAGCTTCAATTTCCGGTGAGCTGACCGCAACCTCGGATGGATCTACCGTCTCGGTGACATACCCAGGCATCGGCCATAAAAACGCGCAGGCGAAAAAGCCGCTGAGAAATGCCGGATGGCCGGCTTGCTTCCAACGCCGTTTTCTAAATCCCCTGCCCGGATCTGATCTCAAGTTGCGCGATCTCCAATACGCCATACGATCTGCGATACCGGCATGGCGTTAACGAAGTGTTTACCGTAGTGGCCAAATCGTTAACACCGCGCCCTTATCCACCAATCGCAGCATGATGAGCACTATCGGCAGAATGCGGCGATATGCTGGCGCTGCGTTTCATGACTGAATATCTGTTTATCAAACGCGGTGATAAGGATGGCCGGACTGGATCGTGATCGCCCTGTAAATCTGTTCCGCAAGAAGAATGCGGGCAATTTGATGCGGCCAGGTCATCGCCCCAAAGGCCAGCTTCAAATCGGCGCGGGCCAAAACCTCTTGCCCATGCCCATCGGCACCACCTATGGCAAAAACGATATCCGGCGCGCCGTCATCTTTCCACTTTTCCAAACGCTCAGAAAAGGCCGGGCTGGTAAGGTTCTTGCCGTGTTCGTCCAGCACGACCAGCTTTGCGCCAGGCGATAGAGACGCCACAATCGCCCGGGCTTCATCTGCCTTGCGATCTTCGGCGCGCTGAGCGCGGCTTTCCTGCATTTCTGAAAGACCGACATCCGTAATTCCGAGCGCGCGGCCAGACTTGCGCGCCCTGTCCATGTACCGGTCGAAAAGATCTTTGTCCGCACCAGCCTTCATGCGGCCAATGCAGATAAGTGAGAAGCGCATCAGATCCCCGCCGGACGATTATCCGGTGCCACTACTGCTTCGACAATATCACGGAGCTCCTGGAAGGAACCCTCGTGCCCGGTTCAGCCGATATACTGCGGTGCGTCGTCTTCTTCCGGGGCCCACATCTTTTCCAGATTGTAGAAACCACGGACTTCCGGACGGAAGATGTGAACGATCACATCACCGGCATCGATCAAGACCCAATCACAGGTGGTTTGCCCTTCAACGGTCGCATTGCCGTGTCCTGCAGTTTTCAGGTCACGTTGCAAATGATCCGCGATCGCCCCGACATGACGATGTGAACGGCCGGACACAATCACCATGTGATCGGCCAGGGAGCTTTTTCCTGCGATGTCGAGAGTAACAAGGTCCTCTGCCTTGGAGTCTTCCAGACTCGCGAGAACCGTATCGAGGAGGCCGGCCGTAAGGTCTGCACTTACGGAAGCCTTCAGAGGAGTGGACATTTCTGTCCGCCCGCTTTCAAGGGACATGGTCAGGTGGAATGCCTTTCGCTGTCTTTATGGCCTGTGTCCAACGTCGTCACGAACATGATTGTCCGACTTTGCACGTCACCCGTTTTGGCTACAGGCCGGTTGACCAATGTGCGGCCGCCCCTTTAGCAGCCACACCACATAATACCGCGTCTGAGTTGGCAATTTCAAGACAACGGAAATTTCACGAGGCTGATTGGCTTGTCTGTCACCTCTTGCGCCTCAACTCCGTGGACGAAGTCTGATCTAAGGGGGTGTGCAGAAACGTCCATACTGGAGGGTCCATATCGGGAAGAAGACCCGCATCCTCTTCTGGAAGCCGATATTTTTCATAGGCTTTTGCCATTGGCGACGACAACACCGACAGCGATGCACCCGGTCTGTCGACGACTGCGACCGGTACGGTGCCGAGAATCCCTCGCCAATCCTGCCAATGATGAAACCCTGCCAGATTGTCAGCACCCATGACCCAAACGAATCGGACCGACGGGTTTCTAGACCGCAGTGCCTGCAGTGTCTTGGCGGTGTAGGGTGTGCCCAGCACCTTCTCATAAGCGGTGACTTTCATCCGCGGATGATTGGACAACGCACTCGTCAAGTGAAGCCGCATCTCAAGAGGCGCCAGCTCCGAATGGCTCTTCAGAGGATTACCCGGTGTGACAAACCACCAAACTTGATCCAACCCAAGACGCTTCAGAACAGTGTCGGCAACCATCTTGTGACCGGAATGCGGCGGATTGAACGACCCACCGAAAACGCCGATCCGGTTACCCGCTTCACAATGGGGCAATTTCAACCAGTCCTGATGACGGCCCTGGCTGGAGGACAATTTGCTCATGGACGGATTTGGCCCGTCCCGTGCACTTTGTATTTGAAGCTTGTCAATTGCTCGACGCCAACGGGCCCGCGCGCATGCATCCGCCCTGTGGCGATCCCGATTTCCGCCCCCATCCCGAATTCGCCACCGTCCGCGAACTGGGTCGAGGCGTTGTGCAACACGATCGCCGAATCCACTTCCGCCTGAAACCGGTCCGCGGCGGCTTGATCCTCGGTGATGATGCAATCGGTGTGATTGGACCCGTATTTTGCAATATGCGCGATGGCAGCATCGAGATCCGGAACAATCATCGCAGAGAGGATTTTGTCCAGATACTCCGTTGACCAATCCTCTTCACTTGCTTCCAAGACACCTGAGCCAATGCTCTGGACTTCGGCATCGCCGCGGATTTCGCAGTCATTTGCGTTCAAGGCATCCAGAATTGCCGGCAAGTGGCTTTCAGCGACGTCTTTATGAACCAGCAGTGTTTCCAGAGCGCCACAGATCCCGGTGCGGCGCAGCTTGGAATTCGTCACAATCGACACGGCCTTTTCGAGATCAGCTGCCTTGTCGACAAAGATATGTACGAGTCCCTCCAAGTGCGCGAACACCGGAACACGCGCCTCTGTCTGAACCCGTTCGACCAGGCTGCGCCCGCCACGCGGAACGATCACATCGAGGTTTCCGTTCAATCCCCGCAGCATTTCACCAACGGCTGCCCGGTCGGTTACCGGCACGATCTGGATCGCATCTTCCGGCAAACCGGCCTCACTCAGACCATTTTGCATCGCTGCGTGAATGGCTTTGTTGGAGTTCACGGTGTCAGATCCACCACGGAGTACGACTGCATTGCCGGCCTTCAGGCACAGCGCTCCGGCATCGGCGGTCACATTCGGACGGCTTTCGTAAATCACACCGATCACACCGAGCGGTGTGCGGACCCGTTCAATCTTGAGACCGTTCGGCCGTTCCCATGCCGCAATCACGCTCCCAACCGGATCGTCCAGCGCGACAATGTCCTCTAGGGCTTTGGCAATCGCCTCAACGCGCTCTTCAGTCAGTGTGCCGCGGTCAAGAAAAGCAGCAGTCTGGCCATTGGCTTTCATCGCTTCGACGTCTTTGGCATTGCCTTCAAGGATTTCCGGCGTTGCAGCCCGGACCGCTTTCGCCATCGCCATGAGGGCGTTGTTTTTTGCCTTGGTTGGAGCATTGGCAAGCACCCGGCCAGCTGCCCGCGCCCGCGTGCCGATCTCCGCCATCAAAGCTTCTGTCGACAGTGCCTCAACCTTGTCCAGCATTCCTTCAACTCCCGTTTGGCGCACGTATCAGCGCCATCTTGAATTGGTGTTTTTAGCTAGTTCCGTTCAAAAAGCCATCTTCGAGCACAAGATCATCCCGGTGGATCATCTCGGCCCGGCCCGGATATCCGACAATTGCTTCGATTTCGCGGCTGTTGCGGCCAGCAATCAGCTGCGCTTCATCCATGTCATAGGCAATGAGACCACGCCCGGCCACTGCACCGTCCGGCGCGAGGATCTTAACCGCGTCGCCACGGCTGAACTGGCCGGAAACGCTGGTCACCCCGGCAGGCAACAAGCTTTTTCCGGACTTCAGGGCACGAACGGCACCCGCGTCCAGAACGATTTCGCCGCGTGGCTCCAACGTCCCGCCAATCCAGGCTTTCCGGGCGCTTGCCGGTGTCGCCAATGCGGGGAACCAGGTGGCCCGTGCGCCCTCGTTCAGGCGTTTCAGCGGGTTGAGTTCCTTGCCCGATGTGATGACCATCGTTGTGCCAGCGGCTGTTGCGATTTTCCCGGCATCGATTTTGGTCTTCATTCCGCCACGGGAAAGTTCGGACCCGGCACTTCCGGCCATTGCCTCGATCTCTGGCGTAATCCGGGAGACTTCCGGCAAGAACACCGCGGACGGATCCAAATGCGGCGGCGCGGTGTAAAGACCATCAATGTCCGATAGAAGAACCAGGCAATCGGCACTCGCCATGGTCGCCACGCGGGCGGCCAGCCGGTCGTTGTCGCCATACCGGATTTCGGACGTCGCAACGGAATCGTTTTCGTTGATGATCGGCACCGCACCGAGCTTCAACAGGGTTCCAATGGTGGCCCGAGCATTCAGGTAGCGGCGGCGCTGTTCTGTGTCTCCGAGCGTCAGAAGAATCTGACCCGCTCTTCGATTGTGCGCGTCCAGCGCTTCCGCATAGGCCTTGGCCAAGGCGATCTGCCCAGTCGCTGCCGCCGCCTGGCTTTCTTCCAGCTTGAGCGGTCCGTTGGGCAAACCAAGGATGCCGCGGCCAAGCGCAATTGACCCAGACGATACCAGAAGCACTTCACCACCGGCATCGATCAAATCAACCACATCGGCGACCAGGGCTTCCAGCCAGTCTTTCCTAAGCGCACCATTGCCCACAAGCAGCGCCGAGCCGATCTTGACCACGATCCGGCTGTGGTTCTTAAGAGACCGCTGCGCCGACATCAGGGGTGCCACCCCTCCTGTTCGGGAGATGGGACCTGGTTGGCTGCTTCTTCCTTGTCTCGGTCGATTGCCCGCACGATCATGCGCAGTGCACGGTCAACGTTCAGACCGCTTGCAGATGACAGGATCAAGGGTCTCTGACCGCAAGCCGCTTCCAGGTTCGCCGCTTTTTCAGCGATCATATCCTCAGTCAAGGCATCGCATTTCGACAGCGCCACGATCTCAGGCTTGTCGGTTAGTCCAGCTCCATAGGCTTCCAACTCTCCGCGAACAACCTTATAGGATTCGCCGGGATCTTCTTCACCGGAGCCGTCCACCAGATGCAGGAGGACACGGGTGCGCTCCACGTGACCCAGGAACCGGTCACCAAGGCCAGTGCCTTCGTGGGCACCTTCAATCAGCCCCGGGATATCAGCCATTGCAAAACTGTTGCCGTCGATCTGCACGATACCAAGGTTCGGATGCAGGGTGGTGAACGGATAATCGGCGATCTTCGGCTTAGCTGCAGAGACGGTCGCCAGGAAGGTGGATTTGCCCGCGTTCGGCAGACCGACCAGACCAGCATCCGCGATAAGCTTCAGGCGCAACCAAATCCATTTTTCTTCGCCTTCAAGACCCGGATTGGCTCGGCGCGGCGCCTGGTTTGTCGAAGACTTGAAGTGCGCGTTGCCGAAACCGCCGTTGCCGCCCCTCAGAAGGTGAACCTTTTGGCCGACTTCCGTCAGATCGGCGATGATGGTTTCATTGTCCTCTTCCAGGATCTGCGTTCCGACCGGCACCCTCAGAGTTACATCGCCGCCATGGGCGCCTGTCCGGTTCTTGCCCATCCCGTGAATGCCTGTCTCGGCCTTGAAGTGCTGCTGGTAGCGGTAGTCGATCAGCGTGTTGAGGCCATCAACGCATTCGACAATGACATCACCCCCCTTGCCGCCGTCGCCACCGTCGGGACCGCCGTATTCAATGTATTTTTCCCGGCGGAAGGAGACACAACCCGCACCGCCGTTTCCTGATCGCACATAGATCTTTGCCTGATCGAGGAATTTCATTTTCGTACTCTTTTCATCCTGGACCAGGACATGATCTTCGTCTCGATCAATGACCGGTCGTAAAGTCTGCGCACATCAATTCGGTTTGCAAGGTCGGCACTGGCCCAGAGTGCGCGGCACTGTCACAGAGGCTTTCTCCAATCTGGCGAAAGCCCATTTTTTTCATAATCGCCAACGACGCGGCGTTTGTCTTCATTGCCTCACTGACAACCCGGTTGTGACCCGTTGTCCGGAAAAGCCATTGCAGCGCAGCCAGAACGGCTTCGCTCATAAACCCTTGTCCCCAATGGGGCTGCCCCAGCCAATAGCCGATCCGGGGCGTTTCCTGCAACTTCCGAAAACTCACCGCACCGATCATTTGACCATCATGGTCAATATGAAAGGGCAGTTCATCGGCCTGCTCCGGTGCCTTCCAGCTCGCAGCCGCCCTATCAAGAAATGCCCGTCCGCCCTCCAGATCATACGGATACGGCACCCGGGACAGCATCTTGACGACCTCGAAGTCTCCCAGAAGCGCAGCGCAGGCATTCAGGTCATCCCTCCGCGGCGGCCGGAGCACCAGCCGCCGGGTCCGGATCTCTGACGGTATCATGCCACTTGCCGTCTGGCTTCGTAGTCAGACCGCTCCAGGCAGACGACGACATTCGAGACCTTCCGGTCAAGCGCCTTGGCATACCGCTCGGTCATGGCATAGGGCTTGAACCCGAACTTGCGCAACAAACCGCGGGACCGGGTGTTCTCTTCAAATGCCCGCGCCCCAATCGCATCGGATTTATAAATTTCAAAACCCCACTCCAGAACGGTCTCAACAGCTTCCGAAGCATAGCCATACCCCTGAAAGGCCCGCCCGATCCAATACCCGATTGAAGGCGCATCCGGCAGTTCATCGAGATCACCAGGCGCAATGACGCTGACAACACCGATGAAAACACCGCCCAGGGTGATCGCGAAGGCCGCTTCGTGTGTAAGCGGATCCACGCCCACAACCGTATCCAGATAGGCTTCTGCCTCGCCTTCCGCAAACGGCCAGGACACACCGCTCAGCCAGCGCACAATTTCAAAATCCTTGCCGCCAAGCTGTGCAATTGCCGAAGCGTCTTCGGCGGTCAGCGGCCGAAGAACCAGACGGCGTGACTTCAATTCTGGCAACGTAATCATCGGCCCTGCCCCCATCCTTTCAGAGATTTCCAAACAGCTTTTTCAAGGGTGTACCGCTCGATCGGCACAGACCCGCCCGCCCCAAGCGACCGGATCATCGACTGATCGCGATACTGGAAACCCGATTTGATCAAAACCCTGCGCGAGGCCGGATTGGTCACCCGGCAAGAGCCCTGCAATTCTTCGGCGTCTGTATGCGTGAAGGCATGATCAACGAGTGCATGAACCGCTTCGGTTGCATAGCCCCGTCCCCAGAAGGGTTCGCCGAGCCAATAACCAATATGCAAAGGGCCATCCGGCTCTACATTGGCATAGCGGGTCAAGCCGATGAGGCGGCCCGTGCTTTTCAACCGGATCGCAAACCCGGCGTTCAGCGGACGGTTGCGCTCAGCCTTTTCGATCAGCGCGCGGCCATCCTGCGCCGTGAAAGGATGCGGCATGGTGGACAGATTCGCCGCCACCTGTTTGTTGTTCGCCAGGAACACCAAATCTGCCAAATCGTCCACACGCGGCGTGTCGAGCCGCACATGAACCGCTTCCTGCGGCAACGGGGCCGCGTACAAACTGCTCTCGTCTAACAGACCATCACTTTCAACAACCATTTTTTCCTCCAGCCAAAACAAATCAAGGGAAAGATGGTGCCCCACCTTCCCCTTGGATCTTTGACTGGTCTTGGTTGCTGACCTGTCTCGAATTGCCGGGGTCTGGTTGGGACACCGGCGCTTCGAAACGTCACGTCGGCTTTACTCCGCAGCTTCCGCCACTGGGACCACATTGATGAAAGTTCGTTTGTTGGCTTTCGCCTGAAACTCAACTTTGCCTTCAACGGTCGCAAAAATGGTGTGGTCCTTGCCCATGCCTACGCCGGTGCCAGGATGCCAGGTGGTGCCACGTTGACGTGCAATGATGTTGCCCGGAATTACGGCTTCGCCACCATATTTTTTGATGCCAAGACGGCGGCCAGCTGAGTCGCGGCCGTTGCGGGATGAACCGCCTGCCTTTTTATGTGCCATCGTTAGAACTCCTCGTTCTTCGAATAGTTAGACGTCAGGATTTAAGAAACAGCGGCTCAGTTGCCTGCCAGTTCTTTCGCCTGCTCAACCCAGTTACCGCGTTCGAACTTGCCCTTCAGGCCGGTTTCTTCTTCAACGCGAGCGATGTCGTCAGCGCTCATGGCTGCGATCTGAGCGAAGGTCGTGATACCAGCTTCGTTCAGTTTTTTCACAGCAGCCGGGCCAGCGCCGTCCAGTTTCTTCAGGTCGTCCGCGCCAGCGTCTGCAGCCGGTGCGTCTTCCTTGGCTTCAGCCTTCGGCGCTGCCGTTTTCGGCGCAGCCTTCTTGGCCGGTTTTGCACCACCGGTCAGGATGTCGGTCACCTTAACGAGGGTGAACGCCTGACGATGGCCGTTGCGGCGGCGCGAATTCTGACGCCGGCGCTTCTTGAAAATGATTATCTTGCGGTTGCGGCCCTGATCGACCACTTCTGCAACAACGCTGGCGCCTTCAACGGTCGGAGCACCAACAGTCGTGTCAGTCTCGCTGCCAACCATCAACACTTCGTCGAACGTTACGGTGCTGCCGGCTTCGGCGTCGAGTTTTTCGACCCTTAGCAGGTCGTCAGCGGCAACTTTATACTGTTTGCCACCAGTTTTGATCACTGCGAACATGTCTCGCACGTCCTTCTTTTCGTTTTTGAACAGACCTCAGCGGTATTGCTGTGACTGCCTATCTTGTCGAACCGAGGCGCCTGCCCAGTCAGGTTTCCCTGAGAGGAACAAGGACTTTACGCGGGGTTTGCTTGGATAGCAGAACAGCCCTGCAGGCCTTGAACGACGAACAAAGCCCGAGAAATGATCTTTCCCGAGCTGGCCGGAATATACTCGCAGAAAGCCTAGAGTCAACGCTTTAGTGCTAAGACTTGTTAAAGAACCCAGGCCCGCGCTGACGTCAGCTGACGCGGCCGTTGGTAGCTCAGCCCCTTTTGAGCGCTCCTTTTTATATTTCAGGAAAATATAAGGCCCGTTCACTCTGCCCCCTTGCGTCCACAGGATGGCTTGATTATGTTCCGCGCCACTTGAGCCCCAAGCAAACGTTCAAGTCTAGCGGAGAGGTGCCGGAGTGGTCGAACGGGGCGGTCTCGAAAACCGTTGAGCGCGCAAGCGTTCCGAGGGTTCGAATCCCTCTCTCTCCGCCATTCTTATCCTTGCGCTACCGCCTTTGGCTGCTTGAGCACGTGGTTCCAGGTACGGACTTTGCCCCCGTTCCCACGCAAATAAATGCCGTGCTATGAATCAGCCAACCGATAGCTGCGTTCCAACTCGATCAGTTTTTGTTTGCGCCAGAGGCCTCCGCCATAGCCGGTGAGGGATCCGTCTGCGCCCATAACCCTGTGGCAGGGAATGACGACAGCGATCTGGTTGGCACCGTTTGCACGCGCAACGGCCCGCACCGCCTCCGGCCGCCCGAGCGCATGCGCCACCTCCGAGTAGCTGCGAATACCACCTGCAGGAATTTTCAGGAGTTCACGCCAGACATCCCGGGTGAAGGGCGTGCCGTGCAGCGCCAAGGGTGTCTCGAACACTGCTTTCCTGCCCTCAAAAAAACCCGTCAACTCATCCTGGATCTGGTCGATGATTTTCGTCCGGCCAAATCCAAGACTGCCGTTGGCATTGCGCTGCAGTTTCTTGACTTCCGAAGGTAAGGCCTTCCGGTCTAGAAACTCCAAGAGATGCAGTTTGGATTGATCCGCGATCGCGATCATGGGCCCGAGCGGCGTCGAAACCCAGTCAGCCTTTAAAAGCGGATCTGTCGAAAACGCACCTGGTGCCTGACCTAAGGTTTTTGCAAAGGCCTCCCGGAACGCGCTGGCAGAGTCAAATCCGGCCGAGACCTGCGCCTCAATCACCTTGCCGCCATCCGCCAAGGCGGAGAAGCCTTCCTGAAGACGCCGCTGGCGCGCCATTTCCAGGAAGGTCATACCGAAGTGCCTCTTGAATGACCGGCGCACAGTTGACGGGTCCAACCCCATCCGGTGCAAATCCGGTTCGCCCCAGCGATAGGCCGGGCGTCTTTCAAGTTCCGATATCAATGCCTTGATGACCGGATCCGCACTAGCCTCCGGAGTCGTCGGCTTGCAGCGCTTACAGGGCCGGAAACCGGCATCGATGCATTCAGCGACAGTCTCATGAAATGTGCAATTTTCGCGCTTGGGTTTGCGGGCCGGACAGGTCAACCGGCAGAAGATGCCGGTGGATGCCACGCAGACGAACATCCGCCCGTCATAGGACGGATCCCGGTTCAGGAGCGCCTCATAAAGTGTATCGAAATCAGGTCTGATCTTCAGCATTCCGGCACCATAAGACGAAGCTGGAAGCGGTGCAGCCGGAAATCGGGCGTTTATTTGAAACGCGGGGCCAGCTTAGCGGTAAACCTGTTTTTCTGACGGAAAGCTGCGGTCTTTGACCTCATCGGCATAGGATTTCACTGCCGCTTCGATCTGGCCACCAAGATTGCCATAGACCTTGACGAATTTCGGCGGCGTGGGATTGAGACCCAGCATGTCTTCAAGAACCAGGATCTGTCCGTCGCATTCGGCCGAGGCGCCAATGCCAATCGTCGGGATTGGGATCTGCTTTGTGATCTTCGCTGCGAGCGGTTCGACCATGCCTTCCAGGACGAGCGCAAAGGCACCGGCCTCGGCCACCACTTTGGCGTCTTCTTCATGGATCGACCAGGTTTCTTCTTCCCGCCCTTGTGTCTTGAAGCCGCCCATGACGTTCACGGATTGAGGTGTCAGACCGATATGCGCCATGACCGGGATGCCGCGTTCGGTCAGGAAGCGGATCGTTTCCGCCATGCGCCTCCCGCCCTCCAGCTTGACGGCACCGCACTGGGTTTCCTTCATAACTCGGGCTGCATTGCGAAACGCCTCGGCCGGGCTCTCCTCGTAGGTGCCGAAGGGCATATCGACAACGACCAGCGCGCGCTGTGTCCCGCGAACGACTGCCTTGCCGTGCATTATCATCAGGTCGAGCGAAACACCAACGGTGGACTCCATCCCGTGCATGACCATGCCAAGACTGTCGCCCACCAGAATAAAGTCCGCGTATTTGTCGACAATCGCCGCAGTATGCGCGTGGTAGGAGGTCAAAGAGACAATCGGCTCCACGCCTTTGCGCTTGGCGATCTGCGGAGCGCTGATGCGGCGGATTTGTTTCTGAGTACTCATGGTCCGAGCTCCTTGAGAATAGCGACCGATTGCTGGATTTAGGCTGCTGGTCTGACAACGCGTTGATCGATCAAAAGGACGGATCCGAAGCGGACGGCGAGAAGGATAACGGCAGGCCTGTCCAGCGCGCCGCTTAGCTCGGCAAGGGTCTCGGCATCGCCGATGTCAATGCTTTCAATCTGTCCGGACGGCGCGTCCGAAAGGACGCTGCGGACGGCCGCTTCAAGGTCATCAATCCGCGGTGCTGTCTCTGCCAGTTGCTCGGCCTTATCCAGGGACTGGCTCAGTGCCACCGCCTCTATACGTTGATCTTCCGTCAGCCGAACATTTCGCGAAGACATGGCGAGGCCATCGGCTTCCCGCACCGTCGGATGTCCGAGTATTTCCAGTGGCGCATCGAGATCTCGTACCA
The DNA here is from genome assembly GCF_000158095.2 of Roseibium alexandrii DFL-11. Lineage (NCBI taxonomy): Bacteria > Pseudomonadati > Pseudomonadota > Alphaproteobacteria > Hyphomicrobiales > Stappiaceae > Roseibium > Roseibium alexandrii. Next base: position 3,310,765 of record NZ_CM011002.1, read on the forward strand.
TTTGTTTGATCAGGATGAGCTGCTGGTAGTCCTTTTCGCCGAAAACGGCGATATCCGGCGTGACGATATTGAAAAGCTTGGTGACGACCGTTGAGACACCCCGAAAGTGTCCGGGCCTCAAAGCCCCCTGCAAGATGGCCGATAAACCAGGCACTTCGACATAAGTATCACCGCCATCGCCGTACATTTCATCGACGCTCGGCATAAATACAGCGTCCACGGTTTCGGCGCGCAGGAGCGAGAGATCGCGGTCTTCGTCTCGCGGGTAGGTCGCCAGATCCTCGTTCGGACCGAATTGGGTCGGATTGACGAAGATCGTAGTGACAACACGGTCCGCCTCGATTTTTGCCTTGCGAACCAGCGACAAATGACCTTCGTGCAGATATCCCATTGTCGGAACAACAGCCGTGGTTTCTCCGCTCTGTCTCCAGGCGCGCACGAGGGCACGCATGTCCGCCTTGGTCCGGCAGATCCTCATTGGCTCTCCTCCCAATCCCTTGTCGGGACCTTATTCTTTTCGCAGGTGCAACATAGCCACCCCGCCTTGGAAGGTCCAGTATCCGTTAGTTGTCTAAAAAGTCAGGTTGCGTGCCTAAAATGCACCGTCATAGGATCGTTGCGCGATGCGGCACGCAAGCAATGTGAAGCCATCCCGCTCCAGGGCTGCCCCAGCTTCCTGACGCAAAACATCCGCACTTTCGATCCAAACGCCATAGCCTCCATAGGCCGCCGCGATAGCCGGGAAATCGGTTTCGCCAAAATCGACGCCGACATTCGGCCGCTGGCTGTTGCGCTGCTTGAGTTCGATGAGCGCAAGGCTGGTGTCCACCAGAACACAGATGATGACTGGGATTTTCAGGTCCCGAAGCGTAGAGAGTTCACCAAGGCACATCTCAAGCCCGGCATCGCCGACAAACGCGATCACCGGTGCCGTCTGGTCCACCAATCGATGGCCCATTGCGAGGGGAACGGCGCAGCCCATGGTGCACAAGGCGGACGACTGGAGCATCTGCCTTGGACCAGAGCAGCGCCAGATCTGACTGACCAAAATCCGGTGCGCGCCACTGTCGGCCGTCGCAACCGTGTTGTCAGGCATCACATCGCGCAGAACGTGGAAGGCTGTGCCCGGCCCCCAGCCTGATTGCTCCGGCGCGAAGGCTTCTGCAAGATCCTTGCGGACTGCGGCCGGCTCACCGCCTGACCACGATACAGCCGATGTGTCACGCACCTCGGCCAGAAGGTTCAACGCCGGAACGACGGCGCTGCGAAGCGTGGCAGCAGCCTCATGCATGCCATGAGTTCTCAAAACCGGCGTCACATCAATAACCGGAGCGTCAGAAGGCCAGGGATTTCGCCAATTGATGCGCATTTCAATTGGGTCATAGCCAAGCGACAGGATGCAATCGCTTTGATTGATCAGCGGCAGAAGGTGGCCGTCCGCCTTTGGCGACAGGCCCGCGCCGCCCAGCGCGAGCGGATCATTCTCATCCAGAAGCCCCTTGCCCTTGTAGCTGGTCACAAGCGGAATTTTATACGTCCGGCAAAACTCGGAAATGGCGTGCGAGGCGCCCTCATTCACTGCGTCCACCCCGGCAATGACGATAGGCCGCTCCGCCTTTGCAAACAACTCAAGTGCGGTTTCCAACCCCAAACCTGACACAGGTGCCGACCCGGCAGGGCTTGAGCGGAACTTTGAGGACCAAGCTTCCGACGTAACTGTTTCGGCGACCTTGATCGGGACGTCGATATGAACAGGACCGGGCTGACCGTCCAAAGCGATGGCCAAAGCCTTTTCCATCATCACATCAAGCGCTCCGAGGCGTCCGGAAAAGCTGGCTTTCACGATCGGGCGTAACAACTGCTGATGATCAAAGACCTGATGGGTATAGCTTTCCGCCTCGGCGTGATCGACGCAGCCAGTCAGAAAGATCAGCGGCACACGATCCTGCCATGCATTGGCGACGACATTGATGGCATTTGCGGCTCCCGGCCCAAGTGTAGCGAGGAGCACTCCTGGTGCGCCGTCGGCATGCCAGCCGCCTTCCGCCATGAACCCGCCGGCATTTTCGTGCTTCACCAACACGAACTTCAGACCTGCTTCATCAAGCGCCTGCATTAGTGCAAGTACTTCGCCTCCAGGAATTCCGAAGGCATGACGGCAACCTGCACCGTGAAGTTTTTGTGCAATGATGTCAGCGCCGGTGGTCATGGTATTTCAGTTTCCTTTTGCCGGTGTGTCTTTGCCAAGATCAAGGATGCCGCGCTCTGCCAGCTTCGCAATCTCGCTGTCACTCAATTCCAAATGCCTTTGCAAAACATCTTGCGTGTCCGCACCGAGCATCGGCGGTGCTTTGCGGTAATCTACCGGTGTCTTGCCCATCTTGATTGGAGATCCAATCAAATCCACCGCCCCGCTCACCGGGTGCGGCAACGTAATCTTCATCTCCCGCGCCAGAACCTGATGATCTGTAAACACCTGACCCAAATCGTTCACTGGGCCACAGGGCACACCAGCCGCTTCCAGATCCCGTATCCAATCTGCAGCGTCGCGTTCGATTGTCAGACGCCGGATTTTTGGCACCAGTGTCTTCCGGTTTCGAACCCGATCTGCGTTTTTTGCAAAGAGTGGATCTGTGGCCAGTTCCGGTGCACCGGCAACGTCGCAAAACTTCTGAAACTGACTGTCGTTTCCAACTGCGAGAATGAAAGGTCCATCGGCCCCTGGAAACGTCTCATAGGGCACAATGGTGGGGTGCCCGTTGCCGAGCCGCCCAGGGACTTCACCAGAGACCAGATGCGCAACACCCTGGTTGATCAACCAGGAGACCTGAGCATCCAACAGTGAGATGTCGATGTATTGCCCCTCGCCGGTCCGATGCCGGTGATGAACTGCGGCGAGGATCGAAACGGTTGCATACATGCCGCACATGACATCCGCGATCCCGACGCCGCACTTGGTTTGAGTGCCGCCATCCTCATCGTCAAAGCCGGTGAGCGACATGATCCCGCCCATACCCTGGATCAGAAAGTCATAGCCTGCACGGTGTGAATAAGGCCCGGTCTGCCCGAACCCGGATATCGAGCAGTAGATCAGTTTCGGGTTGATCGCCTTCAGCGTCTCGTAGTCGAGCCCACGCCGCTTGAGATCGCCAACCTTGAAGTTCTCGACCAGAATATCGGCCTTTTCAGCCAGCTTCCGGATCAGATCCTGACCTTCCTCGCTTGCCAGATCTATGGCCACCGAGTCCTTGTTGCGGTTGGAAGAGAGGTAGTAAGCACTTTCAGAGGTTTCTTCGCCATCCGCATTTTTTAAGAATGGCGGGCCCCAGCCACGGGTATCGTCGCCGCGCACGGGCCGCTCTATCTTGATGACTTCGGCCCCAAGATCTCCGAGGATCTGTGTGCAAGTCGGCCCCGCCAAAATGCGAGATAAGTCGAGGACCAGAAGCCCGGAAAGAGCTCCTTTGGAAGGAACGGTCTGCTGCACGGATCACCTTGTTGCTGATACTTCGGGAAAAGGGCATGAGTGCCATGCCGCCGTCAACTCCGGTGGTCCTGTGATCAGATCGCTTTGTCTCAATTTCCTGTCACCGCAAAGTGATGCGATCAGCTCATCTTAGCTTTCCCATCCGCGCATATTTGACAAGAGTGACCATGCACGCTCGATCCATTCCGCACGCACACTGTGGCCGCCATCATGAAGACACAACTCCAGCAGTCCGGTGACTGGTTTCCATCTTTCACAAGACAAGGCCCCATCTGTGAAGGTCTCCGGTGCGGTCTCGGATAGGCCAGTCTGATTGCGCCAGATATCGAAACTTTCAAAAACATCCCCCTGTTTCCATTGCCCGCCGCCGAGCCAACGCCCTTCCAGGGGAACAACAGTGTCGGTGGTACCATGGACATGAAACAGGTACGGGGGCTCGGTTGGGCAGTCTTTCGGAAGCGGCTCCCAAAAGGCGCCAGCAATTGGCGCATAGCCTGAAAATCGCTCCGATTGTTCGCAGGCCAAATACCAGGTCATGAAACCGCCGGAGGAAAAGCCGGTGAGCATGGTGCGCTCACGATCAACTCCAAATCGCTCCGACAGATCTTCAAGGACGCTGTCGAAAAACACCGGTTCGTCCCTGAGATTTCGGGGGGCCGTTGGAAAAGACCAAGTCCCGTTGACGCCCTGCACAGCCACAAACGCCACACCCAACTCATCCGCCATGCGCTTGAAGCTCTCGTTTTTCAGAGCGTTGACGGCCTTGCCGCGATGTCCGTGGAGATAAAGGATTGCACCGAGCGGTTTTGACGGATCGCGCTCTTCCGGCACATGGACGTAATAGGCACCATCACTCAACGTGCAGGGCGTTTCGCCGCCGCAGCTCGTCTCTAAGGCATAAGCAGGTGGGATCATGGCTGCAGCGACAGCAAAGCCAAGGACCCAGTTTCGTTTTTGCGTCATGAATGCGCTCCCGGCGATATTGGACGTTGCCAATTGGAGAGTGACCAAACGCGCGCAGATTTCCAGCACCTTCCGGATCACAAGCGCGCGATTGCGGAGACCTAGTCCCAGGTTCCTTCCGTCGGGATGTTCAGTGTCCGCCCGCAATGCTTGCAATGCACGGCATCCGGATCGTGACGGCTCAGCCCGCAATCCGGGCATGGCAGATTGACCTTCGAGGGACGGAAAATAGTCTGGACGAGCCGCAGAAACAAAGCCACACCAAAAATCATGATCAGGACCGTCAGCAGGCGTCCGACCGTGTCGGTCATGGTAATGTCGCCGAACCCGGTCGTCGTCAGCGTTGTCACGGTAAAGTAGAGCGCATCAAGATAGTTGTTGATGTTCTCGTTCCGATCGTGCTCCAGCACAAATACGATCGCTGTTATGACGAAAATAAAAACAAACAAATTGACTGTCGACTGGAGGATTTCTTCGTTCCGTCGGAACCATTTCGAAGTGTCCCGCAGCTCCTTCAAAAGGTGATAGGAGCGCAGCAACCGCAGCATGCGAATGACCCTCAGGAATGCAAAATTCTCAAAGAACGCTGGAATGATCAGCGAGATAACAACAACAACATCCGCCAGGGATGTGAAGCTCGCCATATACCGCCAGCGGGAGCCTGCTGCGATCAGGCGGGCCACATAGTCAAGCGCCAATACGGCAGCGATGGCGTAATCGACTTCGTGGTGATGGCGATCCGGGTCGGCAATCGCGGATACAATGAAATACGCAATTGTGATGAGATCGAAGGCCAATAGGACATATCGAAAGATCCGCGCGCTATAGGAATGGCCAAAATAGAGTTGACGCAATCGCGATTGCAGATCCGATTTTTCTGCCATTCCTTAAGCCCGCCAACCTATTCCAAGACACATTTTCACCCGACAAGAGCGCAGATGAAATGTCAATTGACTGGCTGGTGCAACGCTGCTTTTTCCCAAGTCATGAAGAAATTGCACGGCATCCATGACGGGAGACGGTTTATTCTGCGCTCGCTGCGCAGTAGGGTCGCGTCAACAAAACCTGCCCAATGCGGCGACAAGAATGAGGTTCATGAATGTTCGATCTGAAAGGCCAAGTTGCCCTGGTGACCGGTGCAAGCCGCGGAATCGGTGAAGCCGGCGCCCGCAACCTTGCCAAATATGGCGCGAAGGTTGTTCTCGCGGCGCGCTCCAGTGGCAGCATCACAAAGATCGCTGAAGAAATCTGCTCAGATGGCGGTGAGGCTGTCGCGGTAACTTGCGACGTTGCAGTTTACGCAGACGTTGAAAAAGCGGTCCAAACCGCGATCGACACGTTCGGCGGAATCGACATCCTGGTGAACAACGCTGGCATAATCGAGCCGATCAGTCGCATCGAAAGCTCCGATCCAGAGGCGTGGGGCCAAGTAATCGACATCAATGTCAAAGGTGTCTACCACGGCATTCGCGCGGTCGCCCCGCATATGCTCGCAAAAGGATCCGGCACGATCGTCAACATCAGCTCCGGCGCCGCGGTTAGCGCGTTGGAAGGCTGGAGCCAGTACTGCTCGTCCAAGGCCGCTGCACTCTCCTTGACCCGATGCAGCGACAAAGAATTTGGAGAAAAGGGCGTCCGGGTTGTCGGCCTTAGCCCTGGAACCGTTGCCACAAAAATGCAAGTCGACATCAAGGCATCGGGGATAAATCCTGTCAGTCAGCTCGATCCGTCCGTTCACATTCCCGCAGAATGGGTTGGTGAAACGATTTGCTGGCTCTGCACCCCGGCAGGCGACACGTATCGCGGTATTGACTGTTCCTTGCGCGATGAAGATGTGCGCAAGGCTGTTGGCTTGATTTAAGTCTTTGGAATCAAAAGAGGGCCGCTGAGCGGCCCTCCCATGAGATCGTTTGACCTTTGTTCCGGATTATATCCCGGCGAAACTGTTCGATACCAGAGGCTGCTCTCGCACCGCTTCATCTCGCCCAGATACAAGGGCCAAATTCCGATACTCACTAGACATGGGCACACCTCCTTTCTCACGTTGAAGACACCCTGTAGTTTTCTTGAGAATCAGCGGCGACACAAGCTCAAAAACTGATCACACCTGCCTTCTAAACACGCAAATTCACAGACCGTTACTGAGGTGCAACAGCCGCGTCAGCAATGCTTTGGAAGACGCCATCGAGCTCCGCCGCCAAACCGGACAGTTTTTCGCCGCCCTCATCCATGTACGGCGCGAAGACTAAACTCGGCGTTTTCCAGGACAAGGTCGCTGTCTTGTCCGCATTCTCGGTCACATAAAACCGGATTGGGGCCTCAATTCCAGCCGCGATGGACGCCTCCAACATTCGAACCGCATAATCATTCCGATACACGCCGAGAACACGATTGCCCGGGATTGTCAGCCCCCTGCCCTTTGCACCGGCGGAGGCGCTTGCCTGTGTCACAAGCAGCATTCCGGCCTCTTTCACTGCTGCTTTAAGGCCGTCAACCAGCTCTTGGTAGGACTGGGATGTTGGTCGAACCTGCCACCCCTCACGAGGTGCAATGCTGTCAGCTTGAACGGGACCGAGCCCCAGGAAAACCGTTAGCAAGATAGGAAACATAAAACGCAAGGGCTCATCCTCCACTGGAAAACATCGAGTGGAGCGCACAATAGCCAGTGCTCTTTCACACACGTCTCACAATCAGGTGTGCCGCTTGCGGTCTGACCCTCAACCCATCCCAAGTTTCAGGCGCAGCCGGACCCCCACCATCGACCCCAAAAAGCCAAACAACAGCCAGAGCCAACCGTGCAATGAGCCAGATACCAGCCCCCCAAGATAGGCTCCAATGTTACAGCCATAGGCGAGCCTTGCCCCATATCCCATCAACAAACCACCGGCGATCGCCGTCAAGACGTCGCGGCGGGTAAGCTTCCAGAGCGGCGCATATTTTCCAGCCAGTGCGGCCGCGGCCATCGCCCCGAAAATGATCCCGAAATTCATGACCGATGTCGTGTCTCTCAAGACACTGTTTTCGAGCGCACCTTTCTGCCAGGTCCAATATGGCCAGGTTTCCACTGGGATCCCGACGAAATGAAATGCTTTCGCGCCCCAAAGGGCAAACGCTGACGTGATGCCCCAAGGGCGGCCAACCACGATAAATGTTGCAATGCCGACAACCGCCAACATGACCGCACCGAACATCGGAGACCATGGGCCTTGCAGAACGGATTCTGTTTTACGTGCAGGCGCGATATCGCCGTGGGAGCGCCGCTCCAGCCAGACGGTCAGAAGTGCAATGAACCCGAGCACCAAAGCGGTCAGCAAGAATGCCCCTTGTGGACCAAACTCGCGGATCAGCGAAACCGGCTGCAATTTTGGCAATTGCCCCCACAAATGAAGATGCGCCGTCGCAAACACGGACCCGAGAATGAAAGCGGCCAATGTGATCATCATCCGCGTGGACCCACCGCCAGCGGTAAAGAGTGTCCCTGAGCCGCATCCGCCTCCGAGCTGCATACCTGCGCCAAACATGAAGGCTCCAATGGCAGCGGCGATGCCGAACGGAAAGACGAAACCGCCCGCCGGCCATCCAAGAGTATCGCCCCATGCGATCAGCGGATAGGAAACAGCGCTTGTAAGCAGGATGAGGACGAACTGCGCCCGCAAACCGCCGCCCCGTTTTTCCGTCACAATGCGCCGCCAGGCGGCGGTAAACCCGAAGCTCGCATGATACAGCGAAATGCCGGCAAGCCCGCCAATCAGGACAGCCATGCCCTGACGGGGCCCCGCAGCTGCATACGCACCTACCGAGATCAGCCCGATGATACCAAACGCGACGACTGCAATCGCAGTTTGAGGACTTTTCAGTGACACGGCCATGGTCGCTATCTCTTCAAAAATCAGGGTACTCGGTCAAAACCAAGCACACACTCACTATCTTCCAAAAACGCTCAAGGAAAGCCCCACCATGGCAACACGCCGCCAACACCATTTTGTGTTTTGCAGTTCAGGACGCAGCTGCGGATCTTGGGCGCAATAGCGGTAACCTTCGTTGAGGCTCAGTGCTGCCACGTTTTCTTGCAAACGTCAGCGCGTTCAACGGAACAGCAACAAAGGCTCAGCATGCGTCTTAGCGATCAATTTGGATACGATCTCACCTTGACCAGCCCTGCAGCCGCAGAAGCGTGGGACAAGACGGTGCTGGCGTTTCTGGCCCACGGCAAGACAACCCCAGCCCATTTGGAAACCTGTTTGACCGAAGAGCCCAATTTTGCCCTTGGTCATGCGACACGCGGACTGTTTTGCCTTCTGCTGGGCCGCAAGGAATTGGTTGAGACTGCGCGGGAGTGCCTGTCGATCGCCCGATCGTCTGCTGCAAACAGTTCCGTGACCGAGCGCGAAACCGCGATGGTCGAAGCGCTGGCCGCCTGGCTCAACGGATTCCCGAGCCGGTCTGCAGATCTCCTGGACGCGGCCCTTTTGAAGACACCGCGCGATGCGCTGCTCCTGAAACTCGTGCATGCAATCCGGTTTGTGCTCGGCGATGCCACCGGAATGAGGTCCTCAATCGACGGCGTTTTTGATGCCTATGACCCGCAAAATCCGGCATATGGCTACGTTCTTGGATGCCGCGCCTTTTCTCTAGAAGAAACGGGCGAATACCGGTTCGCTGAAGCTGCCGGCCGACTCGGTCTCGAACACGCCCGCGACGATGCATGGGGACTTCACGCTGTCGCGCATGTTCATGACATGACAGGCCGTACGGAAGAAGGCGCCGGCTGGCTCGAAAACCATCCGGACGGGTGGGCGCATTGCAACAACTTCGGCTATCACGTTTGGTGGCATCTGGCGCTCATGTATCTCGATCAGGGGCAAGCCGAGAAGGCCTTGATGCTGTATGACCGCGACATTCGCAAAGACAAGACCGACGACTATCGCGACATTTCGAACGCCGCATCGCTGCTGGCGCGCCTTGAGCTGGAGGGGATCGACATTGGCAGCCGCTGGGATGAGCTTGCGCTGATTTCGGACAAACGCGCAGAAGATGGCTGCAACGTTTTCGCGGACTTGCATTACTTGATGGCTCTATTGAACGGAGGACGCCGCATGGGGGCCGACCGGCTCATCGCCGGACTGAAGCAGCGCGCTGACCAGGAAACCGATATCGGGCACGTGTCATCTGAAGCTGGTCTGCCCGCCGGGCTCGGCTTGGAACAATATAGAAAAGGCAATTACGCATCGGCGTTTACACTGCTCACATCGGCCAGAAGCAACATGCCCCGGATTGGCGGGTCGCACGCCCAACGCGATGTTTTCGAGCGGATTACCATTGATGCCGCCTTGCGTGCCGGATTGCCTGTAGAAGCAGAGACCCTTATCAAGGACCGATCCCGCAAACGCGGTGCGCTTGATCGGTTCGCGGAACAACGCCTTGAAACTTGCCAGAAAATGCGGCGTGCAGAAAAGGTGATGCAGGCCGACAGCCTGCGTGCAACGAACAGTTACTGACGGTTCGCCAATGATCCGGCGGGCGATTTCATTTACACTTGCCATGTGACAAACGTGACTTCCCAGCCTCATACCAAACGCCCCCGTGACCCGCGGCTCGACTTTTTCCGCGGGATCGGGATGTTCATCATCTATATCGCCCACGTTCCCTGGAACTGGTGGACGCTCTGGATTCCGGCGCGATTCGGCTTTTCCGATGCGACTGAAATGTTCGTATTCTGCTCCGGGATGGCATCGGCTCTCGCGTTCGGCAAGATCTTCGATCTCCACGGCTTGGGGATTGGTGCAGCCCGAATTCTACACAGGATGTGGCAAGTCTACTGGGCGCATATCGGTCAGCTGCTGGTGATTGCGGTTGGCTTGGTGATGGTGCACGAAAGCGGCTACTTGCAGAGCTGCTGCGGCCTCACTCAGGACTATATTGTCTCCTTGAACCTGTGGCATCTGTTTAACAACACAGCCGTCGCATTGCCCGGCATCATGACACTGACATGGGTGCCGAACTACTTCGATATCCTGCCCATGTATATCGTGATCCTGGCGCTTATTCCGGTGATCATGTTGGCATCGCGGATCTCGGTGAAGGCCGCTTTTGCAGTTTCGATCAGTCTTTGGCTGGCATCGCAGTTCGACCTTTTGAGCCTGCCCGCGGAGCCTTGGTCTGATCGCGAATGGTTCTTCAACCCATTCGCCTGGCAACTCTTGTTCTTTACTGGCTTTGCGTTCATGCGCGGCTGGATCCCGGCGCCTCCCGTGAATGCAAAGCTGCTGATCCTCTGTACAGTGATTGTCTTGGCAACGGTGCCGTTCGCTTACTTCCGCGTTTATGGCGAAGCGCACCTTAACTGGGTGTGGGCGCGAGAAGTCCGTGATTTCATCAGGCCGCTTTGGGTCAAGACTGAATTCGGGTTTCTCCGGTACATGCACTTTCTGGCACTTGCTTATCTCGCCTGGGCTGCGGCCGGTGAACACGGAAAATACCTCCTTGGCCATGGCAAGGTGTGGGGAGGTTTTGTGCGGGTTGTCCAAAAGGTTGGCCAGCAATCGCTTGCGGTCTTCATGGCAAGCCTCGTCGTGGCGCAAGCAGCTGCGATCCTGCGCGATATGGTCTGGGGCCGGGGCGAATGGATCCCGCAGATCCTCTCCAATCTCCTCGGATTTGCGGCCCTCATCGCCGTTGCCTATGTGGTGTCCTGGTACAAGAGCGAGCCCTGGCGCAAGCCTCCAGGAAAGGCGACACTTCAGCCGGAGTTTACGCGTCAGCCAAGTAAGCCATCCGCAGCCGGTGACGGATCTCATACAGCGAAGGACGCTGAGAAGCTGCTCAACTAACAAGAAAAACCCGGAAGCAAGCTCCCGGGTTTTTCTTGATCAGGACGTGACGTCCAGCAGGCCTCAGTTCAACGAGACCATTTCGAGTTCCTGCTCGAAGGCATTGGCAAGTGCCGCAGCGCGGCTGTCAGCCAAGAGGATCGGCGTTCCATCTGCATTGAGGAGCGCATAGAGCGTCAAGTCATCCTCTAGTGGCGGAACGTCCGGGAACATTTCTTTCAAGTCACCGGCTTTTACCGCCTTGATGTAAGCCACATCGCCCGTACCGAGTTCGCTCAGTTCGTCGACCGTCATGACTTCGGCGATGTCGTTGTCGTCAGCCCAGAAGGGTGAATTCGTGTTGTGCATCAGTGTTTCTCCATTTTGGTTTTGCAGCGAGGGTCATTCACCGCTGGAGATTTCTATTTTTCTTATGACACGTTCCGGTTCCGGCCGTGCCAAGTCGATGGACAGTAATCCATCTTTCAAGTCCGCACCGAGAATTTCGATCCCCTCGGCGAGAACAAACGCCCGCTGAAACTGACGGGCAGCGATACCGCGATGGAGATATTGGCGGGTCTTGTCGTCAATTTGCCGGCCACGAATCACGAGCTGGCTTTCTTCCACCGAGACATCAAGCTGATCACGGGTAAACCCGGCCACAGCCAAGGTAATTCTAATCACATCGCCCTGAATGTCGGTTTTCGGCAACCGTTCAATGTTGTAGGGCGGATAGCCATCATTCGCGGCCTTGGATACACGATCAAGCACACGCTCGATATCATCAAACCCGAGCATGAACGGGCTGGAAAACGCTGACATGCGCGACATCCTCAAAGTCCTTGTCGAAGCGACCTTGCATCCGAACCCTTTTCGTAAGGCACCCGGACAGGAGCGTCTTGCTCCCTTCATGATTAAATATGGAGACATGTTAAAATTGATTCAAGGATGCTGCCGAATTCGGAAATCTTTGCTTTGTTTTCCAATGACCATACACAAGTTGACGGGAACGTGAACAAGCTATGGAGTCGCGGAGGTAGGTGTCGGTCAGCGCAATAACTCCTGCTCCACCATATAGGGAGCACCTCCCTCTTTACCAAGGCGGGCTCTGGCCTTCGCCGCCCGCCATCATACCAACAACACGAACCCTTGTTCTGATTTCCCTTTTTCGCCTTTCTTCCATGCGCTATCACTTCCTCCGCATTTGTTTTTCCTCTTAGTGACTGTCAGTTCTCATGAACCGGAATGAATTTGACGCTTATTGCAAAGCACTTCCTGCAACCGCGAACGTCGTCCAGTGGGGCAATGCGTCCGTCTGGAAGGTTGGTGGCAAGATATTTGCCATTTGTTCCGGCTGGGGCGAAGGCACACACGAGAAATTCAGCTTCAAGTGTTCGGACATTTCCTACTCGCTATTGATCCAACAGGACGGCGTCATTCCCGCCCCGTATCTTGCACGGGCCAAATGGGTTCAGCGGGAAGACGACAGCAGTATTTCAGACGATGATCTGAGAGCGTACATCTCGGCAGCCCACGAAATCGTTGCGCGCAAGCTCTCCAAAAAACTCCAGAAAGATCTCGGCCTTGCAGATTGATGCCACCGCAAAGTGGCGGTCACTAGGCCTTCTCATGGTCGCCGAAATTGCAGCGATGAGCCTTTGGTTCATGTCCGCAGCCATACTGCCGGATTTGACCCGCGAGTACCCGATTTCCGAATTCCGGCAAGCCGCTTTATCCAGCGCGGTGCAGATCGGCTTTGTTGTTGGGGCGCTTGTGTCGGCACTCCTGGGACTTGCCGACCGCATTGATCCCCGCCGTTTTTTTGCGTTCTGCGCCATCACCGCCGCTCTATTTAACGCCAGCCTTCTTGTCTCCGAACCAGGTGGAGTTGTTTCCATCTTGGCCCGATTTGCAACAGGAGCCTTGCTCGCAGGCGTCTATCCCGTGGGTATGAAAATCGCTGTTGGCTGGGGTCAGAAAGACCGCGGATTTCTGGTGGGAACCCTCGTCGGCGCCCTCACCTTCGGATCCGCAGCACCGCACCTCCTGGCGCTCCTTGGGGGAACGGACTGGCGCTGGAGCCTGACTGTTGCCTCGATCGCTTCGGCACTCGGCGGGCTATTGTGCCTTGCGACCACGCTTGGGCCGTTTCATGGCACAGCCCCGAGGATGGACATCAAGGCTGTGTTTTCTGCCTGGACGAACCGCAAGATCCGATATGCCTACATCGGTTATCTCGGCCACATGTGGGAGCTCTATGCAATGTGGGCCTGGATAGGGATCGCGCTGACCGTTTCTTTTTCTGCTCATATGGCAGCCGAGGATGCGGTTTCGCTTGCGCGACTGATCGCTTTTCTTGCGATCGCAGCGGGCGGTGTTGCGTGCATTGCCGCCGGTGTCCTCGCGGACAAGGTCGGAAAGGCCAACATCGCAATCCTTGCGATGGCGGTCAGCGGAACGGCTGCCCTTTTGAGCGCCATCACGTTTGGCGGCCCGGTCTGGCTGACAATCCTCTGCGTGTTGATCTGGGGCGCAGCCATTTTGCCCGATTCCGCTCAGTTCTCGGCCCTTGTCGCGGATTTTGCACCTGCCGAACAGGCCGGAAGCCTGATGACCTTTCAGACCGCGCTTGGCTTTGCGTTGACCTTCCTGACTGTCCAGGTCACGCCCATGCTTGCGAACGGGATTGGTTGGCCCGCAGTTTTTGGGATCATGTCAATCGGGCCGGCGATTGGCATCACCGGTATGCTGAGACTGAAACGGCTCGCACCGGACAGTTAACGCCGTTTCCTCACAACACGGCTTGTGGCGCGTCTCTCACTTCGTAGGCAACATACGGAGTGTAACGCATGGGCACGACAGGTGGACGGGGCATCGACGTTTCCCATTACCAAGGGACTGTCAATTGGGCAGGTGTTGCTGCGGACGGAACTGAGTTTGCCATGATCAAGGCCAGTGAAGGAGAGAGTTCACGGGATCCGATGTTCTTGTCGAATTGGGCCGGGTGCAAAAACAACAGCGTGAAGTGCGGAGCTTACCATTACTTTCTTCCAACCGACTGTTTCTTGAAACAGGCTGACCTTTTGATCCAACAGCTGAGATCCGCGGGCTATGATCCGTCCGCCGATTTGCCGCCGGCGATAGACTGTGAGGATATGGAAGGCGTCTCTGCTTCCACATATGTCTATGCCTTGAAAGAGCTTCTCCAAAGCCTGAAGACGCAACTCAAGTGTACCCCGATGATCTATGTCTCCCCGGCATTTTGGCAGGGTTTGGGCAGTCCCGACTTCTCCGATTATCCGTTATGGGTCGCGAATTACACAACGGCGAGTGCGCCCGATATTCCCTGGCCCTGGAAAACCTATGCCATCTGGCAGTACTCGGACGACGGCACGGTGGGCGGCATTGCAGGTGATGTCGATCTCGATCTCAGCAATCCGGCGGCTGGTGTTTCACCGGAACCAAAACTGAACTGGTTCTAGTGGCCTGATTGGAACCATCAGCTATCGGCCATTTGAAGATCGAACTCTCGATACCCAAAATCCTGGCCGTTGATGCGCAAGCTCACGGCCTGTGTGCCACCGTAGTAGGTCCGTGTCGTGATCGGCCGGATCGGATGAAAACGGGAAAGCCTATGAACGGTGCCGGGTTCCAATGTGGCTTTCGTCCATTTGAACACTTTTGGCGCCAGTTTGCCGTTGGCCTTTCGAAAGTGCAGCACGTAATCGATGATCAGATCCTGAGACCTCGTCGCTGTCGATTTCAACGCTACCGAAAAGGACAACGAGCTACCGAAGCGGACCTGCTCCCTTTCAATGCTCAAATCTGCGAGGTGAATCTCCGGTGCATTAAGACCAAATGCACGCAGGGCCGGTTCATAACCATTTTTGATCAACGAACGGCAGGCATGCCGCACCAGCTTTTCCCGCTGCGGCGTTGCATTTCTGAGCCAGTTAGCAGCGATGTCGCTCACCAAGGCCGGATGGTCTTTTGCAATATCATTCAAATGGTTCGCAACAGAACGGCGAACATACTCTTCCCGGTCATCTTTCAAGGCTTCTAGCAGCGGCACCGTCGAAGAAGGATCCTCAATCAAGCGATGGAGGCGCATACCCCAAGGCAGCCGCGGACGTGTGCCTTCCGAGACCAGACGCCGGACATGCACGTTGGGATCCTGTGTCCACGGTTTCATGATGGAAAGCGCTTTTTCCTGGTCTTTTGCCAAAAAGGGCCGAACATCAAATTCGGCCGTCGCCCGCATGGTCATCTCCTTCATGAGATCGAACGAGGCTGCAAAGTCATTCAGACCGGAGTCAGAAACGATCATACCCAGCGGCATCATCCCCCAACCGCAGATCCCGTGCTCGTCACTATCCCGATCAATTGCGTTTTCCGGATCGGAATGAAGTAGGGAGCGCAAAATCGAAAAACGGCTCTCGAGCTTTTCTGGCAAGTGTTTCGTGGTTACATCCGCAATGAGCCGTGCTCTCTGCTTCAGTTCCAGCTGATGGAGTTCGCCCAGGATTTCTTTCTCAAATGCCGTTTTTTGAAATCCGTCGACCCGTCGCTCAAGGTGCCCCGCCAGACACTGAACAAACTCCGGTGAGATTTTGTTTTTGAAGGGTTCCATGTCGCGCTCCTAACCTTGCCAGAAGCCTACATCGCATGATGCCTTTGGCTGTTCCAGCCGACATCCCAGCGCTCCTGACAAGTACCGTCAGGAGGGCATTTTTCTTGGGCATTTGCCGCTTAGTCAAAATGCTTTGCGGTTCTGAGCCCGTGTTTGGTGTTATCCTTACCATTATCCATTTACACAATAACAATTCCGGTCCGGCTCGCCTATGTTCGATAACAATGCGGTTCGTTGCATGATTTGTAACAGCTGCCAAACACAAACGATCGAGATGGCGCCAAACTTTGAAAGATGCTTGCCCTTTTTGAAATTTCGCCAATCTCAATCCTGAAGGCCGCATTCTTGGTTTTGTCAGTTTTGATCACCTCTGTTTTGGTGACCGGAATAGCGCAAGCCGACCCCATTACGATCTACACGACCGAACTGGACGGCCATCACCAACAGGATTTGCGTGGCCGGTATGATCAGATAGTTTTGTCCGCGGCCCGGCAGCAAGACCTGAAAGTCGACTTTCGCTTCATGCCGCCGGCCCGCGCGATCCTTCAATTCTCCAAATGTGAAGACTGTTGTGTCAGTCCTTGCAATGAAGACCCCGAAATCAGCCATTGCCCCGGCGCAACACTTTCGGATGTATGGGACAAAGTGGAGCTTCACGCCTTTTCACTCAGACCTGACGCTCCAGACCTCGCGATCGACAACCTCAAGACTCTTAATGTCGGGGCTATTCAGGGAATGCCGCTTGGGAGCAAGGTGGAGACCAACCTGACTGATATCCGGCGGGTCGATACGCCGCGCGCAGCGGTCAACATGCTGACACTTGGCAGACTTGATGTGTTTTTGGGATGGATACCTGAAACACTTGTGTACTTTAGGGTCAACGACATACCGGTGCCGGACTACGACGCAAAGAACCCTATGAAGAGCGTCCCGATCGGTATTGCCTGTAAGGGATCGCAATCCCTTCGGCTCATTGACGCCGTCAACACCTACCTACGCCAGGCGCCGCAGACCTCCGGGACAGCACAAGGCACCTCATCAAATCCAGACGGATAGAGACCTGACGTTTCTTTGTTGCGCTATATTGCCGGCGCGCCGACAGCAGACATATGCCAAACAAAAAAAACCACCCCGATTGCTCGGGGTGGCTTACTCGAGGCAAGCCGACCCTCGTATTGCCGCCTGCCTCAAAAGTGGTTCGATTTAGTCGATCCGTCTGCCGGTCTCAGCGTCAAAGAAATGAACATCCTCCGGAGTCGCCGCGAGATACATTGTCTCGCCGGGTTCATGACGCGCATGGCTGGAGACGCGGATCACGATTTCCGGTCCACCATCTTCGAAGCTCGCATAGACATAGCTTTCGGCGCCAACCGGCTCCAACACGTTCACCTTGACTTCAAGTCCGATGCCGTCGCCGGAATGCGGACCTTCCACAACGGCGAGATGCTCCGGACGGATACCGATCTTGTAGGCGTCCTTGCCCTTGGTGTTCGTCCCTGAAAGACCGGAACCCGTTTTCAAGGCCAAACCCGATCCGTTTGCCGCAACGTCCAAGAGGTTCATCGCAGGTGAACCAATGAAGCTCGCCACAAATGTTGATGCAGGCTTGTCATAAACGTCGATCGGAGCTCCGATCTGTTCAATGTTGCCGCCGTTCAAAACCACCAGCCGATCCGCCAAAGTCATGGCTTCGAGCTGGTCGTGGGTCACATAGACGCTGGTGGTGCCGAGCGACCGCTGCAGACGCTTGATTTCAACGCGCATTTGGACACGCAACTTGGCGTCCAGATTGGATAGCGGTTCGTCGAACAAGAAGGCGGCCGGTTCGCGCACAATCGCCCGGCCCATGGCCACACGCTGACGCTGACCGCCGGACAGGGCCCGCGGCTTGCGATCCAGATAGTCGCCGATCTCGAGAATCCGCGCGGCTTCTTTTACACGGCGGTCGATTTCAGCCTTGTCCATGCCCCGGTTTTTCAGGCCATAGGCAAGGTTGTTGTAGACCGACATATGCGGATAGAGCGCATAGTTCTGGAACACCATGGCAATGTCACGGTCGGCCGGATCAACATTGTTAACCAGCCGGTCGCCAATCTTGATCTCACCGGTGGTGATGTCCTCAAGGCCGGCAACCATGCGCAACAAGGTGGACTTGCCGCAACCGGACGGACCGACCAGCACAATGAACTCGCCATCGGCGATGTCGATGGAAACGCCCTTAACCGCTTCCACATTGCCCGCATAGACCTTGCGGACAGTGTCGAGAGTAATCGTTGACATTCAAAACCTCACTTATCGCTCTCGACGAGCCCTTTGACGAACCAGCTCTGGAAGACCACCACGATGAGAACTGGCGGCACGATGGCCAAAATGGCGAGCGCCATCGCCTCATTCAGCGCCGGGATCTGTGCGCCAACCCAGACCTGCATGATCTGTTTGATGCCGCGAACCAGCGTGAACAGGGATTCCTCAGTGGTGATCAAGGTCGGCCAGAGATACTGGTTCCAGCCATATACGAACATGATGATGAAGATGGCTGCGATCATTGTTTGCGATAGCGGCACAAGGATATCCTTGAAGAACTTCCAGGGACCTGCGCCATCGATCCGGGCCGCCTCCAAAAGCTCATCAGGGACGGACATGAAGAACTGCCGGAAGAAGAAGGTGCCGGTCGCAGATGCGATCAACGGAACGATCAGGCCAGTGTACGTATTCACCAGACCCAGTGATTGAACGATCTCGTAAGACGGCAGGATACGCACTTCCAGAGGAAGCAGGAGCGTTGCAAAAATGATCCAGAAGCAGAAGGTTGCCATTGGAAACCGGAAGTAAACGATCGCATAGGCTGCGATCATCGAAATGATGATCTTGCCAATGGCGAAGCCGAACCCAAGGATCATCGAGTTCATAAGCATGACAAACCCGTCGACTTCCTTGGTAAACCCGCCGGCACGGAACAGAACCGTCTCGTAGTTCTCCAAGAACTTGTCACCCGGAAGGAACTGGATGCCTTCCTTATAGATCGTTATCGCATCATGCGTGCTGGTCATGAACGCCAAGGCAACAGGCGTAACCATGAAAAAGACACCCAAGAGCAGGATCACGTGATCCAGAATTTGAACTTTTCTCATCTCTCGCCCCTTAGGTGTAGTGAACGCGGCGTTCGATCAGCCTGAACTGAACAACTGTAAGTATGAAAACCAGCACCATCAGAATGACCGACTGGGCGGAAGATCCGCCAAGATCATTGCCCCGGAAGCCATCAAGGAAGACCTTGTAAACGAGCGTTACAGGGTTGTTGCCCGGCTCCTGTTTCACAATGATGTCGACGATGCCGAACGTGTCGAAGAACGCGTAGGTGATGTTGATGATCAACAAAAAGAAACCGGTCGGCGCGAGCAGCGGGAATGTAACGGTCCAGAACCGGCGGAAGCTGGACCGGCAGTCAATGCTGGCAGCTTCTTGAACGGCCTTGGAGATCCCCTGAAGGCCGGACAGGAAGAAGATGAAGTTGACCGGAACCTGTTTCCAGACCGCTGTAACGGTCATGGCGAAGCTCGTGTCGAAGTAGTCGACCCCGATCTGCATTTCCCAGCCGAAGAGCGCGAAAAGCTCGACGATCGGTCCGACGTGCTGGTCGAACAGCATCACGCCGATCAGACCGGCAACCGGAGGCGCGACCGCGTACACCCACATCAAAAGGGTCTTGTACGAAGAACCTCCACGCAAGACCTTGTCTGCCTTCACAGCCAAGAGCAAAGCAATGCCGAGGGAGAGGAAAGTCACGAAGAAGGTAAAGACAGCCGTGAAGCGCGCCACACGGCCATAATCCGTTGAGGTTACGGTATCGACGAAATTGTCGAAGCCGACAAATGTTGCGCCGAAGCCGAAGGGGTCTTCCAAATAGAAAGAAGACTGCACGGCCTCTGCTGCCGGCCAGAGGAAGAAGACTGTAACGATCACCAGCTGCGGCATAAGCAGCATGTAGGGAACCCATCCAGTCTGAAATTGAACTTTTTTCATCAAGTCACCGCAACGGAGAAAGCGGGTCTCCAGAAATCTGTCGACCCGCCATCAGCCCTAAAGAACAGGGACGCGTGTTCTGCGCCCCCGCATAGTTTCGTCAGCCTTAGTTGCTGGTGGTCTTGGCGAAACGCTCAAGAAGTTTGTTGCCGTCAGCTTCAATGTTCTTGAAAGCGTCTTCAACAGTGGTTTCACCAGCGAGGATTCTACCGTATTCGCGGTTCATGATGTCGCGGATCTGGACGTAAAAGCCCATGCGGTAACCTTTGGTCCACTCACCGCCTGGCAGGGTCAGCTGCTTGATGCCAACTTCAGCGGCCGGGTTGCGGTCATAGTGACCGTCTTTCTTGGCGAGCTCGTATGCAGCATTGGTGATCGGCACATAACCGGTCTCTTTGTGCCACATGTACTGGACTTCCGGGGAAGTCAGGTATTCGAAGAAGGAAGCAACACACTTGTTTTCTTCTTCCGGCTTGCCGGACATTGCGAACAGAGCGCCACCGCCGATGAACGTGCCGGTGCCTGCACCTTCAACTGCATCCCAGTAAGGCAGGTATGTCGCGGAGAACGGGAACTCAACGGTCTTCTGGATACCACCGAAGGAGCCCGAAGAGCCGAGCCACATGGCTACCTTGCCTTCGTTGAACGGCGTCTGGTTGTCGCCCCAGCCTGTGCCGTAGTAACCGAACAGACCATCGTCGAGCCAGCCTTTGACAGCTGTGAAGTGGTTCTTGATCGGCTCACCAAACACAAGAGTTGTGCCTTCAGCGCCATCAAAACCGTTGTTGTTCGTTGCAAACTGCAGGTTATGACGGGATTTGAAGTTCTCGGTGAAGATCCACGGAAGGTGAGACTGAGCGAGCGGTGTATAACCAGCTTCTTTCAGCTTCGGAGCGATTTCCTGGAACTCTTCCCAAGTCTTCGGAGCTTCAACACCGGCTTTTTCAAGCGCTTCTTCGTTCACGTACAGGATAGGCGTGGACGAGTTGAACGGCATGCCGATCATCTTGCCTTCGCTGTCTGCGTAGAAGTTGCGGACGCCTTCGATATAGTCTTCGCTGTTGAACTCAACACCAGCGTTTTCCAGGATGTCCTGAGCCGGAACGACAGCACCCTTGGCGCCGATAATCGTTGCTGCGCCCGCGTCGAACACCTGCAGGATGTTCGGCTGCTCGCCAGCGCGGAACGCGGCGATGCCGGAGGTCAGGGTCTCTTCATAGGTGCCCTTGAAGACCGGCGTGATCTGACATGCATCCTGAGAAGCATTGTAGTTTTCGCCGATTTGGTTGACCACTTCACCGAGATGGCCGCCATGGGCAAACCACCAGGAGATTTCGGTCGCCGCGTAGGACGCGGAAGAGGTACCCAGAAGGGCCGCTGCAGCTACGAGGCTGGCGACTGTCTTACGGTAAGCCATATTGTTTGCTCCCATCTAGCAGGGCTGGCTGCCCTGATCAGCAGTTGGTTTGTCATGGCGCTGACGGCTTCTTCAACACCAAAAGGATAACGCCTGCGTTTCGTATTGTTTTCATATGAACGTTATATGACGCTCATATGAACATTAAACGACGGCTTGAGACCTGCTGCAAGAGGGAAGTGCTCAGAAACGGCAATTCTTGCGACGCCTAAGCTTTCGGTTGTATTGCGCCAAAACCACGCCTTATGGCGCAATAATGCAAACCTACGCATGACCGCCGAAGTCTCGACGTCTTCAGCTCTCAGGTTTCGCTTGCGAATATAAGGGGTTATACGTAGCCTGTAAAAGATCAGTGACGTGACGTTGAAATGAGCTGGGTCTCAACAGGCCGTTGTTGAGCAGCACTGCTAGCGTTAGTGAATCTGGTGATTCAATTGCCGGCAAACTGCTAAATCTACTGACATCACAAAGAGTTTGATTTCAGTCGCCACCAGACGCTTAGGTGAACTGAAGAGCAATCGCGGCAACCACGATGTATCGAACCGTTTTCGCAATTGCCACAAGCAAAAAGAACCGCCACAGAGGCTCTCTAAACACACCAGCGACGAGCGTCACTGGGTCTCCGACGAGCGGCGCCCAGCTGATCAGCAGGCTCCAGTAGCCATACCTCTCATACCAGTGCTGCGCTTTGACATACCACTTCGACGCCTTGCCGGAATGTTCTGCGGGGCCGGCAAACCGGATCAACCCCAGACCGATCGCCCAGTTCACCACCGATCCAAGGGTGTTGCCGACACTTGCAACAGCTATCAGAGCCACCAGGTCTTCCGGGTAGGTCGTCACCAGATAGACGAGCCCCAGCTCCGATTGAGCCGGAAAAAACGTAGCGGCAAGAAAGGAAGATAGGAACAGCGCAATCATCGTGCGCCGCGGTATAAGCTACTTCGCTTCAGAAGCAACCGTA
Organism: Roseibium alexandrii DFL-11; assembly: GCF_000158095.2. Lineage (NCBI taxonomy): Bacteria > Pseudomonadati > Pseudomonadota > Alphaproteobacteria > Hyphomicrobiales > Stappiaceae > Roseibium > Roseibium alexandrii. The sequence continues at coordinate 3,333,058 of NZ_CM011002.1, forward strand.
CAAATAGATCGAGGAGTGTAAAAAGGAAGAAGAGATGGTGGAGCCTAGGGGAATCGAACCCCTGACCTCTTCGCTGCCAGCGAAGCGCTCTCCCAGCTGAGCTAAGGCCCCATTTCTTTCCGGAAACGTTGGGATCGCCCCGGCTGATGGAGGCGGAACATAGTCGCACCTCCCGGCAAGATCAAGCAGAAATTTGAATGATTTCAGCCCGCCCTTGTGGAAAAGGCCGGGAGCACAAAAACCACTTCCCGGCCAGTCGCTTAACGATCAGGATCGTCGTCTACTTCGACCCGGATGCCCGGAACGGCTTCATCGTCTTCATCGTCTTCATCGATAAAGACGTCGTCATCGGCGCTGTCGTCGTCTTCGAGTTCAACATCATCGCCCTCGATATCCGGCACATCATCATCGCCGCCTTCCGCTTCCGCGTCCGCTTCTTCCAGCGTTACGATTTCCGGAGCCGCTGCGTCGTCTTCCTCTTCATCGTCTTCGGGCTTTTCTTCAACCTTGGCGGCTTTCGCCGCGCGAGAAGTCATGACAGTCTCGAAGATCGTTCCGCATTTCGGGCAGGTAATCGGATCGCGGTTGAGGTCATAATATTTGGCGCCGCAGCCCGGGCACAGCCGCTTTGTGCCAAGTTCAGGTTTTGCCACTGTGCTCACCCTTCGTAGCTTGAATGGTCGATTTGGAAATTTGAGTTCGCCGCCCTTAGCGCTAACTCAGGGCCGATGTCAAAGCCAAATCGCCGTTTTTTCTTTTCGGTTCCACTTTTCTGCACGATGCGTGGCAAATTTCAAGCAGGCTCATCGCATCCATACACATAAAGGATTGTTATCTGGCGCGAATGGATGACGCCGCCGCCCTTGCGTGATAGGACGTGGCACCTTTTGACAACCCAACAAGCTTGCGGACAAATATAATGTCACACACTTCCGCACCTGTTCCGCTCACTTCAGCGGCAGGCAGCCCGCTGAAAGGCACCATTCGCGTGCCTGGCGACAAATCCATCTCCCACAGGTCCTTGATGTTTGGCGCCCTTGCCGTTGGCCGCACCACCGTGCAGGGGCTTTTGGAATCTGAAGACGTCCTTGCGACCGCCGACGCCATGCGCGCCGTCGGTGCCAAGATCGAAAAGCAGGACGACGGATCCTACACGGTCGACGGGATCGGCCTCGGCAGCCTATTGGAGCCCCAAGGCGTCATTGATTTCGGCAATGCCGGGACCGGCGTGCGCCTGACCATGGGCATTTTCGGCAGCCACAATATTGCGGCAACCTTTGTTGGTGACGCGTCTCTTTCCAAGCGTCCGATGGGCCGTGTTCTCAACCCACTGCGTGAGATGGGCACCAACGTGATTGCCCGCGATGGCGATCGCCTCCCGGCCTCGATCCGCGGCGCAGAACAAGCTCTGCCAATTACATACCGCGTTCCAATGCCCTCAGCTCAGGTGAAATCCGCCGTTCTTCTGGCCGGCCTCAATGCTCCGGGTGTCACAACGGTCATCGAACCGATTGCAACGCGTGACCACACGGAAAAAATGCTGAAGGGCTTCGGCGCAGACATTTCCGTGTCCTTGAATGAAGCCGGAGAGCGGGTGATCAAGCTCACCGGGCAGCCGGAACTGAAGCCACAGGACATCGACGTTCCGGCTGATCCGTCATCTGCGGCATTCCCGATTGTTGCCGCTTTGATCGTACCGGGGTCTGATGTCACGATCGAGAACGTCATGCTGAACGAGCACCGCACCGGCATCATCACAACGCTGATCGAAATGGGCGGTGACATCGAACTCCTCAACAAGCGCAGTGCAGGCGGCGAAGAGGTCGCCGACATCCGCGTCAAGCACAGCAAGCTGAAGGGGATTATGGTTCCTGCCAAACGCGCACCGTCCATGATCGATGAGTACCCGGTTTTGGCAATAGCTGCCGCCTTTGCTGAAGGCGACACCTTCATGCCTGGCCTTGAAGAGCTGCGCGTGAAGGAATCCGACCGGCTTGCAGCTGTTGCCCGTGGCTTGGAGGCCAACGGCATCCCTTGCATTGAGACCGAAGACACTTTGACCGTTACTGGCAGTGCTTCTGATATCGGCGGCGGCACGGTTGTCACCCATCTGGACCACCGGATTGCAATGTCATTTCTGATCCTCGGCATTGCCGCGCACAAGCCGGTGACGGTGGATGACGGTGCGGTGATTGCGACCAGCTTCCCGACCTTCACGTCGTTGTTTGAAAAACTCGGCGCAAAGATCTCTGCAAACTCGAGCGAGGCTGCATGATCATTGCCATCGACGGCCCGGCCGCATCAGGAAAAGGCACGCTTGCAAGGCGGCTCGCCGAACATTTCGAGCTCCGCCACCTCGACACGGGCCTGACTTACCGGGCCGTGGCGGCTGCACTCTTGGCAAAGGGCTTGCCGCTTGGTGATGAGAGTGTCGCGATTGAAATCGCGCAGCATCTCGAGCTTGCGCAGATGGACAAGTCGGTTCTGTCCGCCCATGAAATCGGTGAGGCAGCATCCCGGATCGCAGTACTGGGCGGCTTGCGGGAAGAGCTGGTCAACCTGCAGCGCAAGTTTGCCGAAACTCCTCCAGGTGCCGTTCTGGACGGCCGGGATATCGGTACGGTCGTCTGCCCAAATGCCACGGTAAAGCTGTTTGTCACGGCCAGCCCGGAAGCAAGGGCGCGGCGCCGGACAGACGAGATGATCTCCAAGGGCAATGAGGCAAATTACGCCTCTGTTCTGGAAGATCTGAAGCGCCGCGACGAACGGGACAGCCAAAGAACCGTGGCTCCGTTGAAACAAGCGGACGATGCGGTCTTGCTTGATACGACGGAAATGGATATAGAAGCAGCGTTCCAGGCGGCTGTGGACATCGTTTCCAAGGCTGCATAGGCATCGAATGATGCGGGGCTCACTCCAGAGTGCGCCCCCTTTTTGTGCATCTTGGCCGGAACCCGCCCTCAGGGCCTTTGTTCAGAAATGGACACAATTTTTCGGCAGGACACGTGTGTGGCCTGTGACGAGACCGGATTTTCTGTTTCTCGCCCCGCCGGCCCGCTTGATTAAAGCGGAAGAACCTGACGAAACGTCGGTTCCGGGAGACAGAAGCTTCGGAGTGCAACACCAACCCGCCGGCGGCGCGCCAAAAGGCGCTAGGAGTATCTATGTCTGATTTTAATCCCTCCATGGAAGACTTTGCGGCTCTTCTCGAAGAGTCCTTCGTCCAGAACGACCTGTACGAAGGTGCTGTTGTCAAAGGCACCGTCGTCGCTATCGAGAAAGACCTCGCCGTTATCGACGTTGGTCTGAAAGTTGAAGGCCGCGTGCCGCTGAAGGAATTCGGCGCCAAAGGCCGTGATGGCGAAATGAACGTCGGCGACGAAGTCGAAGTTTACCTGGAGCGTGTCGAAAACGCCCTCGGCGAAGCTGTTCTGTCGCGCGAAAAAGCGCGCCGCGAAGAAAGCTGGGTTCGCCTGGAAGTGGCTTTCGAAGCCAACGAAAAAGTCAACGGCCAGATCTTCAACCAGGTCAAAGGCGGCTTCACCGTCGATCTGGATGGCGCTGTTGCCTTCCTGCCGCGTTCGCAAGTGGACATCCGTCCAGTTCGCGACGTCACTCCGCTGATGCACACGCCGCAGCCTTTCCAGATCCTGAAAATGGACAAGCGCCGCGGCAACATTGTTGTGTCCCGCCGTGTTGTTCTGGAAGAAACCCGTGCCGAACAGCGTTCGGAACTGGTTCAGAGCCTGGAAGAAGGTCACACTGTCGAGGGTGTCGTCAAGAACATCACCGACTACGGTGCGTTCGTCGATCTCGGCGGCATCGATGGCCTGCTGCACGTCACCGACATCGCGTGGCGCCGCATCAACCATCCGTCCGAGGTTCTCACGATCGGTCAGACCGTCAAGGTTCAGATCATCCGCGTCAACCAGGAAACACACCGCATCAGCCTTGGCATGAAGCAGCTTGAGGCTGATCCGTGGGATGGCATTGAAGCCAAGTACCCGATCGAAGCCAAGTTCAGCGGCCGCGTGACCAACATCACCGACTACGGTGCATTCGTCGAACTGGAGCCGGGCATCGAAGGCCTGATCCACGTTTCCGAAATGTCCTGGACCAAGAAGAACGTCCATCCGGGCAAGATCGTTTCCACTTCTCAGGAAGTCGAAGTGATGATCCTGGAAGTCGACCCGGTCAAGCGCCGCATCTCCCTGGGCCTCAAGCAGACCCTGCAGAACCCGTGGGATGCCTTCGCTGAGCAGTTCCCGATCAACACCGAAGTTGAAGGTGAAGTGAAGAACAAGACCGAATTCGGTCTCTTCATCGGCCTTGACGGCGACGTTGACGGCATGGTTCACCTCAGCGATCTGGACTGGAACCGTCCGGGCGAACAGGTCATCGAGGAGTACAAGAAGGGCGACATGGTCAAGGCCATCGTTCTTGACGTTGACGTTGAGAAAGAGCGCATCTCTCTCGGCATCAAGCAGCTCTCCGGCGACCCGATGGAAGCCGGTGCCGCTGGCGAAATCCGCAAGAACGCGATTGTGACTTGTGAAGTCATCGAGATCAAAGACGGTGGCCTGGACGTGAAGATCGCAGACAGCGACCTGACTGCATTCGTTCGCCGCGCTGACCTTTCCCGTGACCGGGACGAGCAGCGTCCGGAGAAGTTCTCCGTCGGTGACAAGTTCGATGCGCGCATCACGCAGTTCGACAAAAAGACCCGCCGCGTTTCCGCCTCCATCAAGGCGCTGGAAATCGCAGAAGAGAAGGAAGCTGTCGCACAGTACGGTTCTTCCGACTCCGGCGCGTCCCTCGGCGACATCCTGGGTGCTGCTTTGAAGCAGCAGGATGACGACTAAGTTACCTGCTTCTTTTCAGAAGCCAGAAACGCGAAAGCCCGGCAGCGATGCCGGGCTTTTTGTTTGGGTTATTAAGAGTATGGCGGGCAGACTGATGCCCACCACATCTTATTGCGCGATTGTTAGGCGGCCGTCTTTCTTGGCGCCAGTTTCGGGGCCGACGGTACCAGTCTTGCGGATGTGAGAGATCACTTCGTTCCGGTAAACCAAACCGGTGTGCTCAAACGGAAGCTTGCGAACATCGTAGCTGGCAATGTTCCCTGGAACATCAGCGCCGATCGGTTTGCCGTTCCAGGTTTCGCCGAACGCGCCTAGCGCGATGTAGGTGTTGAAAGCCACACGGAAGGTCTTGTCGAGCTGCTCATCAAGCGGTTTGCCCTGAACCATTATATCAACTGCCCGCGCTTCTGCCGCCGTGGACCCGAGTACGATCTTGTAACGCAGATCCTTGGAGAAATGCAGGAAGCCACGCGACACAAAGCCCTTCATGTCAACGCTTTCCGCTTCTTCGGGACGCAGCAGACGCTTTGCGTTGTTATCGAGCATTTCCTTCAGCTGCGCGCCGGTCATTTCCGCAACATGGACCGCATCCGCATACGGCATCACGTCGTACCAGCCGCGGAAGGTCAGATCGCCCTTGGCGATGCCGGCGGACAATCCAGTTGCATTGAAAATCGCCAGATCGACGGGGCCGCCTGGGAAGGCCTTGGATGCTTCAACCAGCGCATCGTTCATGTAGTTCGCAAGTGCGACTTCACCAACATACCGGTCTGCAAAGGTCTCTTCCGAGGTCAGGCCCTTATCGTCAGAAACCTGTCCAATGACTTCCGCCAGTTTGGTATCGAGCGCCTTGATCATCGGCGCAATATGCGCTTCCTCGAATGCTTGGTCGTAGTCTTCCGGCTGTTCGAGTGAGGCGAATTTTGGATCGTCCGCCGCGACGCGCTGGTCGCGTTTCTTGGTCGGATGAAGACCAACGGAAGTGAACCAGCCTTTGCGCCCCTGATCCGCTGCGATCGACATGGCGACATCGCCCAGGAATTTGCCGTGGGCGTTGGCCTGGGTGATCAGGACGCCGTTAACGACATTGTCGGTGTTGATGCCACTCTCGTTCAGCGTTGTGTGCGAATGACCGCCAATCAAGACCACCGGCTTGTCGGTCAGCGGGCCAACGGCATCCGCGATTGCAAAGTCACCTTCGCCGATTGTGCGGGATGTTGCAGCTTTACCGCTCTTATGCTGATCGCCGCCGTAACCGCAGTGCGACAACACAACAATCACATCACAAATTTCAGACAGTGCCGGGGTCAGGTTGCGTGCGGCCTCCACCGGGCTGGCAACGGCAAGATCCGGATCGTCCGGCTGGCCAACACGGGTATCGACTGCTGTTGTCAAACCAATGAAACCCACCCGAAGGCCTTTCACTTCGGCAATGGCCGCAGCCACGTAGTCTTCGTCACGCGCAACGTGTTTGGAGCCATGAATATTGGCTGACAGAACCGGGAAGTCTGCATCGGTATCAATTCCCAACTTCAGAAGTTCCGCGCCCCGATCAAATTCGTGATTGCCTAGTACGGCGATGTCGACACCAGCGGCGGAATTCGCCCGGTAACCCGCATCGGCAACAAACTCCTCTGGTGCCCAACCCATCAGTTCATCAAAGATCGAACCGGTGTGGTCGTCGCCGGCAGATACAAAAAGAACGATCTCGTCTTCCTTCGCGCCTCCGCGGATGTCTTTGACCATCTTCACGATTTGTGAGAACCGGTGCGTGTCACCCCGTTTGCCATGCATTTCTGTCAAGTGGTTGTGCATGTCGTTGAAATGCAGAACCCGGAGCACACGTCGCTCACCATCTTCAAGCGTTGGCATCGGGACAGGATTGCCCTCTTCGGTCACGATCGTCCGGATCGGCCCAGCAAGCGGATCGCCTTTCAAAAGAAACAAGCGCTCGAACACCCCGTTCGGGTTTGGCTCCGTTGGAACCATGGCAAGCTCACCAGGTCCAGCCTTGGCATGGGCACGGAAGGAAACAATGGATGGGATAAGCGTCGTGCCAGCAACGACGGCCCCTGTTTTCAAAAATGAACGGCGCGACAGCCCAGATGAAACCGGGTTCGACATAATAACCTCCTTGGCCGGATCGGCAGAATGGATTGGAAAGGACGCGTGTCCTCTTCCACGGCCAAGTGTCAGCAAAATGAATAGCCTGATAAGGACTTAGGCAATGCAGGTCGCCTCCAAGTCTTTGCCTCGGATAGCGGGTTTCGTTTTATTACCCAGTACAGTAGGCTTATCCGCAAGAGACGAGCACCTGCAGCAGACTGCGGCCTCAAAACCCACCCCAAGACAGAATTGCGATACGCCTCATGACCGAAGCCAAACAGGGCGATACGGTGCAACTTCATTACAAGGGAACTCTGGACGACGGATCGGTTTTCGATAGTTCGGAAGGCCGCGAACCACTCGAATTCACAGTTGGCTCCGGCCAGATCATTACGGGCCTCGACCGCGAGATCCCCGGCATGAAGGTCGGTGACGAAAAAACCGTTACGATTGCAGCCGAAGATGCGTACGGGCCGCACAACCCGGATGCTCAGCAAACAGTGCCGCGGACGCAGATCCCGGAAAATGTTCCGCTGGAAATAGGGATGCAGCTGCAAGGCCAGACCGCGGACGGCCAGGTGATGAGTGTTGTCGTCGTGTCGTTTGACGACGACCAAGTTGTTCTGGATGCCAACCATCCGCTGGCCGGCAAAAACCTGACATTCGCGATTCAGCTGACAGGCATCAATTGAGAAAAGGCTGTTAATTCGCCTTATTCAACCCCTACGTATTGATCCAGTGTTTGCAATTTCGGCGCCTCGGGCCTAGGGTCCGAGCCACCTGAATGGCGATGATAGATTTGGAGTTTTTCGCGCAATGGCGATGGATGTCGATGCATTGGTTGATCGCAGGCGTTTGCGGCGGAAGGTGACATTCTGGCGGGTGGCAACATTTCTTGTAGCCGCCTTGGTTCTGATCGGCGGCCTTGTGTATTTTGCGGGCGCTGCGAACATGTCGAAACGGTCCGCCCACATAGCGCGCATCCCGATTGAAGGCATGATCCTGGAAAACCGCAAAACTCTGGAGATGCTGGAAAAGATCGGTAAATCCGACGCTGTGAAGGGCGTGATTGTTTCAATCAACTCTCCAGGCGGCAGCACAACCGGCGGCGAAGCGATTTACAACGCTTTGCGCAAACTCTCGGAGAAGAAACCTATTGTTGCCGAAATGCGCACAATCGGAACCTCCGCCGGTTACCTGATCGCCATGTCTGCGGATCATATTGTCGCACGCTACAACACCATCACCGGCTCCATCGGTGTCCTCTTCCAGTTCGGCAACTTTGAAAAGCTGCTGGAAACGGTCGGTGTTTCCATGGAAGCGGTCAAAAGCGCTCCACTCAAAGCCGAACCTGACTTCTATTCACCCGCGACACCAGAAGCCAAAGCGATGTTGCAGGCAATGGTGACCGATTCCTACAACTGGTTTGTCGACATTCTCGCCGAGCGCCGGGATCTGGACAAATCCAAAGCCTTGGAACTCGCCGACGGCCGTGTTTTGCTGGGTCAAAGGGCCCTTCAGGAGAAGCTCGTAGATGCCATCGGCGGTGAAGAAACAGCGGTTTCCTGGCTCGAAACGGAAAAAGGCGTTGCCAAAGACCTTCCGGTCATCACCTGGACAACAACAGAGAGCATCGAAGAACTGCCATTTGCGTCCCGGGTCTCCCGGGAAATCGGCAAAGGCTTCGGTTTGGCTGTCCTGGAGCCACTAAATGAGGCTAAAGGGCTGATTTCTCGGGACCTTATGCTTGACGGGCTCGTGTCGGTTTGGCAGGCTCCAGTAGCGGCAGACAAAAAACCGTAATCGAGGGGGCTCTTCATGATCAAATCAGAGCTTGTTCAGCATATTGCCGAACAAAATCCACATCTCTATCAGCGGGATGTCGAAAACATAGTCAATGCAATTCTTGATGAGATCACTGAAGCGCTGATGCGCGGAGACCGCGTTGAACTCAGGGGTTTTGGGGCCTTTTCTGTCAAAAACCGTCCTGCCCGGATCGGGCGCAATCCACGGACCGGCCAAAAGGTGGAAGTGGATGAAAAACATGTTCCATTCTTCAAAACCGGCAAAGAAATGCGTATACGGTTGAATGATGGTGTCGACCACGGGGACGACTGAGTCCCCTTAAGGTTGCCTCATCGCCGCAATCGCGTTTAGTTCAGACCGTCAGGGAGACTGCTTTGACCCGCTTTATCAAGAACTTGATCTTGCTCGCCATCGCAGTTGTTCTTGTTCCCTTATCCGTTGCCAATCGGCATACGGTCTCCCTTGCCCTCAATCCGTTCGATCCGCAGGATCCACGCTTGACGATCCCGGATATCCCCCTATTCTGGATCATCTTTGCAAGCCTCGGCTGCGGCATCATTGTCGGAGGTATCGGGTCTTGGGCGAAGCAAGGCCGCTGGCGCAAGGAAGCTCGTGTCAAACGCCGGGAAGCGGACAAGTGGCACAAGGAGGCCGATCAGTTGCGCGAACTGACCACAGACGGACAGGGCAGCTCTACGACCGCAAGCCTGCCGCGGCCGGGCAACCGCACCGCCGCATAACCGCTCTCCAATGCGGATCATTTCCAGCAGCAACATTGACCTGTGCCTGAGCGATCGGGACGCGATCGAGATCCTTCGCCAAGGTTACCGTTCATCCGCTCAGCTCTGCGCACCACTTACGGCAAGCATTCCCCGCCCTGACATGCAGGCAGGGAATTTGGCAGTACAGCCTGCGTGGTCCGACTTTGCCGGACAGGGGCACATAGATCGCGGCTATGTCGGTTGTTCTTTATCGCTGGCATTGCCAGAACATATCGGCGCCCCTTCCGGCCTCTACGTGTTGTTCTCAGGCAAAGGCGGACAACCGATCGCACTTTTGGACGGGGTTCGCCTCGCCACATGGCGCGACGCCGGTTTACATGCACTAGCTGCAGCTTATCTTTCCCGTGAAGACGCTCACCGACTGCTCGTAATTGGCAGCGACCCGCGCCTGCCACGCCTGACCTCCGCCTATTCAGCTGTCCGCAACATTACCTCGATCCTGTTTGCAGGAACGGACAAGGAGATCCGGCGGAGGATTACTGGCATTTCAGAACTTTCTCATGTTTCGGCCGACATCACAGAAGACATTTCCAGTGCTCTGGAGGGCGCAGACATTGTGTGCCTGGCGGGACCGGAGGCTGGATCCAATGAATGGATGGATCTATCTAAATTCGATCCTCCGGCTGGATGCCACGTGGATGCTTTGATGGCCAATCCACCCGTCCCGGACACGCTCTGGCAAGAAGCACGTCTCTTCACCACAAACCTGAAATCAGCGCCGCGAACCAACTGTGAATGGACGGCCGATCTGGAAGAGTTGGCGCGCGGTGACCGCGCCGGACGGCGGTATTATGGACAAAGAACACTTTTTGTACCGTGCCCGGACACTGGGCTTGCCGATTTCGTTCTGGCCGCACACGTTTTCTTGAAGGCCTGACGTCTGGATTTCAGACAGCGGCCATCCCATCTCAACCTCTATCCGGGGGCGTCCACAAGAACAAAATGCCGCCGCTCGCGCACACCCACATGTGCATGGGCACCGATGTCGCACAATGTCGTTTTGCAAAGGAGAAGGACATGCTGACGACACTTGCCTATTCAGCAAGTCTACCGGCAATCACGATCAGTTTGATCGTGATCGTCGCAACAACCTACGGGCTTGTTTTTTGAGGTAAAGGCGCGAAGCCGGTTCAACGAGAGCCGGCTTTTTTGCTTTTGCATTGCCGCGCTACGCAGGGGTCATCCAGCCCTGCGCAGCGCCGCCTGCATCTTTGAGCAGCGCAATTCGGCCAATACCCGGCACATCGAAGGGCGGCCGTGTGACCGTGGCACCGTGGGCTTTTGCAAGTTCAAGACGTTCGTCGATGTTGTCGACGGCGATGTAGGAAAACCAATGTTCGGGCAGCCCGTCGAAATCCGGGCCTCTCATCTCGAAGATCCCACCGGCCGGCTTGTCACTGAGATTGGCAACCCAATAGGTCCCGCCGCCATCCACCGGCATCTCAGAAAAGGTCCATCCAAGCGTGCTTCCATAAAACGCTTTCGCCTTTTCAGCATCCCCGGTCATCAGTTCATTCCACCAAAACTGACCGTGTTCCCACATGGCACCCTCCTGACTACTCAACCGGAGGAGAAGACATAACAGCTTTTGATTGTAGTTGCATATGGGGAACCGGGGCTGGGAGTGAAGTCACGGCCGGCGGCGATGGCCATATCCAGGCAAGCTCCATCCATGGAGAATAGCCCCACCACGCAGGATCATCGCAACGCTTCCCGCAAGAATGGCCGCCACCCACGGAACAACACCAAACTGGGCCAGCAAAACATAGCTGCCAGCACCGGCAAACGCGGCACTGACATAAATCTCCGATTTGACGATGGAAGAGGGCTCTTGTGCAAGCGTATCCCGCAGGACACCACCGAAAGTCGCGGTTGAGACACCCATCAGAACGGCGACCAATAGAGTGTCGCCAACGTTTAGGGCCTTTGCCGCGCCCATTACGGAATAGGCTGAGACGCCAACGGCATCTGCCCAGCGCAAAGGCTTGTTGAAGCGTTCGATCCCATGGGCGAAGAACCAGAGGAACACGCTCACAACGAGGCAGACGACAAGATAGGCTTCGTTGACCACCCAGAAGACCGGCACACCCAAAAGAAGATCGCGGAGCGTGCCGCCTCCAATGCCGGTCAGCGTCGCGAAAAACAGAAAAGCTATGAAATCCAGTTGCTTGCGGGACGCGACAATGCCCCCGGTCACGGCGAAGACGGCAACCCCCAAATAGTCCAGCAATTGCAACAGCATACCTGCCCCCAAAAAGAAAGCCGCCCGGTCCGTGTGGAAGGGCGGCCTGCTTCAATCCATTGATCTTAGGGCGCTTTACGCGCTTTTATCAACCGTTTCACCAGGTTCTGTGCCGGCATCTGCTTTCGGGGCCTCTTTCGGGCCGCCTTTGGAGACGCCCACCATAGCCGGGCGTAGCACGCGCTCGCCAATCACATAACCGGCCTGCACGACCTGTACCACAGTGTTGTTCGGCACCTCTGTGTTCGGCACCTCAAACATGGCCTGGTGGAAATTCGGGTCAAACTTTTGACCTTCCGGCTCCAGCTTGCTCACGCCATTTTTCTCAAGCTGGTTCAGAAGGTCACGCTCGATCATCTCAACGCCCTCGATGAGGGAGGCGACACCGGCATCTGCATTCTTGCGATCGTCTTCCGGCAGAGCCTCCAGCGCACGGCTGAGGTTGTCGGAAACAGTCAGCATGTCACGGGCAAAGCCAGACACTGCGTATTGGCGCGCGTCCTTGACTTCCTTTTCCGTGCGGCGGCGGAGGTTTTCCATTTCCGCCATGGTGCGCAGGGCCCGATCCTTCAGCTCCGCGTTTTCAGCCATAAGAGCTTCCACCGCGTCGACCGCGCTCTCCTCCGCGGCCGCGGCAGCTTCATTGACCGCTTCAGCTTGTGGTTTCAGCCCGTCCGGCTGATTATCCGGTGATTTGTTTTCTTCACTCATTGGTGTTCCGTTTGGCTCAGACACATTTGGCGTTGCTTATACGTCCGGGGGCGGCAAAATCAAAGAGAAACGGCGGATAAGCGTCATCCTTACCCGCCGCTCTGCAAAGCTTGCCTGCAGCGCCCGGCGGCAACCACAGCTATTTGAGGCCTTAAAGGGCGCTCTTGATCCAGTCAGAAAGTTTGCCTTTCGGTGCAGCGCCAACCTGAGTGGCCATCGGCTCTCCGCCCTTGAAGAGGATCAGCATCGGGATGGACCGGACGCCATATTTCATGGCCATGTCCTGGTTTTCATCGATGTTGAGCTTGGTGATTTTGACCTGACCGTTCATTTCTTCGGAGATTTCCTCCAAAGCCGGCGCAATCATCTTACACGGGCCACACCATTCGGCCCAAAAGTCCACAACGACCGGCTCGTCAGAATTCAAAACATCAGCTTCGAAGGAAGCATCGGTGACTTGGGTGGTAGCCATTACAACATCTCGTGGTTCGGTGGTTCACACATACCCAGTTCAGGTACGTCAGTTGGTTGGAACGTAGGTAGCCGAAGCGGCTCCGTCAAGCAGGCCGGACCTCTGGAGCCAATCCGGTGAAAGTTTCATCAAGAAGTTCGCCCGGAATCTCCATCAACGATGGCCCTGTTGTCCAAAGCAGATGACATCGGACTGCCTTTGCCGGATAGATCTGCCGCAGCAACTCCTTGTAAACACTGAGCTGCGCCCGATACTCCAACGGCACTTGGTCAAGAGTTTCCGGTGGCTGGAGATTGGTCTTGTAGTCCACAATCACAACTTCGTTGCCATCCACAATCAGGCGGTCAATCTGCCCCGACACCTCAACGTCCGTGCCGTTTGCAGAACGAATCGTTCCAGTTAGTGCCACTTCCGCCCGGCTATTTTCTGAGAACACGGGCTGAAACTCTGGTTTCTCCAGGACCTGCGCAAGCTCTTTCAGCAAAGTGTCTTTGAAAGGCGCGAAGACGGGCTTCAGTGCCTGGTCCAGAAACGCCTCAGCAGCCGCCATCCGCGACGCTGCCGGTAAGTCGGGCAGCAACTCCAAAAGCCTGTGGACCAGCCGGCCCCGCTCCAACGGCCAAGAGTCCGGCTGGCGTCCAGCTGCAAGGCGCGCCACAGCCGGAACCGGTTCAATACCATCCTTGTCTTCCATGTCTTCAAACGCCTTTGACGGTTGAAGCCGGATTTTTCTGGAGACAGGTTTGACAGGTTGATGCGCCCAGTCAGGCAGTGTGTGATCGTCACCGGACACACTCGCATCCGTTCGAGGATGGCCGGGTGACGGTGCTCTGCCGGTGCCCGCACTGGGGTCCTTTTGCCAACGCCACCCAACAACATCACCATCTGCATCGTGCAGCTCTTTGGCTTGTGGCTTCAAGGCAGCAGACACGAGCGAATACCAGCAATTGTCATGCGCACCGCGTTTCGGCTCCCAGCCGCAGACAATCAATCGATCTTCGGCACGTGTGAGCGCGACATAAAGTAGACGGCGGTATTCTTCTTCCTGCCCCTTCCGGAGTGTTTCAACCGCTTCGTCATGCCAGCTGATACGATCCGTCTTCGGCGGCAGCCAGACAAGAGAAGGCGGTGATAAGTCGTGTCCGGGACGCGGCCGCGGCAAGAAGCTTGGATCGTGAATTGCACTCACCGGCGCGCCACCGGGATCAACCAGAATGACAATCCGCGCTTCCAGCCCCTTGGAGCCGTGGACCGTCATGATGCGCACCATGCCTTTGGTGTTCGTCAACTCGCGCTTGATCTCCGTCGGGGCGGCGGCCATCCAGGCGAGGAACCCTTCCAGACCGGGCGTTCCGGCCTGCTCATAGGCAATCGTCAGAGCGAGGAATTCATCCAGGACATCATCAACCTCAACGCCGAGGCGGCGGCGGAACGCCTGACGTCCTCCGTCCGCCCCAAGCAGTCGGGCATAGAACTCATAGGGAGGTACAAAGTCCGCCCGTGCCCGCCAGTCCTCAAGCTGCCGGCGAACCTCCTGCCATTTTGTGGACGCTTCGGATCGCTTGACCAGCATCTGCCAGAGCGTACCGGGGCGAATTTTTTCATCTGTTTCGCGCGCGACTTCCAGAAGATCCATGTCGTCCAGACCGAACAGCGGGCTTTTCAAAACAGCCGCCAGAGAAAGATCGTCTTCCGGCAGAAGAAGAAAACGCCCGAGAGCTGCGAGATCCTGAACCGCGATATGATCTGTGAGAATCAGTCTGTCTGAGCCGGCCGCCGGGATGTTGAGATTTTTCAGCTCCCGGTTCAGCGCCTCCACGAACGGGCCACGCTTACGGACCAGGATCATGACATCACCCGGCTCTGCGGTCCCGTCCAGCATCCAGCCTTTGATAGTTGACGCGATCCGCTTGGCGACCTTCAACATCGGGCTGCCTGAGCCGACGTGATCGACCGGCAACCGCCAGTCATCGGGTTCGCTCACCTCGGCCTCAGTTTCCAGCGGCCAAAGATCAACAATCCCGGGATCCAGCCGGATCGCCTCATGAACCGGGGCCACGCCGTCTTGCGATAGCCCTTGATAAGCGCTGGCGTCTTTGAACACCTCATCAACCGCCCCCAAGACATCCGGTGTCGAGCGGAATGAGAGCTGAAGGTTTACGGAGTGAAACTCCTGCTCCGCGCTTTGTGCCTGTCTGGAAAAGGCCCGGCGCATTTGATCGAAGTAAGCCGGAACAGCGCCTTGAAAGGAATAGATCGACTGTTTCTCGTCCCCCACCGCAAAGAGGGTCCGGACCTTTTCACGCCCGCTGTCACCGACGAAGAACTCCGCGGCCAAAGCGTTGACCACCTCCCACTGGCGCGGGCTCGTGTCCTGCGCCTCGTCAACGAGGATATGATCCAAGCCCTGATCGAGCTTGTATTGCACCCACTGAGCCGCGTCCGATTTGGCGAGCAGCGTGGCCGTCTTGACCACCAGATCTTCAAAATCCAGGTAGCCTTTGGCCGTCTTCGCCCGTTCGTAATACGTGATCACAGCATCCGCGAGCCGCAAAAGCGCGACGGTGCCCGCATAGGTCACGACCTTCCGGCGCTCGTCCAGAAGTTCCAAAAGCCGGGCTTGTTCCGCAATAAGCGCATCGACCATGTCCGGAAACGCTTCCGTCACTTTCTTGGTCGCCAGCGATTTCCTTGCTTCAAGCTTGCCTGTCAGGAAGACCGGAAGCCAGGCCTCTCGGAAAAGGCCCGGGTCGGTCTGGCGGATTGCCGCGACAAGCGCCTCTGCCTTGCCCTGATCCGTTTTCGTGCCCGTGTTCAGCGCTTCCGAGTAGCTGAGGCAGGTGTTCAAATCGAACGGACATTCAGAGCGAAAACGGCGGTCGAAATCTGAAAGCTGCTGAGCCGGATCAATTTCAAGATCATCCGCCAGGGCGTGTAATGCTGGTTCCAAACCACCCGCATCGACCGTCCAGCGTCGGAACGCATCGCGGTTCTGAATGAGTTCATCCAAGGCCTTTTGCGCACCGCCGTCGCTCATCAGATCGATAACAGATGCAAGCGCCTGGCCGAACGGACTGTCCGGCTCCATCTCCGCCTTGTGAAGCACACTGGCGCGCGCTTCCGCCATCAATTCAGCCGCGATGCGGTCGTCGAGAACGTTGAAGTGACCAGCGACATTGGCCTCAAGCGGGAACTGATGGAGAAGTGCTTCGCAAAAGCCGTGGATGGTTTGGATCTTAAGGCCACCCGGTGTTTCAAGCGCACGGGCAAACAGACGCCGGGCCATCGCGATCCGGGCGGCATCCGGATGACGTCCCTCAATCTCAAAGAGTTCTTTTGCGAGATCCGCATCGTCCATCGTCACCCAGGTGCCGAGGATCTTGAAGACGCGGGTCGCCATTTCAGCGGCCGCAGCCTTAGTGAAGGTCAGCGCCAGAATACGGGATGGGTCGGTGCCATCCAGCAGGAGCCGGACGACCCTGCGCGACAGGACAAAGGTCTTTCCCGATCCGGCGTTCGCACTCACCCAGGCGGACGCACGGGGGCGCGATGCAAGATCCTGACGCTGCCGGGTGAGGTCGGGGATCTGAAAGCCACTCATGCCGGGTCCTCCCCGCCAAGCGCCCATTCTTGCGCGCGTGCCAGATGGTCATAAGGACCATCGATCTGACGGCCCTGCATGACGCGGGCCCGGGAGAGATAGCCGGTCTCTTCCTTGGCATAATGGGCGATCAATTGTTCGAGACGCTGCCAGGCATCCTCGATGAGCTCCTCCAATGCCGCATCTTTCGGGTTCCGGCCGACTTCGAGCACAGCGTCAGTCCCCCCTTTCAGCTGCAGATAAAGCAGTTCACCGACCGGGTCACCAGCTGGCACATCCTTGAAACCACCGCGCTGGATCATCGCCGCTTCCAGTGGCAGCTGTGGCGACAACAGAGCATCCACCTGTTTTTGCGACGGCACCTGGCCAGTCTTGTAGTCAATGACGGAAAGAGACCCAGAACTCATCAGATCGATGCGATCGGCCCGCCCGCGCAGGCGGAAATCCAGACCGGGCAGTTTCAGCTCGACACCGCCGCCGATCTCCAGGAACCGTTTTTCGACGTGCAAAGACCTCTTGGCCTCAAACGCGACAAACCCTTCAGCAATCCGCTGGAACCGCGGCCACCAGAGCGCCCGGATTGCCGGGAACGCGTCCAGCGGTTCGAACAGCTCTTCTCCGATCTCAAGCAAAGCCGTCACCGCCGTTTCGTCAAACGGCCCGGTCCAGGTCGACAAGAACTCTGCAAGTGCATCGTGAATGAGATTGCCCTTGTCGGCGGCTCCCGGCTCCCCACCGATCGGATCGACCGGCTGCAACTCCAGCGAATGCCGGGCAAAGATCGCGTAGGGATCCCGCACAAGCCGTTCGATTTCGGTCACCGACAGCGTTTTCGGTCGCGCTCCCAATGGAGGTTTCGGGGCAGGCCGGTCTGCGGGACGCACATCGCCGGCCTGACGATCCAACAGCGCTGCGAGTTGCGAATAACGGTTGCCCCGCGCTTCCATCCCAGCTGCGATCTCCGGTCCGGCTAAAGTGGTCAGACGCTGAAGCCATCTTGATGCAACGGTTGGAGCCCCATCAGCCCTTGCGGCACGGGAAAGAAGGACCCGCTTGGCACCCATCCCTTGTGCAAAATCATGGGCGGCCGCTCCCAGGCGCCGCTCAGGGGGTTCCAGCCCCATATCCCGTTTCATTGGCCGATTGAGCCAGGGATCGTTGCGGGTACGCTGCGGCCACGTGCCCTCGTTGAGCCCGCCGAGAATGACAAAATCGAATGCTTGCAGGCGTGCTTCCATTGGCCCGAGGATTTGCACCCGCGGATCCCGCGGCAAGCGCCGGCGCACGGCGTCCCCCGACATCAATGCCGACAGAACGGATGGCCATTCATGCGGCGGCACAGCAAGACCGCTGGCCTCTGCTTCCAACAACCCGGACCAGAACGCCGCCAGCGCCTCACCTGCCTCGGCTGCATAAAGCTCATCCGCGGCCCCTGTCTCATCCGCAGAAATCGCCTGCATGACATCGACATGCGCCTGAACGAGGTGTTCCACCGGCACCGGGTCACGATCTCCGGCCATGTTTTCCAGCGGTGCGAGCGCGCTCTGAAGGCGTGCTGCGAGATCCGCGATCACATCCCAATCGCCCTCGTGCACCTTCTTCCAGCGTGGCGTGTGTGCATTCTCGGCAGCGGCCCGGCAGGCCTCTACGGCCATGATCAAACCATCGGTACCGGGGCGGGGCCGCTCGCCGCGGATCACCCCGCGCTCCAATGCCCGAGCAGCGGCACGGATATCCTTGATGGGCAGGCCGAGACGCGCCAGTGGATGTTTCAAAAGGGCCAGAAGATCAATTGGTTCACAACCGTTCAGCGCAAGCTTCGCCGCCAGGATCGTCAGGATGGCCGGCGCGGTCTGATCGAGCGGCCGGCCAGCACTGTCGTCAGCCTGGATATTCCAACGCGCAAGCTCTGCCGCCACGCGGCGGGTCAGCATCCTGTCCGGAGAGATCAGCGCTGCGGTCTCACCGAGTTCGATTGCCTCCCGCAAGGCAATCGCAAGGCTCAACGCTTCATCTGCCTCGTTGCGAGCCGTCATTAGAGAGACATTGTTGAGTGCAGCCGATCGGACTTCGATCGGGGTCGCATCCAAATAACTTGTCCAGCCGTCGGAGGTGTCCGCTGGCCGCAATGCTTCTGAGACCAATCTCTGGCGCTGACTGAGAATATCGCCGGGATCATCAAGCGCGCGAACATCTGCACGTGTAACGCCGAGGCGGTCGAGCAGCTGTTTCAAGGAATACTGCGGATGAGAGGACAAGGGTGGTGGTGTTTTTGTATCGCTTCCATGCCGTGTGCCGGTTACAAACCGCTGGCCAAGCGCCTCCCAGGACCGGTCGTCAAGGTCCAGATCCAGCCCGGGCAGCACAATAACACCCTGCTCCAACCCGGCCACGGCTTTCAGAAGTTCAGCCGTTGCCGGCACCGAGCCGGTTACGCCTGCCACGATGACAGGGCCTTTTGGCGGTGTCGCGGCAATCCGTTGGGCTTCCCGCCGGATCAGCGCGGAGCGGCGGGCCTTCGGGTCCATCTTGCCGAGTTCTGCCAAGTGCGCCGGCCAGGCCTCCTGAACAATCTTCAGGAAGTCCAGAGTGATCTGCCAATAGCGAGCATGATCGTCCGGCACCAGCCCGGCAAGCTCGCTCCAGTCCGCCTCTTCCGTTTCCACTTCATCCATCAGGGTCAGGAGATCGCCAGCCAGCCAGGCTGCATCGGCGGTCGAAGCGGGAAGCCCAAGCGGCTCATCGGACCGCAGAGCCAGAGCTTCGCGGCGCAAAGCCCCTTTCCAGGCCATAACCAGCCGGGTCATCGCCAGATGCCGGTCGATCAGCGGCATCGCTGGCGGCAGCGGTTCGAGGTCCGGGCCGGAACTCAGAGATTGGATGTCCTCGTCGGCATCGCCGACGGGCCGGATGATTGGCAAGAGTACAGGCCTGCCACCGAGGGCTATTTGAAACAAGTCTGGCAGCAGGCGCGCAGCGCGGCGCGTCGGTAGGTAAAGCGTTGCTGACGACAACAACAGCGGATCATCCAGCGGCCGGAACCCTGGCACGAGTTGCCCATCAACAAGCTTGTCTACAAAGGTCTCAAGAAAGGAAACGGCGGGCGGGATTGTAAAAAGACGGGGCTGGTCCGGCATCTCTTAAGCAGCGCTTTCGCGGACTGCATATTCCGCGGCCCGGATTGCTTCCGGCGTACCAATGTGCAGCCAGACACCTTCCATCTGGACACCAAACAACCGTCCACTTTCAATTGCCCGGTCGAAAAGAACATTCATCGAAAACGGGCCATCCGGTGCGCCTTCAAACAAACGGGGATGCAAGATCGCAGCACCCGCATATGCAAATGGAGTAACGCCTTTTTCCGGCCTTCGGCTGAGCGATCCATCACGTGCCATTTCGAAGTCCCCGCGGCCCGCATAAGCTACAGCCTTGACCGTTTCTGCCACCAAGAGCAATGCGTCCATGCGGCTGTCGTCCCAGGCATCGATCATATGCTCCAAGTTTGGCTTGACGCCCTCGACCCAGTAGCAGGTGTCCGAATTCAGCTGGAAAAAAGGGTCACTCCCGAGCAGCGGTAGCGCATTCTTGATCCCTCCACCGGTCTCCAGAAGCTGTGCACGCTCATCGGAAATCACGATATCCATATCCTTCCGCCGCCGGACATGAACCTCAACAAGATCGGCAAGGTAGTGAACATTGACCACGCATTTTTTCACGCCTGCAGCAGCCAGCCGGTCCATTCCATGATCAATCAGCGCCTGGCCGTTTACCTCAATGAGCGGTTTGGGTGTGGTTGCGGTCAGCGGGCGCATCCGCTTCCCAAGGCCGGCGGCCAGGATCATGGCATTGGTTGGGCGAAAGCGCATGTCTGTCATTGTCATACTCGGTTGTCTAATCAGCTCTTCAGCGTCCAGTCAGTATCGTCCAATATGTCTTTGATACCAATCTTTCAAATCGGACAATACGGGCGCCATCATCACCCGGTCGAGGTATCCTTCCATCCTTGGAAGGTGCTCAAGATACGCTGGCTTACTGTCCCGCCTTGCCAGGCGGACGAAGATGCCGAGGATCTTGGAAATCCTCTGCGCGCCCATGACGACATAAGCCTGTTGGAACGCCGCCCGATCGACTTCTTGGCCTAGCCCCTTCCGCTTTTGGAGATAAGCATCAAAAAGGGCTTTTTCCAGTTCAGGGTCGATGTCTGTTCGCGCGTCCAACAGCAAGGAAGCAACATCATAAGCGACTGGTCCGATCACCGTGTCCTGAAAATCAATCAGGCCAATGCGATCAGTGCCTAATGCCCCGACCTGCCAAAGCAAGTTTGGAGAGTGAAAGTCTCTCAGGACCCAACCGCATTGGGCCTCCGACAATCTATCGAGCAAGCCTCGCCAAAGCGCGTCGAATTCCGCTTTGATTTGATCGCTCGCCTCAGCTCCGGTTTTCTCGGGCAGATACCAATCCAACAAAAGGCTTGCTTCAGAGATCAGCGCATCGTTGGAATAGATCGGGACGCGATAGGTTTCGCCGGTATCCAGGTTTACCGTTTCTGGAAACTTGCGGGCATGCATGGCCGCCAAGACATCGACGGCGGCAAAGTACCGCTCTGCGACAGGCTTGCCGTCAACAACGATGGTTTCGCTGCCAAGAAACTCCGACAGGACCAGCCCCTTGTCGAAATCCGCTTTCTTTATGGCCGGAGCGCGGAGGCCGATTTTGCGCAGTTCGCCGCCTATTGCAGCAACCGCGCAGCAATCCTTCGCAAGATGTACCTCGTCCATGTAGGAACGTATGGTCTCCGGCAGGGTTGCATCAGAGAAGGGCCACCGCATGAGAACCAGATGCTCATCTCCCGCGTCGATTTTCTCAAACGTCCGGAGAGAGGCATCCCCAGCCAAATGCTCGCGAGAGATCGGCCCTGTGTTCAGCGCCGCCTTCAAGAACGCGCGAATCTCAAGAGTGGCGGAGATCCGTTTTTCCCATTCCGGGTCCTCAGAGTAGAACTCAACCTGGCGCGTGTCCTCATCTCTCCCATGGCGGAACTGAAGCCAAAGTGCAGACTCGGGCAAGAGGTCTTTTGCCATCTCCGGCCACTCAATCAGAGCGGCACTATCCTCCAGGATTTCTTCAAGACCCAACTCCTCGATTTCTTCCGGTTCTTCCAACCGGTAGAGATCGAAATGGGCAAGTGGAAGCCTTGGCAAATCGTAAGGCTGAACCAGTGTAAAGGTTGGACTCGGAACTTCCAGATCGGGATCGCCGGCCATGTTGCGGATCAGGGCACGACTGAAGGTGGATTTACCGGCTCCAAGATCCCCGGAAAGACACAACAGGTCTCCCGGTTTCAGGATTGCCGCAAGGTCTTCGGCAAGTTGACGCGTATCGCTTTCGTCTTTCAACGACAAAGACAGAAAGGTTGCGGTTAGATCGCGAAGCTGGTGGGACGCCATGGGGACGCGAACCTTATTCGGCCGCAGCCTGATCAGCCAGATCCGGATGCGCTGGGAAGACGCAGGTCACAGTCGTGCCCTTGCCGACGACGCTGTCGATGTCGACGGTTCCGCCGTGAAGCTCGACGAAGCTTTTGACGATGGCAAGGCCGAGGCCTGCGCCCTGGCGGCGAGCACCCGTGTCATGACCGACAAAACGATTGAAGACCTGGGTTAGAATTTCCGCAGGGATGCCGAGACCATGGTCCTGAACAACAAAGGTCACCTTGTCGTCGTCCCTGTCGCAGCTGATATCGACAACGCCGTCGGGCTCAGAATACCGCACGGCATTGGAGATGAGATTGAACAGGACCTGACGCAGGCGTTTCTCGTCCGCAATCATATTGCCGATGTTGTCCGGAACCTGGGTCCTGAGATTGATTCGTGCTTCGGCGATCCGGTCTTTCAAGCCTTCGACTGCCGCTTCAACGGTGCTTGCAAGATCCACTTCGCGCAGATCCAGCTCCATAATCCCGGCATCGAGCGTCGCAAGATCAAGAATGTCGTTGATGATGGCAAGAAGCGCCGATGAGGAAGACTGGATGTAATCGGCGTATTCGCCCTGTTTTTCGGTGAGATCGCCAAACTTCGGATCTGCCAGAAGCTGCGCAAATCCGATGATATTGGTCAATGGCGAACGGAGCTCGTAGGAGACGTGCTGGATGAATGCGTTCTTGATCTGGTCAGCCTGTTCAAGCGCTTCGTTCTTTTCAAGGAGCGCCCGCTCCACATTCACACTGTCGGTCACGTCTACGAACGTGACAAGGGTCCCACCATCTGGAAGGGGCACCGTTGCATAGTCCAGCACTGCACCATTGTGGCGCTCCAATCGGCTGACATTCTGTGTTCTGTTGTCGACCAAGCCAGTTACACTGCTGGCGAGTTGCTCCCAAGCCGTTTTCTCATAATCGTTCAACGCGCACGCGCTGACCACTTCATTGACATGCGGGAACCTGGAAAGCTGTTCTTCTTCGAGATCCCAGATCCGGCCAAAAGCCGGGTTCCAAAGCCGCAATTTTCCGTCAGACCCGAACACTGCGACGGCTTCAGACAAGTTGTCCAGCGTTTCACCCTGAACTCGCGTCAGGGCGTTGTAGCGGCTTTCAAGATCCAGCTGCTCAGTGACGTTCTCATAAATATAGGTCACACCGCCTTGCGGATGCGGGTTTGCGATCACACGCAGGGTGCGGCCGTCCGGCAAATGCCACCAGCTCTCACGTGCTTCGAGCGACTGATAGCCTTCCAGCATCTTGTTGCGCCAGCCGCGGTAATCCGCCTGTTCGGGCAACTTCCGAGCGGCCCGCAGGGCGTCAAGGACCGCACCATCTTCCGGATGGCTTTCCAGAAGGGCCGGATCAAGATCCCAAAGCTGACGGAAGGCAGCATTATAGAACTGCAGCTTCCGGTCGCCGCTATAAATGGCAACAGCGGCGGCCAGTTGATCCAGTGTCCGGCCATGAAACTCTTCTGCACGGCCAAGTTCTTTTTGCGCCTGTTCCAGTTCGCTGATGTCCACGGCAATACCGGCACCGCCGACATTCGCGTTGACATCGGTGATTTCGAACACCCGGCGCTGGCCGGATGCAACGATTGGAATGCGCGCACTGAAACAGCCATCTTCGTTTCGCTGAACAGCCATTGCAGTGCGGGCAGCAGCATCGAGGAAGGTTGCCCCTTCTTTGACTGCCGCCTGCGCATCGGGCATCTCGACAGCTTCTGCATAAGCATCATTTGCCCAGATTACATTGCCCTCGGCATCCCGTTGCCAAGCAGGGGCCGGCATGGCGTCGAGCAGCGCATGCAACATGTGCAGCTCACCGGAGATCTTTGCGTTGCGGGTTTGAAGTTCAGCCTGCGCCTGGCGCTCACCCGTGAGATCCCGGAGCCGTAACACCACCGCACCGCCGGTCGTGCGGCCCAGCGCTTCCACGTAACTGCCAGTCCGGGTTTTGAGAGTAGTGTTGAACGTTTCGCCTGTGCGGAACAGAAGGTCCAGATGACGCTCAAGATCGCCTGCGCATTTTGCAGTCAGCCAACTGCCGAAAGCCAGCAGCTGAGCCGGTGGACGCGGAACACCTGACTTTTCAGGAAGAATGCCCCAGATCTGCGGCATCGCGCCATTGCCCGTCCATACGATGACGCGCTGCTCATCTGTATTCAGCATGGTTTCAAGGCGATCGACGCGGAATTTGAGATCGCGCTTCTCCTGTTCAAGCGCCTCTGTCAATTGGCCGGATTGAGCGCGGTGGCGCACCAAAGCAATAGCAGCCGTGACTGCAAAAGCGCACATGCCGCCAAGGGCGCCAAACATGACCATCGTGTCGGGATTTATTGCAGCAAGTGTGCCGGAGATAAAATCCGCTGCCGCAGCAGGGCTGCCAGACAGAGCCATCGCCAATCCCGACACACTGCCGAGTTTGATCGTTTTAAGACTCCAATCCTGCCACGTCGTGCGGCCTCGCACGCCGTTTCCGCTGCCTTCCGGCATTCCAAGATCCCCTTACACCGCCTTCGCCCGCTAAATTTAACGGGATGCAGCCCCCGATTATTGGGAGCAAATCAAAGACATCCGCCTTCTGGCCTCTGATTCGCTAAAACCATAACCTTTTTGAGAATCGCGCAGAAGAGTCCCTTGCTGAAAAGTTAACAGGACCCTTCAAATTGAAGGGTCCTGCATTTTTTTGTTCACAATGCCGAATCGCAGGCTTCACCATATGTAGTATGGCGAGGCACAAGAATCAGTATTTGTAGTGTTCCGCCTTGAACGGACCGGACTTGTTAATCCCCAGATAATCCGCTTGGTCGTCACTCAATTCGGTTAACGTCACACCAAGCTTTGCCAAGTGCAAACGGGCAACCTTTTCATCGAGGTGCTTCGGAAGCACATAAACTTCGTTCTTGTACTGATCGCCCTTGGTGAAGAGTTCGATCTGCGCCAGCACCTGGTTGGTGAAACTTGCAGACATAACAAAGCTCGGGTGACCGGTCGCATTGCCGAGGTTTACCAAACGCCCCTGAGACAACAGGATCATCCGCTTCCCATCCGGGAACTCGTACATGTCGACCTGGTCCTTGACCGGACGCAGTTTGGTGTTTTTCAGAGCGGCAACCTGAATTTCATTGTCGAAGTGACCGATGTTACAGACGATCGCCATGTCCTTCATGCCACGCATGTGGTCGAAGGTGATGATGTCCTTGTTTCCGGTCGCGGTGACATAAATGTCGCCTTCCGGCAGAACCTGCTCCATGGTCTTGACTTCGAAGCCATCCATGGATGCCTGAAGTGCGCAGATCGGGTCGATCTCTGTAACGATGACCCGGGCGCCGGCGCCTGCGAGAGACTGAGCGGAGCCCTTGCCGACATCCCCGTAGCCACACACAACAGCAACCTTGCCGGACATCATGACGTCGGTACCGCGGCGAATACCGTCTACCAGAGATTCGCGGCAGCCATAGCGGTTGTCGAACTTGGACTTGGTCACACTGTCGTTGACGTTGATCGCCGGGAACGGCAGCTTGCCGTTTTTCTGCATTTCATAAAGACGCAAAACACCGGTGGTGGTTTCTTCCGTGACACCCTGCAGCATATCGCGCTGCTTGGTGAACCAACCTGGGTTGGCGGCTGCGCGCTTCTTGATCTGCGCGAAAAGAGCTTCTTCTTCTTCGGACTTCGGATTTTCGATCAGATCCGTTTCACCTGCCTCAACGCGGGCACCGTGCAGGATGTAAAGGGTCGCGTCACCACCATCGTCAAGGATCATGTTGGCGCCGTCTTCGAAATCGAAGATCTTGTCGGCGTAATCCCAATATTCCTCAAGCGTTTCGCCCTTTACAGCGAAAACCGGAACGCCGGATGCGGCTATGGCAGCTGCAGCCTGGTCCTGTGTGGAGTAGATGTTGCAGGACGCCCAGCGAACTTCCGCGCCCAGCGCAACCAGCGTTTCAATCAAAACCGCTGTCTGAATGGTCATGTGCAAGGACCCGGCAATCCGGGCACCTTTGAGCGGCTTGCTTTCGCCGAACTCTTCCCGGCAAGCCATCAGGCCCGGCATTTCGTGTTCCGCGATTTCGATTTCGGTGCGGCCCCAGTCTGCGAGTCCGATATCCTTGACGATGTAATCAGCCATGAAAGTTTCCTGCTGTTTGCGCCAGCCTCTGTTGCCAGGCCAACTCGATTTTGCGCCGCGTTCTGTCGGAAAACAGACCCAGTCGATTGACTGCTGCGCGGCAAGCGGCCGGATTGCAAGCAATGCCACAATCCATTGCCCGGGTTATACCCCCGCGCCGCATGTCATGCAATAAAGATATAAAGAATTCTTTATATGATTAAGTCATCGTTAGAATGCAGCTTCGAGACACGGTTTCAGGTCGAACTCCAAATCGTTCATATCGCCTAGCTTAGATAAAGATCTTCACGTGTTGGCGGCATAAGGGAGGGGCCCTTCGTGCGTTTGGTCGACACAGTCTGAAATATATTCACTGTGCCGCGCTGGAAGCCGAGGGAAACACCCGTCAGATAAGCCAGCCACAAGCGATATTTTTCATCCCCCACTTCGGCAACGGCTGCCTCTTTGGCGCGCATCAGGTTCTCAGCCCACAGTCGGGTGGTGCGTGCATAGTGCTCCCGCCAACCTTCGACGTCGTGCACTTCAA
Organism: Roseibium alexandrii DFL-11; assembly: GCF_000158095.2. Taxonomy (NCBI): domain Bacteria; kingdom Pseudomonadati; phylum Pseudomonadota; class Alphaproteobacteria; order Hyphomicrobiales; family Stappiaceae; genus Roseibium; species Roseibium alexandrii. The sequence continues at coordinate 3,359,779 of NZ_CM011002.1, forward strand.
AACCGTAGGATTCCAGATTGGTAAGGGTCCACCCGATGTGGTCGACCTCCCCACCAGGAAAAATGTATCTGACGAGCGCCTTATACTCCGCACGCTTGCGCCGGAAGTTTTTGAGGCTTTTTTTGCCCCGGCGCGTGATCGCGTGATGAAGATAGATCCCGCGCGGCCGCAGAAGACGGTGCACTGCCTGGTAGTATTCCTCGTGATGATCGAGACCGACATGCTCAAACATTCCTATGGAGGAGATCTTGTCGAACTCGCCCTCCATCTCACGGAAGTCCTTGAGCTCGACGGCAACTTTGCCTTCCAGGCCCTTGGTCTTGATCCGCTCGCGGGCGAGAACGGCCTGCTCTTCCGACAAAGTCACGCCTATTGCCGTCACACCATAATGCTCGGCCGCATAACAAATCAGAGCACCCCAGCCGCAGCCGATATCGAGCATTCGGTCCCCCGGCTTCAGGCGCAGCTTCCGGCAAATCATCTCCAGTTTGTCACGCTGTGCGGTCGCAAGGTCTGTGTCCCAAGTCTTAAAATAAGCACAGGTGTAGAGCATCTCGGGATCCAGGAAGAGCCGATAGAACTCATTGGAGACATTGTAGTGAAAGGCAATGTCGGTCTGACCGCTCCCGGACTGCTGAGCCGTATTGCCGCCGTCCAGTTGCGCTTGTTGTTTTTCAGACGCGCGCGGTGCAAAGAACAGCTTTACCGCTGACCCGACGACAAGGCGTTTGTTAAGACGCTTCAACAGTGTCTTTGATTTGACGGACGGACGCTTGTCCGCGAAATCAAACAGCGAACCACCGCGCGGCTCGACTTCGCCGCGCGCGTAAAGCTCAAGAACCGTCTTTAAACTGGGTCGCCGCAAAAGCACAGGGATCGCAGTGCCGGAAATGAATAGGCGGAGCTCGCCCTCCTGGCCATTTTCCGGTATGACCGTTCCATCTGGAAGCTCGAAAGAAAAGTCGGCCCCCAAAGCATCATGAACATGGGCCAGCAGGTCTTTTGTCACCTGCATATTCCGATCCACAACCGCGTCCAACTTGCCCTCCAACTCAATGGTCAAACCTTGCAGTGTGTCGAGACAGTCAGTCTTCTTCCCCGAACCCGCTTTCAACCAAATCCGTGATGGCCTCAAGCGCGGGTTCGGCTTGCACGCCGCTTGTACGGACCTTGATGCAACAGCCAGGGCTGGCAGCAAGCATCATGAGACCCATGATCGAGGTGCCCCCCACTGTCTGCCCGTCTCTTGAAACCTTCACGTCGGCGTCGAAGGTCTCAACCAGTTTTACCAATTTTGCCGATGCCCGGGCATGCAAGCCGCGCCGATTTACAATCGTCAGGTCTTTTTCCAACACGCTTTTCGCGTCCTGTTCTTGTTAATTCTGTCCCGACAGCACCTGGCTCGCGACGGAGATATATTTTTGTCCGGCCTGCCGCGCCTCGTCAACAGCTTGCGGGAGCTCGCGATCAGCACGAACGCTGGCCAGTTTGATCAGCATCGGCAGATTTACACCTGCGACGACTTCGACGGACTTGCTGTCCATTACCGAGATCGCAAGGTTGGACGGTGTGCCACCGAACATGTCTGTGAGAAGAACCACGCCTTTGCCTGTATTTGCGGCATCGACCGCCGCCAAAATGTCCTGCCGGCGCTGTTCCATATCGTCATCCGGACCAATGGAGATCGTCTCGACTTGCTCCTGTGGGCCAACAACATGCTCCAGTGCTGCCTTGAATTCTTCAGCGAGGCGCCCGTGAGTGACGAGGACAAGTCCAATCATACGTTTAAAAACCCGATCATCGAGATTTGCTTCAGCTCATTTGAGAGCCGGGCGTTCACCAGCCTGCAGCACTGTCGGCAACCGTATCGCCAGTTGCAAGCAAAAAAGGAAAGGTCCGCCTTAAAAATAGTCAGGGCTATCTGAGTAGAGATGTCTGAAGGCCCAGCGGATCAATCGTACACTCGAAAAAATATCATCTTCGGGGCAGCGAAGGAGCGGGCATACCACGCCCAAAACGGTTTCCTTATTGTAAGGCTCTTCCGGAAGGCGCTCCACTGCCACCTTCTCACACAAATCAACAATAAGATGGACTTGCGCTTGGGGCAAAAACCTTGCCCGTACAATACCGGTACCGCGCACTTCCATCATGCCTTCAAGCACCTTTGGCGGCTCCGCCAGCAATTGCCCAGTTTCTCCGTTCAAGAGCACGCGATCATCCGCGACAAGAGCCCCGAAGTGCCCGCGCGATCGTGCCGCCTCGAGAATTGTGTCACTCAAAGACGACTTGCCGCTCCCGGACTTTCCACGGATCAGAAGTCCCTTGGTTCCGACAACAAGGCAGTTTGCGTGAATGTTGTTGGCTGTCACTTCTTGCGGCCTACGGGCAAAATGATCGTGAACCGGGCGCCGGCTATCCGGTCCTTCCCGTCTTTGCCAGCTTCAATCCGGTTGGTTGCCGAAATTGATCCGCCGTGTGCATCAATGATCTGCCTTGAGATAGAGAGACCGAGGCCGGAATTGTTTCCGAAGCCCTCGCCGTCCGGCCTGTCGGTGTAAAATCGCTCGAAAATCCTTTCCGTGTTTTCCGCGCGGATACCAGGTCCGTCGTCGTCCACGGTGATCTTGATTTCCCGTCCATCGCGGCCAAGATCCACCCGGACGGTGCCCTTCTTCGGTGAAAACGAACGGGCGTTGTCAAGAAGGTTGCTGATCACCTGTCCAAGCCGGATGTCATGGCCTTGGACTTCGTAAGGTTTGATGCCGGGCGCGTCCGCGACGGTAAGTTTGACCCGCGGGTCCCCCTTGTCGGACCGCTCATTTGCTGCGTCCGCCATGTTCCAAAGAAGCTCGGCAATATCGATCGTTTCTGATTGCGTCCGGGCAAGTTCTGCATCCAGGCGGGACGCATCGGAAATGTCGCTGATCAACCTATCAAGACGGCGGACGTCATGCTGAATGACTTCCATCAGCCGGTTACGCGAATCCTCGTTTCGTGCAAGCGGCAGTGTTTCGACCGCGCTTCTAAGGGACGTCAGCGGGTTCTTGAGTTCATGTGCAACGTCAGCTGCAAAACGCTCGATCGCGTCAATCTTGTCATAGAGCGCGTTGGTCATTTCACGGAACGAGCGCGCCAGATGGCCAATCTCGTCCTGACGGTCGGAGAACTCTGGTATTTCTTCGCGCGACGTCGTTGATCCGGTCCTCACGCGGTCCGCTGCGGCAGCAAGACGGCGCACGGGCCCTGCAATGGTCCCGGCAAGAAGGATCGACAAGAGGATCGTGACCGTCGCTGCGAACAAGAAGACACGGATGATCGCGATGCGCTCTGCCCGAACAATGGCATCAATATCACCGCCCTGCGTTGACAGGAGCAAAGTGCCAAGCACGGCACGGAACCGCTGGATCGGAACCGCTACGGAAACGATCAGCTCGCCGCGCTGGGATATCCGGGTCACACTGGCCGGAGACCCTGCAAGGGCGGCTTCCACTTCAGGATAGGCTCGGCCGTCGCCCGCGCCAACCTCCTGATAGAGCGGCAGGTCGCCCTGCTGCATCCAGCGTTTGCTCCACTGCCAGAGCGTATCCCAAAAGCCTTCTTCCTCGACATTGGGTGGCGGCAGATCAAATCGCAGGATCTGAGCGCTGGAATAAAGGTGCCGGGAATCCAGGATCAGAATTCCCTCAGGATCGTAGATCCGCGCGCGGGTTTTTGTCGGAGAAATCAACCGGCGGAGAACAGGGCCGACACGTTCGGGATTAATTGGAAAGTCGAGGCTTTCAAGATCATCACCTGCCGTCGGCGTGATGCTCTCACCTGCTTGAAGCTGCAACAAACGTTCCGGATCGACTGTGATAGTTCCTGTATCGACGGTCGCAGAAGCCGCGATTGCACCGGCAATGATCTCGCCTTGCGTAAGGAGGCTCTGCACCCTTGCATCAATGAGACCGGCACGGAACTGATTAAGATAGAGGATACCAATCACAAGGGCGATGAGACCAACGAGATTGATCGCAATGATCCGGCGCGTCAGGGAAGACAGCACGTATGTCCCGAAGACCCGGCCCACCCGGCTCAAGAGCCTACGGCGAACGCGCTTCTTGCTCAAACGGCGCAGCTTGGAGCGCTCCGAACCACCTTCCGGTTCAGAGATCTGCACGTCGTCCAGATGTTCGCTTTCCACCGCCATTCAGGCCCACCTTCAGGTCTGTGGCCTCCAGCTCAGGCCTCTCTGAACCGGTACCCAACACCATAAAGGGTTTCGATCATGTCGAAATCGTCGTCAACCACTTTGAACTTTTTGCGCAGGCGTTTGATGTGGCTGTCGATGGTGCGGTCATCAACATAGACCTGATCATCATAAGCCGCGTCCATCAGCGCATTACGGCTTTTAACGACTCCGGGGCGTTGGGCTAAGGCGGACAGGATAAGAAACTCGGTGACGGTCAACGTAACCGGCATGTTGTTCCAGGTGCAGGTGTGACGCTCCTGGTCCATCACAAGTTGACCGCGCTCCAGCAACTTGTCTGCATCATCTCTTGGTGCTGATGCATCGCGCGGTTGGGCACGGCGCAGCACCGCTCGGACCCGCTCGACCAGCAAACGCTGCGAAAACGGCTTCCGGATGAAGTCGTCCGCGCCCATTTTGAGACCGAACAACTCATCGATTTCATCGTCTTTGGACGTTAGAAAAATGACCGGGAGATCGGATGTCTGACGCAACCGGCGCAGCAATTCCATGCCGTCCATGCGCGGCATCTTGATATCGAAGATCGCAAGTTCGGGCGGATCGCTTTGCAGGCCATCAAGCGCGGAGGTTCCATCCGTGTAGCTCTGGACCCGATATCCTTCCGCCTCCAAAGCAATCGATACGGAGGTCAGGATATTACGGTCGTCATCAACCAGGGCAATCGTTGGCATATTTGTCTTCGTCCACTTCCGGAAACGCACCGACGGCGCGCGTCGGTCGAACAGTAACACAAAGCCTTTGGCCTGCTAAATGCGCAAAAATTAAGGCGATCGGGCCATTTACAGTCTGCAGAGCAAGGCGCGCATAGCCAAGGCAGCCCCTCTGAGGGGCTAAAACTTTTCTCCAGATGGCGGGGATAGCGCAGCGTTACAAGCCCCACTCCGGAAGCTTGCTATAAAACGCCGAAACACTTTCAGCTGTTTTCCGAGCTCCAAACGCAAATGCTGCCAAATTCAACAGTGACTTCTGTTTGGCGATCAGGTTCTCTTCTAACTCTGCCTGCCGCTGCGGGAACAAACTGATAGGCGGCAGCACACCGCGTTAATTTAATTTCGCGTGAGCTTCCAATCTCTATGCTCTATCGCAGCAGCCTCAAATAAGGCGAGAATGAGATCGCCGCCTCTCGGCACAATCACGTCACAGACCGAAAAAGCGCGTTTCAGCCGCATATACTTTCGCCTTAACAGACAAGTCGAAGAATTCGAAAGTTTCGTTCTTTTGTTTGCCACCCAAATTAATTAAGCGGCATTTATTCGCGCATTTCAATCGATTAAACAAACACATAGCCCTTTGGCCGCCTTGCTGCATTTCTGCGCATCCACTAGGTTCGCAGCCCTTAAGACCGGGTTCAGCATTTGTTAACACTGCCCGGCCGCTAACAAATAGCTCCCACAACAAGGATCTCGGGATCATGCAGGAAGTAGGCGATAGGAATTCAGCCATTGGCAGCGAAACGTTCGGCTTCAAAGGACTGAAAGCGCTCTATTGGAACCAGAGCGAGCCTGCGCTTTATGAGTATTCCCTGAACCGAGGTGAAAGCCAGCTGGCCGCTGGCGGTGCTCTGGTCGCAGAAACCGGCGTGCACACCGGCCGCTCGCCGAAAGACAAGTTTGTGGTCCTTGATGACCATACCAAGGATGCCGTCTGGTGGGATAACAACGCAAAGATGTCACAGGAGCAGTTTGATCTCCTGATGAGTGACTTCCTTGCGCACGCTGAAGGAATGGAGCTGTTTGCGCAGGATCTTTACGGCGGAGCAGATGCCGACCACCGCCTGCCGGTCCGCGTCTATACAGAATATGCGTGGCATTCTCTTTTCATCCGCAACCTTCTGCTGCGCCCGGAGCGCAGCGAGCTCGCTGGTTTTGCGCCGGAAATGACGATTGTTGATTTGCCGAGCTTTACAGCCGACCCGGCCCGCCACGGCTGCCGCAGCGAGACCGTGATTGCCGTTGATCTTACCCGCAAGATCGTTCTGATCGGCGGCACGTCCTACGCTGGCGAGATGAAGAAGTCGGTGTTTACCGTTCTCAATCATCTGCTTCCGGAAAAAGGCATCATGCCGATGCACTGCTCGGCCAATGTTGGCGACAACGGCGATACAGCCGTCTTCTTTGGCCTGTCCGGCACCGGCAAGACAACCCTGTCCGCTGATCCGTCACGCACTCTGATCGGCGATGACGAACACGGCTGGAGCGAAAACGGCGTCTTCAACTTTGAAGGCGGCTGCTATGCGAAGACCATCAAACTTTCCGCTGAGGCAGAGCCGGAAATCTATTCCACCACCCAGCGGTTCGGCACGGTTCTGGAGAACGTTGTTCTGGATGCCCAGCGGGTTCCTGATTTCGACGATGGTTCGAAAACAGAGAATACGCGTGCCGCCTACCCGATCCACTTTATTTCCAATGCCAGCGACACTGGCTGTGCGCCGGTCCCGAAGACGATCATCATGCTGACGGCAGACGCCTTCGGTGTCATGCCGCCTATCGCCCGCCTCACCCCGGCCCAGGCAATGTATCACTTCCTGTCAGGTTACACGGCAAAGGTGGCTGGTACTGAAAAGGGCGTGACCGAGCCGCAGGCCACCTTCTCTACGTGTTTCGGCGCCCCGTTCCTGCCGCGCCATCCGTCAGAATACGGCAATCTGCTCAAGGATCTGATCGCTAAGCACAATGTCGGTTGCTGGCTGGTAAACACTGGCTGGACCGGCGGTGCGCATGGTGTCGGCCACCGGATGCCGATCAAGGCGACCCGCACACTTTTGCAGGCTGCACTCTCCGGCGATCTTTCGAACGCAGAATTCCGAACAGATGCGAATTTCGGCTTCGAAGTTCCTGTCGAAGTTGCCGGTGTGGACACAGAGATCCTGACGCCGCGCGACACTTGGGCCGACAAAGAGGCCTATGACGCACAGGCCGCCAAACTGGTCGATATGTTCGTCAACAATTTCGAGACCTTCGAACCACACGTCGACAACTCAGTCCGCAGCGCAGCTCCATCCGTCCGGCTCGCGGCAGAATAAACAGGAGTGCGGTCCGGGCACCGGCCAATCTGCCGGTGCCCGGACACGTTTCAAACGCTGCTGTTTTCTGGCTGTTTGGTGGTTCACGCAGGGCCTGCACGGTCTGGCTGCCAGCTCACATGTCTGATCGGCACAGTCGTTTCTGACGGTTTCAAAAGCGGCGCACAATATCGGCTCCAAGCAAACTCGTTCCGGATGAACCGGATCCACCCGGAAATACCATCCCGTCGAAGGCTCCTTAACAAACGGATCGTTATCGGAGTTTGAAGCACGATTACGCAATCACATCTTTCGATGAGTGCTCGCGACGCGGAAATACTCCCGGATAACAGCCCTTCGATAACGACAGATCCTTCCGCATCAGGGTGTCTCGTTTCCAATTCTGGCAACAGGGTCTCGACCCCGTCATAAAGATCAAGCTGGTAGGGCTGAACCGCAGATAAGTTGCGCGCAAAACTCGTTTTGCCGCTACAAGAGGCTCCGGTAATCAAGACCAGCACGGCAGTAACCTCATCAATTCAACCGGTCGCGCAAGGTGTTCCACAAGCGCCACTGCACCGGATACCGACGGATCAGGCACTCAAGTGCGATACCAAGCCGAAAAGACAGGTCTGAGAGCTGAAAGCGCCTGCTGTCACCGTCTGTGAGGTCCGGAAAGAATTCTACTCGGACCAGCTCCTTCGATAGATCAAGATCACGTGCAACAGCCATCGGAACTATCGCGGCATTTGTCTGTCTCGCAATCTTTAGCAAGGAGCGGGATACCGAAACCCAGGCGCCAAACATGGGTGCCTCAATCGTACCCGATCCTTCATAAATATAATCACAGTAGGCTGCTGTAACGCTCCCTTCATTTAACAACTTCAGCAAAGGGCGTACGGCTGCAGTGCTCGCAGGCAACTCTGCTACACTCTTTGGCAAGCCATCCAAAGTGAGAGAAGCACTTCCTCCAGGAGCCTTGCGGATCACGCCTATCTTGCGGTCTCTCAACGGAGGACTCACAAAGGCATAACCTGGATGTGTCTGAAAAACGCTGACAAGAATTACACCCCGGCCTGTTTCGCTCGGATCAAGCACATGCTCAGCACCCGACACATCTAGTTCTGTTTGCGGAAACGTCCCCGAGGCAAAATCAATGGAATCAGAAAGTGAGGCAAAAAGGAGACGCGCATGATCCAATGCCAATGACCTACGCTGCTCATCGGTCCACACCCAATCAACCAACTCCATGTTCCAGCGGAGTTCCTTCGCATAGTTACCGATGTTATCGACAAACATGTCCCGGCCAACATCCGATAACATGACACGGCGCTGTCGAGACGGAATCCGCGACAGATCCCGCCGCCACTCAGCGTCGTCGAACCAATCCCCCAAAAGCCGGTGGACATCAATATTGCCGCGCGGACTGCGTCTTTTCTCGCAATCAATGCGCCAACGGGTCTGCAAAACGTTCTGCATATCGAAATAGCCGATCCGAGTTTGCGAGCCGCCGCAAGATATCTGGGAAAAGCGCCATCGAAACCGCACATTCACCGGTATCTACTTTGGTGACATCTCCGGTCTTTGCCAGACAGGTACCACCGCAAAAGGTCCGCCAGTCGCAGGTTGTACAGGGGGTAAGGTTTCGAACGGTCCGGCTCCGGATATTTTGCGCCTGAGCGGAGGACAAAGCTCCGGATATCCCGCCCTCGGCAAGACTCCCCAACGATAAAGCGGGTTCGCTTATGCAGTCACAGGCCTCCACTGTTCCATCGGCGGAGACCGAGACCAATTCCTTAGCAGCACCGCAACCATTGCGCAGGCACATGTTCGGACGCTCGTATCCAAGCACGTTCCGCACGTAGTGCAAGACAGGGCGGATTTCCATGTCGCCAAACTCATCCGCTTCGACCCCATCCAGGAGATCCATGTAAGAAGTGATCAATTCGTCCAAATCAGGAGCAAAGCGTGATGGCTTTTTTGTAGCCCGGCCAGCTGCCTGAAACACCGTGACATCCCAACACCGCACTCCCCAATCGCGAAAGTGACAGGCGACCTCCTTCAGTCTGGCGGCGTTGGCGTTGGTAACGGTAGTCAGGACCCCCATCTGGCTTGCAAGTTCGGGAAACTCTGAAATTGCCTCTGTGATGTTTTGCCAAGTTCCCCGTCCCTTAAAGTCGACCCGGAACGTATCGTTTACCGATTTCGGACCATCCAAAGATACACCGACAGAAAAGCGGTTTTTGATGAGAAACTTCACGATTTCCGGCGTAAAGCGCGTTCCGTTGGTCTGGATGGACAACAACAGCTCGGTACCTGTCTTTTGTGCCTCCACTTGAGCATACGCAACAAGGTCTGTGATGGCATCGTATGCCAGCAATGGCTCCCCACCATGAAATAGGATGTTCAGGCGCGGACCGACATTCTCTAAGGTCCCCCGAATGGCTTTTTTGCCCTGTTCGACGGTCAGCCGGTTCTTGTAGGTGGCCGCCTCAAAGTCATAGCAATACGTGCAAGCAATGTTGCAGTAGCCCGCCATTTTCAGAATCAAGGTATTGATTCTGCTTGTTTCGTTCTCGAAATCGACATGATCCCAAGCGTTCCGGCCATTGACTGACAAAAGCCCAGCACGATAAAGCTCGGCGACGAGCGGTGTTTCTAAGGCATCTGGAAATCTGTCCAAAAGGCGGGAGGACGCAGCCTCAAGAAGCGCTTGCACATCTTGGACAGAATGACTTTCAACAATGATCCAAGACCCTGAATGCGCTTGAAGAAACAAGGATTTACCAGAACCGATTGCGCGGCAAGTTATCGGTCCTGACACACCGAAACGCGTCTTCGGCACCGCCTCCCGGCCAGCCATTTCTACTTGCAACCGAGCCTCCCATACCAAGGCTTTGCCTAAGCAGCCGGCCTCCACTTTTTCCACGCATACTGAGCGCGTTTAAAGACGAGGAATTAGCTGGGATGCTCCTCATTTTGGAACACCCCAGCTCGCGCCAAGAACAAACTTGCAAAAAATATCTGATGGATCGAGCGACCTTAGCAGGCCCGTTTCCAGATCGTCTTCGTCCATGCCGACGCGGCATCCTTCCCGCCACTCAGACGTCCGCCACGGATAATGACATCATCAATGCCCCGGCCGACCTGACTTCCGAGCATAGATTTTACAAGACTTTCCAGCTGATCCGAATTCAAATCCGCACGCTGGAGCATGTCTTCGTCAGGGAGTTGAATAACGACCGATTTCCCTTTTTCCATCTTACCCTCCACTAAACCTAAAAGTTATTTTTAATACAATACAACCATACTCTCGGTCTTCCCTTACGTCAACTTCAAGTGCCAAGGATTTCTGCCACTGAGCTATCGACTTCTGTACGTTGCGCTATAATCTCCTCAAAAAACAGTGTGAGGAGAATACCAGTGTCATCGGATGTCATTCCACCGTCGGACGGTTTGGACGTACTCTCAACCACCCAAACCTGGAAAGAGGCGGGCCGCTCTGTGGCCTTGGCGACTGTCGTTGAGACTTGGGGGTCTGCGCCGCGCCCCGCCGGATCGCATCTGGTGATCGATGCTGACGGCAATTTCGAAGGGTCAGTATCAGGCGGCTGCGTTGAAGGCGCCGTCGTTGCGGAAGCCATTGATGTCATTGAAACAGGTAAAGCGGCGATGCTTGAATTTGGCGTTGCTGATGAAACCGCTTGGCGGGTTGGTCTGTCCTGCGGCGGCCGCATTCGCGTTTATGTCGAGCCGGTTAACTGATTGAGTATATTCGATGCCACCTTTTGAGACGTTATTGGCCTTTTTCGCCGCGACTGCGCTTTTCGCCTACATGCCAGGCCCCGCCCTGCTTTACACCGCCGCTCAAACGATCGCGCGCGGACGCCGCGCCGGGTTTCTTGCAGCTCTTGGCATTCATATGGGCTGCTACGTCCATGTCTTTGCAGCAGCTCTCGGGCTCTCTGCGATCTTTTCTGTCGTTCCGAGTCTTTACTTTGCGCTGAAACTCATCGGCGGCGCCTATCTGATTTTTCTCGGCGTTCAGATGATCCGCGCACGGGCGGAAAGTGGCGCAATACCGAACCTGACCCCGAAAAGCGGCCGGCGGGCCATGGTGGACAGCTTCCTCGTGGAAGTCCTCAATCCGAAAGTCGCCGTCTTTTTCATAGCGTTTCTGCCACAGTTCGTTAGCCCGGAAGCGGCCCTTCCGGTCTGGGCACAGTTTCTCATTCTCGGAACCATTGTGAACTTTGCATTTACGTCGGCTGATATCGTTACCGTGCTTTTTGCATCAGAAGTCAAAAAGCGCTTCACGCGTCAATCCAGAATGCAGGCAGTCACCAGGTGGGCCGGCGGCTCACTGCTTGTCGGGCTTGGGCTGAAACTGGCAACAGATCGCAGCTGACATGGACCTTTCACTCCTGAGCCAACTGAATGCGGGACGCGCTGCTCGAAGGGCGGCTATCCTGGTCACCAATATGACGGATGGCAGCCAACGGCTGATCAAACAGAATGTTGCTTACCGTAACGACCTTCTGGCCGAAGAGTTCGACAAGCGTTTCCTGTCCGGCAAATCCGGCCTTGTCAAAACCGATGCAGGCGAGGCTTTTCTTACCGTCTCTGTCCCCGCACCCCGGCTTGTCCTCATTGGCGCCGTACACATAAGTCAGGCACTCGTTCCCATGGCTGAGATTGCAGGATTCAATGTCAGCGTAATTGATCCACGAACGGCCTTTGCGACCGAAGACCGGTTTCCTGGATCCAGCCTGTTGGCCGAGTGGCCGGAAGATGTGCTCCGTGATCAGCCATTTGATCCCTACACGGCCGTCGCGGCTGTCACGCACGACCCTAAAATCGACGATTATCCTCTCATGGAAGCGCTCAAAACAGGGTGCTTCTATGTAGGTGCACTCGGCAGCAAAAAGACCCATGGAAAGCGCCTGGAGCGGTTTCGGGAAGCGGGCTTGTCAGTGGATGTAATGAGCCGGATTGAAGCGCCAATCGGTCTCGATATTGGCGCGGCTTCACCACAAGAGATAGCTGTTGCCGTTCTGGCATCTGTTATCAAGGCTTTGCGCAAGCCGGGTGGAGTTCCAGCATGAAGTTTGGCCCGGTTCAGCCGGAGGATGCTGAGGGCTGCGTGCTCGCCCATTCGACCAAATTGCCTGGCCTCGTCCTAAAGAAAGGGCATCGCTTAACAACAGCTGACTGTGCTCTTTTGAGCGAAGCTGGCCTGGAGACAATTGTCGTTGCGCGCCTTGAAGCCGGAGACCTCGACGAGGACACGGCAGCCGCCCGGCTCGGACAAGCTGCCAAAGGCGCCGGCCTTTACACGGACGCGCCGTTTACGGGCCGGATGAACCTGTTTTCAGACACCGACGGTGTTCTGGTCATTGATGAGACCGCGGTCACAGCTGCCAATAGAATAGATCCGGCCATTACCTTTGCAACGCTCGCAAATCATACCCGCGTCACACCGGGCAGGATGGTCGCAACTGCCAAGATTATTCCGTTCGCCGTGGCCGATGAATTGCTTGGAAAAGCCGAAACTGCGGTTAATAGTGCGGTCTGTGTCGCGCCGTTTTCTGCCCGCAAGGTTGGCTTGATCGCAACATCCTTGCCCCATTTGAAACCAGCCACGATGGACAAGACCCGCCGGATACTCGAAGACCGGCTTCGGGCAAGCGGCAGTCATATCGCGGCTGAACTGCGCGTCGACCATACCGAAGAGGCCGTTTCTACTGCCATTTCCCAAATGAATGCCAGCGGCATGGATTTGCTGATCCTGTTTGGTGCGTCCGCAGTTGTTGACCGGGAAGATGTTCTTCCTGCGGCGCTGGAGAGAGCGGGTGGTGAAATACAACACCTGGGCATGCCAGTGGATCCGGGCAACCTTCTCATGCTGGGCGGCCTCAACGCCACGCCAGTGATCGGCGCACCCGGGTGCGCCCGCAGCCCAAAGGAAAACGGATTTGACTGGATCCTGGATCGCCTGCTTGCCGGATTGGAAGTTTCTACCCACGACATTACCAGCATGGGCGTTGGAGGCCTCTTGATGGAGATCGGAACGCGGCCGCAACCAAGGGCCCCAAAAGCGTCCCGGTCGGCACCGAAGGTCGCAGCGATCATTCTGGGCGCCGGCAAATCCTCCCGCATGGGCGGGCCGAACAAGCTGCTGGCGCAGTTGGATGGCAAGTCCTTGATCCGTCACGCTGCGGAAACTGTTCGCGATGCTGAACTGACCGAAACCGTTCTGGTGACCGGTCATCTTGCCGAGAGGGTCGAAGCCGAAGTTGATGATCTTGATCTGAAGGTCACGTTTAATCCCGATTATGCGGATGGTATGGCAGGCTCCATACGCGCTGGGATGAATGCACTGAAAACGGACCCGGATGCTGTTGTTATCCTACTCGGGGATATGCCGCGCATTACGCCGGAAGACTTGAATCGTCTTATTGGTGCCTACCGGGAAAGCTCCAACAACCTGATCGTCACAGCGACAGCAGACGGGAAACGCGGCAATCCGGTTCTTTGGGACAGGCGCTTTTTTGATGCGCTGAAATCCTTGACCGGTGACGTCGGCGCCCGTCACGTTATTGCTGAGAACTCGGGCTTCGTAGCGGAAGTTGAGCTTGGCGATGCGGCCCGGCTCGACCTGGACACGCCCCAAGCATTGTTTGCGGCTGGCGGACAGCTCCCGCCAGATGACGGGCAATAAAGCGCTAAACAATGGATGTTGTTTGCCTTTCTCAGCAAAAGTAAACCGGGCTTAACCGGCTATGCAGCAAATGCAAGGCCGACATGCCTGCTATTCTATTGCAATTTTGTGACATTCGACCTATGTACCCTTTGCGCTTGCTGAAGAGCTCTCTGCTTGCAGGGGTGGGCCATGAAAAACGTCCCGGGCGTCTGCTAAATCCGATTTATTTCAAAGGCTGTTCGGATCCTCACTTGAGGAGGATGCTCGAGCGCCTTTGGTGTGTGCGTATAGAATAAAGGAAACTGTCATGGCTGACTTGTCTCTCCCGCGCCCGGGCTGCTGCAAATGGGCAGAAGGCGACTCTGGAAACTACACCTTTCCGTGCTCCAACCGGGTTGAGCCGGGCGTTTCTTACTGTGAAGATCATCGCTCCATTGTTTATATCCCGCCGGAAGAGCGCCGCCGCAACCGTTCCGGTGGCGGCATGAGCTTGTCCTTCCGCCGCGCGGCGTAAAACTTCAGCTGCTTGTCAACAAAAGCAGTTTACCGTGGATCATCCACGCGCCTCAAACCCGGCCTCAGGCCGGGTTTTTTGTTGGCGTATCCTGTTATTCTTAACGATCAAACACTGCGCTATTACGTATAGTAATACGTATATTTTACAAGTTCAATCTAATTACCCCTAGGTCATTCATCGATATATACTACTATCCGCGTCTTGTTATTTCATTTTTAGATATTTTTTATTCAATTATTGGAGCTAATTAAGAGTTTCTTTTTAAGCAGCCGGTATTTTTTCGCCTACTAGATTTGTTGTTGAACAACCCAGATGACGGGCTGGATGAGATTACACCTGGTTGAAAATGAACAGGAACGCCTCGACGCTCTGCACGCACTGCAGGTCGTGGGCTCCGAGCGTTTGCCGGAATATGATGCGGTGGTGGAAGCCGTTGCAGCCATCTTCGATTGCCCCATCGCATTGATTTCCCTGGTGGATGAGCGAGACCAATGGTTCAAGGCCGCTTGCGGCGTTGATATTGAAGGCACCTCAAGAGAAGTCTCCATCTGCCAGCATGCCCTTTCAGCTGATGACCTGTTTGTCGTTCCAGACACACTGAGCGACGAAAGATTTTGCGACAATCCACTTGTTATGGGCGAGCCGAACATCCGTTTCTATGCCGGTTGCCCTCTCAGCCTGGATGGGAAAAACAGGCTCGGCACTCTCTGCGTCATCGACCAAAGACCACGCAAGCCGGCCCGACAACAGTTGCACCAATTGCGGCGTATGGGCCGGGTGGTCGAGGGGCTTCTGAAATCTCATCAGGCAAACGTAGAAAAAGAAGCAGCGCTTGCGCGCGCAGAAGCAGAACATGAAGAGGCCGTTGGCAAAGGCCGGCTGCTTGAGGAAATTGCCGCAGTATCGGGCGTTGGCGGCTGGGAGTTGTGCATGAACTCTCAAAAGCTGACATGGACGCGGAAGACTCACGAGATCCATGACGTATCAGACGACTATGTCCCGAACGTCGAAACAGCCATTGACTTCTATGCGCCTGAGGCCCGGGGGCCAATCACCAGGGCGGTTGCTCGTGGTATTGAGCAAGGCCGCGGCTGGGATGCGGAACTGCCCCTGGTAACCGCCAAAGGCCGCCAAATCTGGGTGCGTGCCGTGGGACGCCCGATCGAAAAGGACGGGGAAACCATCAAGCTTGTTGGCGCATTTCAGGACGTAACTGAGCGGAAACAGGTTGAACAAGCGGTCCGCGAATCGGAAGCCGCACACCGGACGACGCTTGAGACCCTCAGTGAAGGTGTCTTGGTGCTGACCCGATCCGGCGTCATCCAGTCCTGCAATCCAGCTGGCGCGAAACTGCTTGATTCAACAACCGAGCGTCTCGTCGGCCGAAACGTCAAAGATCTCACAGTCGCTGTCATTTGTGACCTCGGGGTAACACACCAGGAAGTTAATACGCTCGAACTGGCGGCAGAAGATCCGCTCCTCGTCTGCGATGCCACGGCTGAACTCAAACACAGTGGAAAAGCCGCTTCCCGATGGTTGCGGGTCAATGCGCGACCCATTGCACAAGGCGGCGAATACGCCCTTGATGGGGTCGTCGTTTCACTGACCGACATCACGGAAACCAAACGCCAGGCGAATACGCTTCAAGTCATTTTCGACAATTTCCCGGGCGGTGTGGCGCATTACAGCGATAACTTCCAGCTAGCATCTTACAACGACGAGTTCGGCAAACTGCTCGGTTATCCCACCGACATGCTGCGGCAAAAACTACACATATTGGATTATCTCAAGTTTTCGGCCGAACGCGGAGACTACGGGCCAGGCGATCCAGAAGAGCTGGCTTTGGAGAAGTTTAGATTGAACTCTCCAACCAAAGCTTACAGCTATGAGCGGCACAACGCCGATGGTCGATACCTGGAAGTCCGGTACACACCGTTACCGGCTGGCGGGTCTATCTTCAATTTCTTTGACGTTACAGAGCGCAAGGAAATGGAGCAAACGCTGGCCGAAAGCGAACGTCTGGCGCGAGACCGGCTAGCGGAGCTTGAAGCGGTCCTCGGCAATATGCGGCAAGGCGTGAGCGTGTTCGACAAAGACGGCAAGCTCATCTTGTGGAACCAACAATACCTGGACATCTTCCGAAAGCCTTATGGGGAAGTGCGTGAAGGTGTCAGCCTGATTGATTTGCTGCGGGCAGAAAAAGCGCGTGGCGATTTCGACGGCGACGTCGAAGAACACTACAATGCGCTTTATGAAAAACTGTCCCGCGGCGAAGTCGTCCGTACGAAATTCACGCATCCGGACGGCAAGGTGATCGGGGTGGTCCATGCCCCACTGCCGGACGGCGGATGGATCGGGACCCATGAAGATATCACCTTACGTGAAGAAACTGCTGCGCGCATTACCCATGCTGCCCACCACGACGACCTAACGGGTCTCGCTAACCGCGCACTCTTCACGGCACGTCTTCAAGAAGCCCTGCTCGATGCCCAGATGCAGGGGACGGGCGGGCATCTGTTGCTCCTGGATCTGGACCGCTTCAAACCCGTCAACGACACCTTCGGGCACGACGTCGGGGACGAGCTGCTGTGTCAAGTTGCTCAAAGGTTCAAAGAATGCGTGCGAGCAACAGACCTTGTTGCGCGCATTGGCGGGGACGAGTTTGCGATTATTCTGCAAGGCGGCGGACCAGGCGAGCCTTGGGTGACGGAGATTGCGGAACGGCTTGTGGCCGCACTCAATCAGACGTTCGATGTCTTTGCCCATAAGGTTTCGATCGGGATCAGCATCGGTATTTCTTATATTGGTGCAGACGCCGCATCCATTGAATCCCTGCAGAAAAAAGCTGACATCGCGCTCTATGAAGTCAAGCAGAACGGGCGCAATGGCTTCCGCTTCTATGAGGCTGGACGCGCCCACAGGGTTATCCGCGGCGGCGCGGCTTAATCGAAACGTCGCAAGACGCTTTTGATCTCAAGCAAACGACAAAAACGCGATCCAATCTGGACCGCGTTTTCAGAATGCAGATCTAAGTCTCGCTGATTAGGCGGCCTTGAGAGCTTCTGCAACATCCTTCAGCTGAGACAGTGTCATTTCTGCCTTCTGCTTGGTGTCGTCGTCTTTCGCGTCAGCCACATCTTCCTCGGCGTTTTTGATCGCCTGAGCCAGTTGGTCTTCGCTGATTTCAGAGACCGGGATCGCCTGCTCAGCCAAGACGGTCAGACCGCCTGGAGCAATGTCGGCAAACCCACCGCGCACGAAATACTCATCCCAGGATCCCGCATCTGTGCGGACTTTCAGGATACCCGGCTTGATGGTGGACATAAACGGGCTGTGGTTCTTCAGAACGCCAAACTCGCCTTCGGTGCCTGGCACAACGACCTCGGCAACCTGTTCGGACAGGAGCTGGCGCTCCGGCGAGACCAACTCAAACTGGAAAAGTTCAGCCATTTGGCGTCTTCCTTGTCAGTCATCGGTTCAGATGGCAGGCAGAAGGCCGGGCCATCAAACAAGAGAAAACCGGACGCCGTATTCCGGCGTCCGATCCAATGCCTTAAGCGGCTTCTGCAGCCAGCTTCTGAGCTTTCTCGATGGCTTCCTCAATGGAACCAACCATGTAGAAAGCAGCTTCCGGCAGGTGATCGTACTCGCCGTTAACGAGACCCTTGAAGCCTTTGATCGTATCTTCCAGAGCAACGAGCTTGCCCGGAGAACCGGTGAAGACTTCAGCCACGAAGAACGGCTGAGACAGGAAGCGTTCGATCTTACGAGCGCGGGCAACGGTGAGCTTGTCTTCTTCAGACAGTTCGTCCATGCCGAGAATCGCAATGATATCCTGCAGTGCCTTGTAGCGCTGCAAAGTCACCTGAACGGCACGCGCGGTGTCGTAGTGCTCGTCTCCAATGATGTTGGCACTCAGCATACGCGATGTGGAGTCCAGCGGATCCACAGCCGGGTAAATGCCCTTTTCCGCAATCGAGCGGTTCAGAACCGTCGTTGCATCCAAGTGAGCAAAGGTCGAAGCCGGTGCCGGGTCGGTCAAGTCATCGGCCGGGACGTAAACGGCCTGAACGGACGTAATCGAGCCCTTGTGCGTGGTCGTGATCCGCTCCTGCATGCCGCCCATGTCGGTGGCAAGAGTTGGCTGATAGCCCACAGCGGAAGGAATACGACCCAGAAGCGCAGACACTTCGGAACCGGCCTGCGTGAAGCGGAAGATGTTGTCCACGAAGAAAAGAACGTCCTGCCCCTTGTCGCGGAAATCTTCCGCAATCGTCAGACCGGTCAGTGCAACACGTGCACGCGCTCCGGGAGGCTCGTTCATCTGACCGTAAACGAGTGCAGCCTTGGAGCCCTCTCCGCCGCCTTCCTTGTTCACGCCGGATTCGATCATTTCCCAGTAAAGGTCGTTGCCTTCACGGGTCCGCTCACCAACACCAGCGAAAACGGAGTATCCGCCGTGCGCCTTAGCGATGTTGTTGATCAGTTCCATGATGAGAACGGTTTTACCAACGCCGGCGCCGCCGAACAGGCCGATCTTACCACCCTTTGCGTACGGTGCGAGAAGGTCGACGACCTTGATGCCCG
Organism: Roseibium alexandrii DFL-11; assembly: GCF_000158095.2. NCBI lineage: Bacteria > Pseudomonadati > Pseudomonadota > Alphaproteobacteria > Hyphomicrobiales > Stappiaceae > Roseibium > Roseibium alexandrii. Next base: position 3,378,836 of record NZ_CM011002.1, read on the forward strand.
TTACAAGGATTTCTGCTTCGGTGGACTGCTCTACGAATTCCGGAGCTTCCTGGTGGATCGCACGCTTGTCTTCGTGCTTGATTTCACCAGCTTCATCAACAGGTTCACCAATCACGTTCATGATGCGGCCGAGAGTGCCGTCACCAACTGGAACCACGATCGCGGATCCGGTGTCGGTAACTTCCTGACCGCGCACGAGACCCTCGGTGGAGTCCATTGCGATGGTGCGTACTGTATTCTCGCCCAGGTGCTGAGCAACCTCGAGCACCAAGCGGTTGCCCTGGTTGTCTGCTTCAAGAGCATTCAGGATCAGCGGCAGATGGTCATCGAACTTGACGTCGACAACGGCGCCGATGACCTGGGTGACCCGTCCGACTATTTTGTCAGCCATATCCCTAATCCTCGTCTCGATCCCGTTAGATCAACCGGCTTTCATTACAATGAAAGCTGATAAGTTGATCGACTTTAATACTGTTCAGGCGAACCGCGCCCAGCAGGGCGCGGTTCGCTCTAGAGCGCTTCCGCGCCCGAGATAATTTCAATCAATTCGGTCGTAATCTGAGCCTGACGCTGGCGGTTGTACTTGATCGTCAGCTTGTCGATCATGTCCCCGGCATTGCGCGTCGCGTTGTCCATTGCGGACATACGAGCGCCCTGCTCAGAAGCAGCGTTTTCCAGGAGCGCCCGGAAAACCTGAATGGAGATGTTCCGCGGCAAAAGATCAGCAAGGATCTCAGCCTCATCCGGCTCATACTCATAGACCGCGCTTGCACCACCTTCATCCGTGCCTTCGCTTGCCTCAAAGTGGGCCGGGATCAACTGCTGGGCAGTCGGAACCTGAGCGATAACGGATTGGAAGGTCGCGTAGAACAATGTGCAGACGTCGAACTCACCATTTTCATACATGGAGAGAATTTTGCGCCCGATTTCATCCGCATTGGAGAATCCGACATTTTTGACGCCGCGCAGCTCGATGGTTTCGATCACATGCTGGCCAAGGTCGCGCTTGATCGCGTCAAAGCCTTTCTTGCCCACACACAGGATCTTGACCGTCTTGCCCTGGCCGATCAGGCTTTTGGCCTTCTCGCGTGCCAGCTTGGCAATGTTGGTGTTGAAGCCCCCGCACAGACCGCGTTCGGCGGTTGCAACGACCAAGAGATGGACCTGGTCATTGCCCGTTCCGGACATCAGCTTCGGAGCGTCGTCGCGGCCTTCGAAAGCCACGGCGAGGTTGGCCAGCACGCTCTCCATGCGTTCCGCATAGGGACGCGCGGCCTCCGCGGCTTCCTGGGCACGACGCAGTTTCGCCGCGGCCACCATCTGCATGGCCTTGGTGATCTTCTGCGTCGCCTTTACGGAAGCGATGCGGTTTCGTAAGTCCTTCAGGCTCGGCATGGCCGCCCCTGCTCCTTATCCCGGCGTGTGGTCTTAGGCGAAGTTCTTAGCGAACGCGTCAAGCGCAGCTTTCAGCTTGCCAGTGAGGTCGTCGTCGAGGGCTTTCTTTTCCCAGATCGCGTCGAGCAGTTCCTTGTGCTCGCCACGCAGGAACAGAAGCAGGCCTTCTTCAAATTCCTTCACACGGTCAACCGGATGATTGTCGAGGTATCCGTTCACGCCAGCGTAGATCACGGCAACTTGCTCTTCGGTCTTCAGCGGCGAGAACTGCGGCTGTTTCAGAAGTTCGGTCAAACGTGCACCACGGTTCAAAAGGCGCTGAGTGGTGGCATCAAGGTCGGAGCCGAACTGCGCGAACGCAGCCATCTCGCGGTACTGAGCCAGCTCACCCTTAATCGGGCCAGCAACCTGCTTCATCGCCTTGATCTGAGCGGAGGAACCCACGCGGGAAACCGACAGACCAACGTTCACGGCCGGGCGGATGCCCTGATAGAACAGGTCCGTTTCCAGGAAGATCTGACCGTCGGTGATCGAGATCACGTTGGTCGGAATAAACGCGGACACGTCGTTGCCCTGGGTTTCAATGACCGGAAGTGCGGTCAAAGAGCCCTTGCCGTGATCTTCGTTCAACTTCGCAGCACGCTCCAGAAGACGGGAGTGCAGGTAGAAAACGTCACCCGGGAATGCTTCACGTCCTGGCGGGCGGCGCAGAAGCAGAGACATCTGACGGTACGCAACAGCCTGCTTGGTCAGATCGTCGTAACCGATCACCGCATGCATGCCGTTATCGCGAAAGAACTCACCCATTGCGCAGCCAGCAAACGGCGCCAAGAACTGCAGCGGAGCAGCTTCGGATGCGGTCGCGGCGATGACGATGGAGTATTCCAGAGCGCCGTTGTCTTCCAGTGTCTTGACGAACTGGGCAACGGTAGAACGCTTCTGACCAACTGCAACGTAGATGCAGTACAGTTTTGCATCTTCGTCGTTGCCCGCATGCAGCGGCTTCTGGTTCAAGAAGGTGTCGAGGATAATTGCGGTCTTACCGGTTTGACGGTCACCAATGACGAGCTCGCGCTGACCACGGCCAACCGGGATCAGGGCGTCAATGGCTTTCAGGCCCGTGGACATCGGCTCGTGCACGGACTTACGCGGCAGAATGCCTGGCGCTTTAACGTCCACACGGCGCTTCTCAGTGGCTTCGATCGGGCCTTTACCATCGATCGGATTGCCGAGCGCATCGACAACGCGGCCAAGAAGACCTTTACCGACCGGAACTTCCACGATGGCGCCGGTCCGTTTAACGGTGTCGCCTTCTTTAATGTCGCGGTCAGAACCGAAGATAACGACACCGACGTTGTCGGATTCCAGGTTCAGGGCCATGCCCTTGATCCCACCCGGGAATTCGACCATCTCACCAGCCTGGACTTTGTCCAGACCATAAACACGGGCGATACCGTCACCGACGGAGAGCACCTGACCAACTTCAGAAACTTCGGCTTCTTGGCCAAAGCTCTTGATCTGGTCCTTGAGGATTGCGGAGATTTCCGCGGCCCGAATATCCATCAGCCGACCTCTTTCATCGCGAACTTGAGTGAATTGAGCTTGGTACGCAGCGACGTATCGATCATGCGGGACCCGACTTTGACCACGAGGCCGCCGATCAGGGCAGGATCAACCTTAGCTGCGATGTTTACGGATTTGCCCGTGGAAGCAGAGAGAGCTTCTTTCAGGGCAGCGACATGTTCGTCGGACAGAGCAGCGGCAGAAACCACTTCAGCTGTTTCCTCGCCGCGCTTTTCTGCAAGCAGGGCGCGGAAAGACTTGATCATGTCGGGAAGGACGAAGAGGCGCCGGTTACGGGCTGCCAGCTTCACGAAATTTGCGGCCAGGCCTTTGATGCCAGCCTTGTCGAGAAGTGCTGCGAGCGCTGCAAGCTGCTCTTCAGCACTGAATGCCGGGCTTTTCACAAGACGGACGAGATCTTCGCTTTCGGAAAGCATGCCTTCAAAAGCAGTCAGATCCCGTTCCACGTCAGCCGTTACGCCGTCGCCTTCAGCTAGGTCGAGAAGGGCGGACGCATAACGCTGTGCCACGCCGGATACGAGAGATACGTTGTCAGTCACCAGGTCCGTGCTCTCTGACGTTTTTCATGTCCGCAAAACGGCTAGCGTCCGCAAGACATTGAAAAAATGAATGATTTCAAGGTCAGAAGGTATGACGGTTAAACCGTTCCCCCAAAGCCGCGCCTCAATTAGCACAGGGTTTCCCAGTGTGCAACGCCGCGCGGAGCCTGTTCTTGCCGATTCAATGGTGTTTTTTACCCATCCGCGGCAAAAAGCCTTGCAGATCAATGTGTCACCGGCCGTATAAACCTTTAGACGGTGGCCATTTTTGAGACCGTGTTTGCGGCTCTTCGCATTGCGGGTCTACCACGAAAGATCAACACGCCCTACGATGGCTAAGTCTCCAGCAGGGGTTCAAAACCGCCGAAGATCATCCGCTTCAGACTAAACACCTCATCCGCATTGGGCATGATTTCGCCCCATCTCGGATCTTCTTCCATCTTTCCCATCGCAGCATCGGCAGTCGTTTTGTCGGGCCAAATGATCCACGAGAAGACAACAGTTTCATCCGGCGCTTTTTTTACAGCCATCGGAAAGGACGTCACTTCACCATCCGGCACGTCGGTTCCCCAAGCTTCACACGAACTCACTGCGCCATATTCCTTGAACAGCGCCCACGACTTTTCTGCGATCACAGCGTAGTCGGCTTTTTTGGTGGTTTTTACGGGTGCGAGAAACCGTTGCACATATGACTTGAGGAAACCTCCCTTGTTAGAATCGGAAGTCTCTCATGATGAGACGAGAAAACAAGCAGACCTTACAAAAGGCGGCGGTACACCCGTTATAAAAAATGCTGCGGGTCAATATCGATCTGAACGCGAAGGCCTTTCGTCGGCTTCGGGCCGCTTGAAAGCCAGCCCCTTATATAGGACTGCAAGTCATATTGCTTCGGCGCCATCGCCAAAAGGCGGAACCGGTAGCGTCCTCGAACCATGGCCAAAGCGGCTTCTGCAGGTCCAAGCAGCGTGACGGCCTGGTCCGGCGGCGCCACCCGTGCCAGCTGTCGGGCAAAACCTTCCGCAAAATTCCTGTCAGGCCCTGAGATCACAACAGCTGCCAACCGGCCAAAAGGCGGCAGCCCGGCGGCCCGCCGCGCTTCGATCTCCGCCTGGTAAAACGCGTGTTTATCGTTGGAGAGCAGCGCCTTGATGACGGGATGATCCGCACTGTACGTCTGCAGAAAACCTTTGCCGCCACCGGCGACGCGGCCCGCACGGCCCGTGACCTGGGCAAGCAGTTGGAAGGTCTTTTCGGCGGCACGCGGATCGCCATGTGCCAGGCCGAGATCCGCATCAACCACGCCGACCAGTTTCAGTTTCGGGAAATTGTGGCCCTTGGCGACCAACTGCGTTCCGATGATAATATCTGCACCGCCCTCTTCAACGACCTTCATTTCTCGCTTCAAACGTTCAGGCCCACCGGGCAGGTCGGATGAAAGAACCAACGTTCGCGCTTGCGGGAAGAGATCGCTCACTTCTTCTGCAATCCTTTCAACACCGGGGCCACAGGCAACCAGCGTATTGGTGCTTTGGCACGACGGGCAGCTTTCTGGCACACGTTCATTATGCCCGCAGTGGTGACACACCAGTTTCTTTTGAAACCTGTGCTCAACCAGCCAGGTGCTGCAATGCGGGCATTGGAACCTATGACCGCAGGTGCGGCATAATGTCAGTGGCGCATATCCACGCCGGTTCAGAAACAACAGTGCCTGATCCCCGTTGGCGTAAGTTTCCTTGATTGCGCCCACCAGGCCCGGCGCGAGCCATCGGCCCTGTTCCGGTCCGTCCAGACGCATATCAATGGCCGAGAGGTCTGGGAGTGCGGCGCCGGACGCCCGGTCAGGCAATTCAACCAGACCATACCGGCCCTGCTCAGCATTTACCCGGCTTTCAATCGACGGTGTCGCCGAGGCCAGGACAACCGGGAACCGGGAGATATGCCCGCGCACGACCGCCATGTCCCGTGCGCTATAGGGCACACGGTCATCCTGCTTGAAAGCCGCGTCATGCTCTTCGTCGACGATTATGAGCCCGAGTTCCTTGAATGGCAGAAAGAGAGAGGAGCGCGCGCCGATCACGACACGGACATCGCCAGATGCCACACCGCGCCAAACCCTCGCCCGGTTCTTCGGCGTAATTTCAGAGTGCCACTCGGCCGGGTAAACGCCGAACCGTTGTTCAAAACGCCGCAGAAACTGTTCGGTCAGCGCAATTTCCGGCAGAAGCACCAGAGCCTGCTTGTCCCGCCGCAAGGTTTCCGCGATTGCTTCGAAGTAGACCTCGGTCTTGCCCGACCCGGTCACACCGTCAATCAAGGTCACTGCAGCGCCCTTGTCGAAACTCTCTGATAGCTTCTCCGCAGCTGCTTGCTGGGCCGGTGTCAAATCCTTTTGTGCATAGTCGATTTGAGGACGCGGCGGCGGGGGTGCCGCCGGCATGGAGACGATCTCCAGCACCTCTTGTTGCACCAGTCCGTCAATGACGGATGCGCTGACACCAGCTGCGTGTGCAAGACCGCTCTTTGTCCAGGCAAATCCATCTTCCATGGTTTCAAGGACACGGCGGCGGGCAGGTGTCATCCGCTCAGGCTCAACACCTTCAATCCGCCGGACACCTGGAACCGGGGCTTCCGGTTCGAGTGCCTCTTCAGAACGCAGCACCATGCGCACGACCATGCCCGGCGCGCCAAGCGTCCAGCCGGCCACCCAGTCCACAAACCGGCGGAGATCCTTATCAAGCGGCGGCGTGGTACCGTAAACGTGGGAAATCGATTTGAGTTTGTTGGGATCGATCGCCGCATCAGGCTCACCGTCCCAAACCGCACCAATGACCTCTCGCGTTCCCAAAGGCACCCGGACGATCGTGCCAGGCACGACCGACTGCCCAGCCGGGACCTTATAGGTGTAGGCAACCGGCACGGCGACGGGCACCAGCACACTGGCAATCGTGTCTTTCGGCTTCAAATCGTCAAACAGCACGGCAGATCACACGTTTTGGCTTTGCATTTTGTTGTCCGGACACCAAAACAGGCTCTGGACTCTGTTAGCGGGGATCGCCCGGATCCCAATTTCATTCAAGCGGAATAATTTCTGAGGTACGTACCGCAAAAAGGCTTTCACCAGAGAATCAGGGCTTCAGTTAGACAGCATCCTAGGCTAAAGAGAGCGCAGCTGACCATTCATTCGTTCGCTTGCCGACGGAGGCAGGCTGCAAAGGCGTACACACAAGCGCCATTGGGAGAAATCATCCATGAAGTTTTTCGTCGACACCGCGGATACCGCGGAGATCCAGGAACTGGAAGCCACTGGCCTCTTGGACGGCGTCACCACAAACCCGTCCCTGATCGCCAAATCCGGCAAGAATTTCAAAGACGTGATTGCCGAGATCTGCAAGATCACAAACGGTGACGTTTCAGCGGAAGTCGCAGCAACCGACTTCGACACCATGATCAAGGAAGCCCATGTCCTGCGTGCGATCGCAGACAACGTGGTCATCAAACTGCCGCTTACATTTGACGGTCTGAAAGCCTGTAAGCAGCTGACGAGCGAAGGCACGAAGACAAACGTAACCCTGTGTTTCTCGGCCAATCAGGCCCTGCTCGCAGCAAAGGCTGGCGCGACCTACATTTCGCCGTTCATTGGCCGCCTCGACGACATCAATCTCGATGGTATGGAACTGATCCGCGAAATCCGCGTCATCTATGACAACTATGGCTTTGACACCGAGATCCTGGCCGCGTCCATCCGCACACCCAATCACGTCAAGGATTCTGCGATCATTGGCGCTGACGTGGTCACCGTTCCGCCGGCAACACTGAAGTCCCTTATCAAGCATCCGCTGACCGATAAGGGCCTTGATGCGTTCTTGAGCGACTGGGCGAAGACCGGACAGAGCATTCTGTAAAGTCATTCGACTTGGGTGCCGCACGCGCTGTATTGCGACGGGCTTAAGCCGCGCGCTCTAAAGGCTCCGGTCCATCCGGGGCCTTACTTTATTTCGCTAAGCTGGCGATCAAAAAGCGGTGGCACTCGGCTCTTCATTTTTCTATTTTGAGCCGCGGTTCCGGTATCTGACTGCCGGACAGCCCAGCCATTCAGGCAAATCCCGATCCCAAGCGGGCCGACACCGGTGACAGACGGAAGCGCGCAGGGTATTCGTGGATTTGAAAACAGACAGCAAGAGCGCGGGTTAAAGCGCTGAAGGATAGGAAACACACAATGACGGGTTCGAGAATCGTCTTGATTGACCGCCACCCCGGCCGGTCCGCGCAAACCATTGGCGTGGCGCGGGAATTGGGCACCGACCCCGATCTCATCCATGAACCGTCTGTCGGCGTGGTTGGCACAAAAGGCGACAGTCAGTGTTATCTGGGCGTGGCGCGCAAGGTCGATGCCATTCATGAGCACCTGAAATCGCGCATCGGCAGCGGTGAGGGCCAGCTAAAATACCGGCTGGTTCAGCCGGAATACACGATTGCAACGTCTGACGGCATCCGCAACGGCACACGCGAAATGCGCTATTCGCTCATCGGCCGCGAAGTTACCAACGACGGTTTGTGCGAGCACCTGGAAGCATCCGGTCTGGCCGGCACCATTGCGGTGGTCGCCTGTGACAAGCCACCGGTCGGCACCATGGCTGCAGTCCTTGAGCGGAATGAACCGGCAATCATCATGTCCGATGGCACGATCCGCCCAGGCAAGGATCCGGAAACCGGTGAGATGCTGGACATCGTGAGCGCCTACCAAGTAGCCGGACACCCGGACAAGGCTGTGCGGGACCGCATCGCATGTAATGCGTGTCCAGGCATTGGCAGCTGCGGCGGCATGTTCACCTACAACACCATGCAGACCTTCATCGGCGTTGTCGGCCTGCAGCCGCTTCATATGGTGGCTCCACCATCCGACGATCCGCGCCGCTTAGAGGAATTCCCGCAGCAGCTCGTTTCCTATCTCGCCGACATGATGGAAAAGGGCCTGAAGCCACGCGACATCGTCAAGCGCGATTCGCTGCGGAATGCGATCATCGTCGCCATGGCCATCGGCGGCTCCACCAACGTTGTTCTGCACGTTCCAGAAATCGCCCGCGCAGCCGGTTATGAACACTTCTGGCGCGATGTGATGACACCGGAAGAGTTCAACCACCTCTCCCAGCATGTGGTCCCGGTTCTGACCAACGCACGGCCGTACGGCAAATACTCCATGCTCGACATCGACCGCGTTGGCGGCGTTCAGGTGATCGTCAAGGAACTGCTTGATGCCGGTCTTTTGAACGGCGACATGATGACCTGCACCGGGCGCACTTTGGCCGAACAGGTCGCGGACCTCAACGCAGCCGCACCCGACGGTGACGTCATTCATTCAGTTGCCGAGCCTTTCAAGCCAACGGGTGGTCTACGCATGCTCGGCGGCAACCTGTCGCCGGACTTCTCGGCCATCCTGAAACTTGCCGGTGTCGAGGGCGGTCTGGAAGACAATCTCTTCAAGGGCCGTGCGCGTGTGTTCGAACGCGAAGCCGGTCTGATCCAGGCTCTCGATGAAGCGCCCGACAGCTTCCAGGACCATGACATGGTTATCGTCCGCTATGACGGTCCGAGCGGCGGTCCGGGCATGCCGGAGATGCTCGATCCGACGTCCCGCATCACGACGCTGTGCCGGGAGCGCGGCATCGTGATCGCCCTTATGACAGATGCGCGCTTTTCCGGCGGCTCGGTCGGTCTGGTGATTGGTCACGTTGGTCCGGAAGCCGCCCTTGGCGGGCCAATTGCCTTTGTCGAGGACGGCGACGAGATCATCGTAGACCTCAATAAAAACACCTTGGATTGCCCGGCGCTGGACGATGCGGCCACGCTCGCAACCCGCAAGGCCGTCTGGGACAAGGCTGTTGCAGACAACGGCGGTATTCACCCGAATTGCGGCATTGCGGACACCCGGCTTTTGCACCGTGCACGTCATACTGCTGTTCCGGCCCTTCGCGGCGGCGGCCTGCACCCGAACCGGGAAGTCTGGGTGCGCGATCAGCGACTGGCCGAAAAATCGGGTTTTGAACCGCGCAACCGCCACCGGAGCGCATAGACGCTCCGACATTGGTATCGAGAAGATTAGAACGCCCCGGTCAGATCAGGCCGGGGCGTTTTTTTGGGTCCACGCTTCAATCCGGCGGCCCGAGAACTCTGGAGATCCGTGCCCAAACAGCATCAATATCTGCATGCATGTTGGCTGCGACTTGCCGGACCCAAGGTTCGCCCTCTATGGCGGTGCGTGACGCAACCGGACCAAGTTCGGAAATCACCGTCTCAGTGTCGCGCAGCAGCGACCGCCAATTCACTACTCCGGTTTCAGGGAATTGCTTCAATTCCGTGCGGCGATCCTCCTGCAGCCGTCTGGCCAGATCTTCGGACTGCGCCATGCCGGTCTCTATCCGCTTTGCCAACCCCTCCTGCCCCCAGGCAAGCAGCGTTCCAAGAAGCGCGATACCGGCAGCGCTCCGGGAGCCCTGAACACCGATATTCGGAGTTGCCAAATAAGAACTGCCGAAAGCGATTGCCTCCTGGGCGGTCGGGTCAGCAAAAAACACAAGCGCTGAGTCCTTTGGTTGAAACAGCCACTTGTGCGCTGAAACGGCAATACTGTCAGCACGTTCAATGCCAGACAATCGATCCTCATATTTGGTCAAACGCAGCGGGCCGCCCCAAGCCGCATCCACATGGACCCACATTGGGCCAGCACAAGTGCCGCCTTTGAGGCTGGCAATTTTCAACTCGTCTATCACGCCGCGACCGGTGGTTCCGGCGGTCAGTACTAGAACTGCCCTGGAAAGCTCTGGCAGCGCGTCGATTGTCATCCGGCCATTTTCGGCGACGGTTACCGGTTCGAACGGAAGCCCCAATATCTGCGCACATTTTGGCACGGATACATGGGCATCGGCAGAAGCAATTACTCGTGTTGCTCCATGCTCCCGCGCGCACCAGAGTGCAGCCAGGTTGGCAAGGGTCGAACCACCACACATGTGGCCTGCGGTCATGCCGAAATAAGGTGCAAGCCAGACAATGACCCGAGCCTCGGCTTCCGTTGCGAACGGGCTGAGATCTTGATGGAGAAGGTTTTGATTGTATTCCGCGTTCAAACCAACAAGACGTGCAGCGATTCCCGCCGGGGCTGGATCCATATGGGCAAAGGCGTCCGGTGCACCAAGGTGTGCGGACCGCGTTCGCACTTGCTCGGACAGCACTGAAAACGCTTCGTCATCGCCTAGTCCTTTGGCCGGCAATTGATCGGTCAATTCGGACAAGTCAGCCATTTCTCAATCGCACTCCCAGGCCTGTTTCTGAACGGCAGACTGCCCAACATCGAAACTGTCTTTTTTGGAGTATGGCACATCACCAGACTGATGGCAGGTTCGTCGCTTCTCGTCCGGAATGACTAATTGCACCCTAGCGAAAAGACAGATAGCTTCGATTATGAAAGCTATTTTCAGTACACCGGGGGGAGCCGGTCGCCTACGGAAAAATGGCCCAGACAACGGAGGACCTTCAAATGAAAACGCGGATTACCGAGCTCTTTGGAATTGAGCATCCGATCATACAGGGCGGCATGCATTATGTTGGCTTTGCAGAGCTCGCGGCGGCTGTTTCAAATGCCGGTGGGCTTGGAACGATCACGGGTCTGACCCAAAAAACACCGGAAGCCCTCGCAAACGAGATCGCCAAATGCCGGGATCTCACCGACAAGCCGTTTGCAGTGAACCTCACCTTTTTGCCGACAGTGAACGCACCGGACTATCCGGGTTATGTGAAGGCGATTATTCAAGGCGGAGTCAAGGTGGTAGAAACCGCTGGCCGCAATCCGCAGCAAGTGATGCCCTACCTGAAAGATGCGGGCATTAAGGTAATCCACAAATGCACCTCCGTGCGTCACTCCCTGAAAGCCCAGTCCATCGGCTGCGATGCTGTCTCGGTGGATGGTTTTGAATGCGGCGGCCACCCGGGCGAGGACGACATTCCGAACATGATCCTTTTGCCGCGCGCCGCAGATGAGCTGGAAATCCCCTTTGTGTCCTCCGGCGGCATGGCCGATGCCCGCAGTCTCGTCGCCTCGCTCGCCATGGGCGCGGAAGGCATGAACATGGGCACGCGCTTCATCGCCACTAGGGAAGCGCCGGTGCATCAAAGGGTCAAGGACGCAATTGTGGCCGCGTCCGAACTCGACACACGCCTGGTCATGCGCCCGCTGCGCAATACAGAACGCGTCCTCAACAACGCCGCTGTCGAGCGTTTGCTGGAAAAGGAAAAATCCCTCGGACACGATCTGAAATTCGAGGACATTATCGAGGAAGTCGCGGGCGTCTATCCGAAGATCATGATGGACGGCGAGATGGATGCAGGGGCTTGGTCCTGTGGCATGGTTGCCGGCCTGATCGAAGACATTCCGACCTGTAAGGAATTGATCGACCGGATCATGAGCGAAGCCGATGCCCTGATCCGACAGCGGCTGGAAGGCATGGTGGGCGGCGTTGCCGTTGCAGCTGAATAAGCGTTAGGGGAGAAAACGATGGACTATCAAACGATCCTCTGGAGCCATGAAAACGGCGTTGCCGAGATCACAATGAACCGGCCAGACAACGCCAATGCGCTGAGCGCTCGCATGTCGGATGAACTCTTCGATGCGGCCTGCCGCTGTGAGGCGGAAGGCGCGCGCGCGGTGATCCTCACCGGATCCGGTCGCATGTTCAATGCGGGCGGTGACTTGCAGGAATTTGATGACGCGGAGGACAAGGCAGACCATGTCACCCGCATGGCGACAATTCTCCATGCAGCGCTTTCCAGGTTCTCGCATATGGATGCGCCGGTGATCACGGCCGTGAACGGTTCGGCCGGTGGTGGTGGGTTTTCCATCGCGATTTCCGGCGACATCATTCTGGCGTCCGAAAAGGCCAAATTCGTCTCCGCCTACACGGCCTCCGCGCTGACACCCGACGGGTCGTCGTCCTATTATCTCGCCAAGCACATCGGCCTGCTGCGGGCCAAGGAGCTGATGCTGACCAACCGGGTGCTGACCGCGAAAGAAGCCTGCGAGTGGGGACTGGTCACCCGTGTGGTCTCACCGGATGATTTGATGGCGGAGGCGCGCAAACTTGCGGCCCAATTTGCCAACGGACCGACCAAGGCCTATGGCGGTGTGAAGCGCCTTTTGCAAACCGCGTATTCGGAAGGGCTAGAGACTCAGCTCGACAAGGAAAGCCGGTCGATTGCCGCCATGATGAAAACCCATGACGGCGCGCACGGGATCGCCTCATTCCTTGCCAAAAAAACACCGGAGTACAAGGGCAAATGAGCCGCGCGCCGATTGAAGACGACTGCGGCATCGGTCAGGCGCTGAACATCGTTGGCGAATGGCGCACGCTTCTTGTTCTGCGCAATCTCTTCAACGGCATGCGCACCTTTGATGCCATGCAGTCCCATCTCGGGATTTCGTCGAGCGTGCTGGCAGCCCGCCTCAAAACCTTGAGCGAGGCGGGCATCGTCGAAAAGCGCCCCTTGCCGGAGGATGGCCGGTCCCACGAATACCGGCTGACGGACAAGGGACTGGATCTTTATCCGGTTCTCGTCGCCTTGCTGCATTGGGGCGAGAAATGGACCCCCAACGGCCGCGGGCCGCGCATGACCCTGACCGAACGGGCAACCGGCTTGCCGGTCCGCGACATGGCGGTGACGGCCCAGGACGGACGGCCGCTCGGGCCGCGGGAGGTGACGCCCGTACCGGGGCCCGGCGCGAGCGACTATACGCGCGCCCTGACTGCCCGCTGGGCAAACAAGAGGGAGGAGACTGTATGACTTCGGACTGGGAAGCAAAAAAGCAGATTTCCGCGGTTCTCGACTTTCCTGGATCAGCGTGGCGCAAATCATGAAAATATTGGTGTTCCTTGGCTCTGTGCGGCAGAGCACGCCGCCCCGGCCTGCGCGGCTCGGCGAGCGGGTGGCAAGGGCCTGCGCCGCACATTTGGGCCGGGCTAGTGCCGAAGTCGAGATCATCGATCCATTCAACCTCGAGCCTCAACCGGTGTTCAAGCCACATTTCGCTTATGCGCCGGGGCGGGCGCCGGAGGCGCTTGAAGTTCTCTCGGACAAGATCAAGGATGCGGACGGCTATGTGATGGTCTCGCCGGAATACAATCACTCCATGAGCCCGGCGCTTGCGGATCTACTCAATCATTTCGGCAGTTCCAGTTTTTCCTTCAAGCCGAGCGCGATTACGACATATTCCGCGGGTCAATGGGGCGGCGCGCGAGCAGCCGTAAACATGCGCACCTACTTGAGCGAGCTGGGCTGTCTACCGGTTTCCGCGATGATCCATGTGCCGAAAGCGCAGGATGTGTTTGATGAAGCGGGGCGCTATCTTGAAGGTGTCGATGCGAACAAATGGGACGGCTACATTGGCCGCACCCTGCGCCAGCTAACCTGGTGGGCGGAGGCCGCGAAACGCCAACGCCAGCAGGCGGTGGCAACAGAGGCGTTTGACAGGGATCCGTCGCAGCGCAACGCGCCCTGATTTTCAGGTGGAACCGGCTGGGCTTGGCGGGTCACGCGCCTATATGCCGGTCAGGAAGGGCTTCTAACGCCATTACTCAAGTGAATTGTCAGGAGATCGGCATGCTGCCCGCACTTCCCTATCAGGACTGGTCGGAAACGAAAGACACGTTGCACCTGTTCCTGCAGATGATTGGCAAGATTCGCCTGAAGGCCCACCCAAAACTGAATCACTGGTGGCATGTGACGCTCTATCCCCATGTGCGAGGCCTGACGACCGGGCGCATTCCATATGGCACCAGCGGCTTTGAAATTCTCTACGACATGCTTGATCACACAGTGACCATCAGCCGGAACGATGGCGAACGCGCATCGTTTTCAACTCCCGGCCTCACGGTTGCCGAGTTCTATCAAGCGCTGTTCTCTCGGCTTGAGCAGCTGGGCATCTCAGTGAAGATCGTTGCGGTTCCGTATGACAACAAATCTAAGATGCCCTTTCCGGATGACACCGCACCGCGCCCCTATGACAAGCAAGCCGTTTCTGATTTTTGGCGGGCGCTCTGCTCGATCTCCAGCGTCTTTGAAACCTACCGCTCGGGATTTGTCGGCAAGCAGACTCCGGTCCAGCTCTACTGGCATTCCTTTGATCTAGTCGTGACCCGGTATTCCGGACGCGCGCATCCGCTGGAAAGTGGCACGCAATCCGATCGCGAAGCCTACTCCCACGAGGTAATTTCAATTGGGTTCTGGCCCGGTGATGATAGCTTCCCGGAAGGCGCGTTCTACGGATATGCCTATCCGGAACCGGAGGGTATGAGCCAGGTTCTCCTGCAGCCAGCTGACGCCTTCTGGGCTGAAAAGAACGGTGGTGCCCTGGCGATCCTGAAATACGAAGATGCCCGTACGGCCGCCGACCCGGCTGCGGCAATCCTCTCATTCCTCAACAGTGTTTATGACGGTGCGGCGGTCAAGGCCGATTGGCCGGTTGAGGATCTTGCCCATCAACACAGCTGATATCCAGCTCCAAAACCGCACTAAGGCTACTATAGGTCACTTGTGATCTGACAAACACAGTTCATGATCACCGAAGGCTTTCAAAATGTTGCAATCGGCGGCTGGGTGCTCGCCGGTGCAACTTGCGCTGATCCGAGCCAGTTCCTTCTCCAGTTTTTTCAAATGCGCAATGCGCGCTCGGATTGCTTGAAGCTGTTCCGCAGCAATCCGGTTTGCATTGCTGCAAGGCTGGTCCGGATGAAGGCTGAGATCAATCAGTTCCCGGATCGCCTCCATCGGCAAACCAAGATCTCGGCAGTGTTTCAGGAACCGGAGCCTGTCGAGATCCCCCGACTGATAACGCCGTTGATTGCCCTCCGTGCGGATCGGGGCTTCGATGAGCCCTTCTTTTTCGTAGTAGCGGATCGTCGGGACTTTCACGCCTGTCGCCTTTGACAATTCTCCAATTGAAAAATCCATAAAACCCTCTTGAACCTCTAGTCGCTATAGGGATTACACAGGGCCAAGAGATAAAAATCAAGGAGATCAGTTCTATGGCCGGATGTTGCGGATCGAACGCAAAATTCGATGGGGTGTCCCAGGATTACAAACGGCGGCTGTGGCTGGTGATTGCACTGAATGCCACCATGTTTGTCGTGGAGATGGCAGCCGGACACGCGGCGCGGTCTCAGGCGCTACAGGCCGATGCGCTCGACTTTTTCGGCGATGCGATCACCTACGGAATTTCGCTGGCCGTTATCGGAGCGTCCTTGAGAACCCGGGCAATCGCAGCGTTGTTCAAAGGAGGAAGCCTGTTGCTGATGGGTCTCTGGGTTGGCGGATCGACCGCTTACCAGTTTCTTGTCCTTGGAACTCCAAAAGCTGAAATCATGGGGGCCATTGGGTTCCTGGCCCTAGCTGTAAACCTGATCAGCGTCCTGGTCCTGGTTCGTTACAAGGATGGCGATGCCAATGTCCGCTCAGTCTGGCTCTGTTCCCGCAACGACGCGATCGGCAATGTCGCAGTCATGCTGGCAGCACTTGGGGTCTGGGGAACAGCGACAGGCTGGCCGGATCTTATCGTCGCTGGTCTGATGGCGAGCCTCTTCATCAACTCCGCAGTGCAGATCCTCAAACAGGCGATCGCAGAGTACAAGCAGACGGACATTGAAACCGGCTCGGACCACGAACATGGCAACACACCCGACGGTGTTGTCCGCTAGCCATAAAAAAACCCGCTGCCATGGCAGCGGGTGCTTTGGAGCATTGAGTGCTGTCGTTTATTCCGCTGGTTCCTCGGTCTCAACTTCCGGAACAGTCATTTCCTGAAGGACTTGATCGCTGAGGTCATTGGTAGCGATGGCGATATCGGTGTCGATCTCAGGCGCCACAATCGTTTCGGCAACAGTCATATCTTTCGCTTTTGCAGTTTTGCCCCAAGAGCAAGCATGGGCCGGGGCAAGTGCGAAAGTGCTGACCGCAAGGGCCGCGATACCAGTAGTTAATAGACGCATAGTCTGTTCCCTCTGTTTGCTCGTGCAATCCCTTTATGTAACCTAGCGTAACTCAGATCGAAGTGATGACCAAGAAAAACCTTCCACCTGTTTATGCCAGAGTTAAGATCCGAACTATTTGCGGCGGAGATTGTAAACTTTTGTCTCGTTTGGCTCAGACAAGTCATTCAGGATGTTCACGACACGGACATCGAGCAAATCCCCAAAGGCCTTTAAAGTCATATCCTTACTGCTCAAAAACCCGATCAACAGGACCCGCACGGCCCCATCGGAGCGGAGTTCCCCCTTGGTCCATCCCCACTTGCAGTCTCGGGGAATACAGGAGGTAAACGCCCGTGCGCGCACAAATACCTGTTCATTTTCGCATCGGCTTTCCACCTCAACACGGCTGATTTCCTTCGGAGCTGCGTCCGGATTGACCCACACACCGTCCTCCGGAATTGGACAATATATTCTTTCCGTTCCTGATCCCGTTTGTGCCTGTGCAGGCAGAGATAAGACCGCCAGTCCGGCCACGAAAGCGATGGCTAAAAGCGTTCTTTGCATCCTGCTCCTCCGCTCCATGATGCGTTGCACTTGCTTCAGTGCAAGACGATGTTTATCACAGCGACCTTGTCCGAAACGTTTCCAACCATCCCGTTTCACCCTGTTCCATGATGCCGGGTCTAGCTTGCCAATCAAGTGGAATGCCATGCACAGTCTCAAAAGCCCGCCGCCTTAAAATGCTGGCCGGCGGATTGAGCATACAGACCATTGCTCGTAAAGACCCAACAGATAGCAGGTTCTGCAGTGTTGACCGTCCGCTTCCCGATCTCAAAAGAGCCAAACTACCGACGCGGATGAGCCTTGTCATAAGCGGCCAGCAAATGGGCGCTGTCGATCTCGGTATAAATCTGGGTGGATGCCAGGCTTGCGTGACCGAGCAGTTCCTGAATGGTCCGCAAATCTCCCCCACCTGCGAGAAGATGCGTTGCAAAGGAATGGCGCAGGGCGTGGGGTGTGGCGGTTTCAGGAAGACCGAGTGCGCCACGCAGTTTGGCCATGGAAAGCTGTATCATCCGCGGATTAAGCGGACCGCCGCGGGCGCCGAGAAACAATGGGCCGTCTGGTGAGATCGCATAAGGGCAGAGCTTTACGTAATGAGCCACCGCCTCACACACGGCCGGTAGGATTGGCACGATCCGCTCCTTACGGCCCTTGCCGATAATCCTCATGGTTTTCGTACCGGGCTGCGGGGCCATCTTTCCAGTCAGCGACAGCGCTTCGGAAATGCGCAGTCCACAGCCATACAGCAGCGTCAGAACAGCTGCATTGCGCGCTTCCACCCAAGCCTCTGTTTCCATCGCGAGATCACCGCTGGTGATGTCGATGGCATCCTTTGCGGACACCGGTTTGGGCAAAGAGCGCAATTGACGCGGTGGCCGGACGGCATCCGAGGCGGCCGCGTTGATCTCCCCGCGGCGTTCCAAGAATTTCAGGAACGAGCGGATACCAGCCAGGCCGCGTGCCAGCGAGCGGCTTTGGACCTTGTTCCGGCGGCGCTGCGCCAAAAACCCGCGAAAATCAGCCGGACGCAAGTCCGCAATGTCTTTAATGCCCGGTGCGCCACCCAAATGATCTGTCAGAAAGCGCAGGAACTGACGGAGATCTCGCTCATAAGCGATCAAAGTCTTGTCGGACAAGCGCCGTTCATCGGACAAATGATCCAGCCATTTGGCGATCCGGTCATTGAGATCCGGTTTCGCTGTGACAAGCAGAGAATCGGTGGCGTTGTGCGACATGAGCGCAAACTAGTCAAAACTCCCGAGCGTTTCGTTAATCCAGCAGCGGGCTACCCGGTTCGGTTTGAGAATTGCCCTTTAGAGCCAGTCGCCCGTCCGCCGCAGATGTTCCAGTTCCTTCAAAAACGCCTGCACTTTCGCCGAGCGGTGCAGATCAACATGGGTGACCATCCACATCATCGAGAGCCAATCCGGATCCGGGGGAACAATTTCGACCAGATCCCCGCGTTCAAGAGCGGCCTCACGTGGCAGAAACCCAATCCCGTTGCCGCAAAGCACAGCTTGCGCCAGCGTGCCCATCGAGTTGGAGCGAAAGGTAATACACTCAGCCGGGACATTTTCGTGCAGCCAACGCTGGAATCCTGCCCGAGTGTTCGGATCCACGGTTCCGGCGAACCGGTGCTTTGGGAAGTCATTTGTCCTGTCGGGCAGGCCGTACCGGTCGATGTAGATTTGATGGGCGAACAGACCGATTTCAATTCGTTCAAACTCCCGAACCACATTGTCCGGATTTTCTGGTCGGCCACCTGCGCGAAACGCCACATGCGCCTCGCCATACTCCAGCCGCAGAAGGCTGTCGCTAACCATAAACCGGATGGTCAGACCGGGGTGCTTATCGCCAAAGGCCCGTAAGATCAGCATCAGTGTTGGCGCATAAGTCGCAATGGATGTCACGATGAAGTCGCCCCTCAGCGCATCTCCCTGCCCTTGCGCCTTGCGATGCAGTTCCTCGAACTGCTCGTCAGCGGTATCGGCTATGCGAAGCAGTTCGCGCCCGAGATCGGTCGGCGTAAAGCCCTTTGCATGGCGCTGAAACAGTTTGCCTCCAATTGCCGCCTCTAAAGTGTCGACATGGCGGTTGATTGTTGCCCGGTGAACGCCTAGGGACTCGGCGGCAGCGCTTACCGTTCCCAAACGCGCAACGCGCGCGGCTGTTCGTATCTCGGTCCAGTGTTGCATAAATTTATGCCATATTTTCGCGCATTAGATGCGGATTTAGATCTCTTCAAAGCAGATATACAACATATTAGATTGGGTTCAACACGATGACTGTGCGACATCACCAAAGAGGTTGAGCCATGAAAATTCTAGCATTCGCAGCAACAAACAGCCGCCAGTCCATCAACAAGCGGGTGGTTCAGGCCGCAAGCGACATCATCACCTCTGATCTGGATCCGAATACTGAGATCGAGATCATCGATCTGAACGACTACGAGATGCCGATCTACAGCATTGACCGGGAAACCGAAGGCGGTATTCCGGAAGAAGCCCGGCGTTTCCATGAAAAAATCGGCACCGCAGATGCCCTGATTGTCTCCTACGCCGAACACAACGGCACTTATACCACCGCCTTCAAAAACGTGTTCGACTGGGCCTCCCGCATCAACATGAAGGTCTTTCAGGACAAGCCGCAAGTGGCGCTGTCAGCCTCGATGGGGCCGGGCGGTGCAGCCAGCGTCCTGAAAACGGCGGTCGGGTCGGCGGGCTTCTTTGGGGCCGACATTCGGGGCAGCCTCTCGATTGGGCCGTTCACCGAGAAGTTCGACACTGAAGCGGGCAAACTGGTCGATGAGAGCCTGGAGCAATACTTGCGCGAAATCCTGTCGGAGCTGGTCTCTGCGGCACAAGGCGCCAAGCGTGCCGCCTGATACGGCTAGCGATTTGTCTTCAAAAAACACTACCGGACAGACACAAACATTTGTCCGTACTGAGAAACACAAATGACGACGTCACTGAAGAAATACGGCTTTTGGGCCCTGAAAGGCCTCCTGGCCGCAGTTTTCCTGTCCGCTGGTGGAGCAAAACTCGTAGGCGCTCCCATGATGGTACAAACCTTCGAGGCGCTCGGGATCGGTCAATGGTTCCGCTATCTGACAGGCCTTATTGAAGTTGTGTCAGCTGTCTTGCTTTTCATTCCGGGCAAACAGGCCATCGGAGCAGGCCTTTTGGTCGGCACCATGATCGGAGCGGCTGCCGCACACCTCTTTATCTTGGGTCCGTCCGTGGTTCCCGCGCTTGTCTTGGGTGGCTTGACCGCAATTGTGCTCTTCGTACACCGCGACCAGATCACTGCATAAGATTAGCCAAACAAAAAAGCCCGGGTGTTCGCCCGGGCTTTTTGATTTCGAACCGTTCAGAAGCCTTAGGAGTGGATCGGCTTTGCGAAGGCACCCATGGCTGCTTCCTTGACGGCTTCCGACATGGTCGGGTGCGCGTGACACGTGCGGCCGAGGTCTTCCGCGGAGCCGCCGAATTCCATGAGAACAGCAGCTTCGTGGATCATTTCACCGGCACCGAAACCGACAATATGCACACCGAGCACCTGATCAGTCTTGACGTCAGAGAGAACCTTGGCAAAGCCATCGGTCGCATTCATGGCCCGCGCGCGGCCATTGGCCGTGAAGTTGAACTTGCCGGTCTTGTACTCAACACCAGCGGCCTTCAGCTCCTCTTCCGTCTTTCCAACAGAGGCAACTTCCGGCTGGGTGTAAACAACACCCGGAATGACGTCGTAGTTCACATGGCCAGCCTGGCCCGCGAGGATCTCGGCAACCGCAACACCCTCATCCTCGGCCTTGTGCGCAAGCATCGGCCCGACGACCACATCGCCGATCGCGTAAATGCCGTCGACATTGGTCTTGTAGTGAGTGTTGATCTGAACCCGGCCACGGTCATCGACAACAACGCCAGCCTGATCAAGTCCAAGACCTTCCGTGTACGCGCGGCGGCCAATGGCAACCAGCACGATATCGGCTTCAAGAACTTCCGCATCGCCACCAGCTGCGGGCTCAACGGAAACCGCAAGGCCCTTGCCCTTCTTCTCAACGCCCGTGACCTTGGAAGACAGCTTGAATGCCATCCCCTGTTTTTTCAGGATCCGCTGGAAGTTTTTGGAAATGTCGCCATCCATGGGCCCAAGGATCTTCGGCATGAATTCGACAACAGTAACTTCAGCGCCAAGGCGGTTCCAAACGGACCCGAGCTCCAGACCGATCACACCGCCGCCGACAACGATCATCTTGCTCGGGACTTTTTCAAGGTCCAGCGCGCCGGTGGAGGAGACAATCTGCTTTTCGTCGATTTCCACGCCAGGCAAAGGCATGACATCGGAGCCGGTGGCAATCACGATGTTCTTCGTTTCGATAACAGATGCCTTGCCGTCGTTGTCGGTGACTTCGACTTTGCCGGCACCCAAGATCTTGCCCATTCCGGTGTGGACGTCGATCTTGTTTTTCTTCATCAGGAACGAAATGCCGCTGACATTGGCATCAACAACATCACTCTTGTGTTTCATCATGCCCGGCAGATCGAGCTTCGGCTTGGCAACCTTGATGCCCAGCTTCTCGAACCCGTGGCCGGCTTCATGGAACATTTCTGATGCATGCAGCAGCGCCTTGGACGGGATACAGCCGATGTTCAGGCAGGTACCGCCAAGGGTTGCTTCTTTTTCGACAACGGCGGTTTTCAGGCCGAGCTGGGCCGCCTTGATTGCGCAAACATAGCCGCCCGGGCCGGTTCCAATGACGACAAGATCATATTGGGACATTTGGGTCGCCTTAGCCTCTTTCTCTCTATCCCTTACGGACACTTTTAAAACCGGTTGTCAGAACAGAAACCGGAGAACGAAATTCGAAGGTCCTTCAAAGACCTCATCACTGCTCTGCAAGCGCAAGGCGCAAGCCGAAACCTGCGAAGGCTGTCGCAACAGCGCGGCGCATCCAGAGCATAACCGTATCGCTGCGCAGCACCTTCTCCCCGACAAGTGCCGCGAACATGCCATAGACGATAAAGACCGCGAAGGTCATCGCCATGAACACACCGCCGAGCAAAGCCATATCCAGTGTTGGATTGGCCGCTTGTGGGCTGACAAACTGCGGCAGAAAAGCCAGGAAAAACACGGTCAATTTCGGGTTCAGGATGTTGATCAAGAACCCGGTGCGAACCGTCGCGATCATGCTTTTGCGGTTGGACTTGTCCGCCTTCAACTCCAGCGGACCGCTGTCTTTCAGCGTTTGCCAGGCAAGATAAAGCAGGTATGCCACGCCAGCGTATTTGACCGCCGTAAAGACCAGCGCGCTGGTGTGCATCAGCGCGGCCAGTCCGATGACAGACGCCAGGATTGCCGGAATGATGCCCAGCGTACAGCCGAAGGCGGCAGCGATTGCCGCCTGCCGGCCTTTGCCCAGACCGACCGCCACCGTGTAGACGACCCCGGTTCCAGGGACCAGCACCACGATCAAAGCGGTGATCAAAAACTCCAGACTCATTGTCCGGCTCCTTTGAGCGTGACAGGAAGACTGGCCCGGATCAGAGATCCAGAACCAGACGCTGCGGATCTTCCAGGCTTTCCTTGACGCGCACCAGGAAGGTCACGGCTTCTTTGCCGTCGACGATCCGGTGGTCGTAGGACAGCGCCAGATACATCATCGGGCGGATGACCACTTGACCGTTCACAGCCATCGGGCGCTCCTGGATCTTGTGCATGCCAAGAATGCCGGACTGCGGCGCATTCAGGATCGGCGAAGACATCAGGGAACCGTAAACACCGCCGTTGGAGATGGTGAAGGTGCCACCGGTCATGTCGGCCATGCCGAGCTTGCCGTCCCGCGCCTTGCGTCCGAGGTTGCCTATTTCCTGTTCGATCTCGGCAATCGACATCTGGTCCGCATCCCGGACAACCGGAACCACCAGACCCTTGTCCGTACCAACAGCAACGCCGATATGAGCAAAGTTCTTGTAGATGATGTCAGTGCCATCGATCTCGGCGTTGACAGCCGGGATCTCTTTCAGCGCATGGGTCACAGCTTTTGTGAAGAAGCCCATGAAGCCGAGCTTCACGCCGTGCTTCTTCTCAAACAGATCTTTGTACTGCTTGCGCAGTTCCATGACCGGACCCATGTCCACCTCGTTGTAGGTGGTCAGCATGGCTGCAGTGTTTTGAGCATCTTTCAGACGGCGCGCGATCGTCTGGCGCAGCTTGGTCATACGGACGCGCTCTTCACGCACCTCATCATCAGCTGAAACCGGGCCGCGCGGTGCTGCCGCAGTTGCAGCCGGAGCCGCCGTCACGCCAACAGCAGCCGCCGCGATGACGTCACCTTTCAGCACCTGACCGCGTTTGCCGGACCCGGCAACCTGATCAGCTGAAATGTTCTTTTCTGCCATCATCTTGGCCGCAGACGGTGCCGGCGGCATGGAGGTGCCGACGCTTGGCGCTGTCGCTGCTGGGGCCGGAGCACTTGCTGCAGCCGGGGCAGCAGCGGCTGCACCCGCACCGGACGGGTCGATCTGACACAGCAGAACACCCGGCTCGACTGTCGCGCCGGTTTCAGCTGCGATCTTGACAACGGTGCCTGCGACCGGAGCCGGAACTTCCTGAGCGGCCTTGTCGGTTTCCAGTTCGACCAGTGTGTCGTCTGCTTTAACGGTATCGCCAACCTTGACGCTCCATTCGCCGACTTCAGCTTCGGTTACGCTCTCGCCTGCGCTCGGAGTCACTACGTCAACGAGCTCTGCTTTGGCCGCCGGAGCTTCTGTCTTGGCAGGAGCTGGAGCGGAGGCGGCCGGTGCGGCAGCTGCAGCGCCTGCACCTTCTGCGATTTGGCCAAGCAGAGCGCCAACCTCAACGGTGTCGCCTTCCTTGACCACGATGGATTCCAGAGTGCCGGATGCCGGTGCTGGAACTTCAACGGTTACCTTGTCCGTTTCCAGCTCGACCAGCGGCTCATCCTGATTGATAGCGTCGCCCGGTTTTTTGAACCACTGGGCGATGGTTGCCTCAGATACGGATTCCCCAAGCGTTGGGACGCGAATTTCGGTTGCCATGGTTGCCTTCTCTTAAATTTCCCAGGCCAATTTAGATGAAGGGGGCCACCGCCCCCTTCGTGATCAGTTTCCGAGTGCCTCTTCGAGGAATGCCTGCAGCTGGGCCAAATGCGCGGACATCAAACCCGTAGCTGTGGACGCCATTGCGGCGCGGCCGGCATAACGCGGGCGCTTGTGCTTGGCATCGATCTGTTCCAGTACCCACTCGATGTAAGGCTCGACGGAAAACCAACTGCCCATGTTCTTCGGCTCTTCCTGGCACCAGACCATTTCCGCTTGCGGGAAACGGGCAAGCTCCATCATCAGAGCCTTTTTCGGGAACGGGTAGAGCTGCTCGACGCGGAACAGGTAGATGTCGTCGATGCCACGCTTTTCACGCTCTTCGTAAAGATCGTAGTAGACCTTGCCTGAGCACATCACGACACGCTTGATCTTGTCGTCAGGTACCAGTTTGGTTTCTGCCGCCGGGTTGGATTCCGCATCGTCCCACAGCAAACGGTGGAATGTTGAATCCGGTCCCAGTTCCTCGATCTTCGACACCGCCTTCTTGTGACGCAGAAGCGATTTTGGCGTCATGAGGATCAGCGGCTTACGAATATCGCGGCACAATTGACGGCGCAGGATGTGGAAGTAGTTGGCTGGTGTCGAACAGTTCGCAACCTGCATGTTGTCTTCCGCACACAGCTGCAGGAACCGCTCAAGGCGCGCCGAAGAGTGCTCGGGGCCCTGACCTTCGTAGCCGTGTGGCAACAAACAGACCAGACCCGACATGCGCAGCCACTTGCGCTCACCGGACGAGATGAACTGATCGAAAAGAACCTGCGCGCCGTTGGCGAAGTCACCAAACTGCGCTTCCCACAAAGTGAGTGCGCGAGGTTCAGCAAGTGAGTAGCCATACTCGAAACCGAGCACCGCTTCTTCGGAGAGCATCGAGTTGATGACCTCGTAGCGCTGCTGGCCTTCGCCAACATGGTTCAACGGGATGTAGCGGTTTTCGTTCTCTTGGTCATAAAGTACCGAATGGCGCTGCGAGAACGTACCCCGCTCGCAGTCCTGACCGGACAAGCGAATTGGATGGCCTTCCTTGAGCAAGGTTGCAAACGCCATTGCTTCCGCAGTCGCCCAATCGATGCCCTCACCCGTCTCGATCATCCGCTCACGGTTGTTCATGAACCGTGCGATCGTGCGGTGAGCGTTGAAGTCGTTCGGTATTTTGGTCAGCTTGCGGCCGATGTCTTTCAACTCATCGATCGCAACACCAGTTTCACCGCGGCGCGGATCTTCTTCGTCATCCGCCCGTTTCAAACCAGCCCATTTGCCATCAAGCCAGTCGGCCTTGTTGGGCTTAAATGCCTGACCGGAATCGAACTCTGTGTCGAGGTGCGAGCGCCATTCCGCCTTCATGCGGTCGACATCTGCCTGGCTCATCACACCTTCCTTGATCAGCCGGTCGGAATACAGCTGCAAGGTTGTCTGATGTTTGCGGATCTTGCGGTACATGATTGGCTGCGTGAATGCCGGCTCGTCACCTTCGTTGTGGCCAAAGCGGCGATAGCAGATCATGTCGATCACGACCGGGCGACCGAAAGTCTGCCGGTATTCAATTGCGATCTTGGCCGCGAATACAACGGCTTCCGGATCATCCGCATTCACGTGAAAAATCGGTGATTCGATGACTTTCGCCATGTCTGACGGATATGGCGACGACCGCGAGAAACGCGGGTTGGTCGTGAAGCCGATCTGGTTGTTGATGATCACATGGATCGAACCGCCCGTGCGGTGACCACGCAGCGCGGACAGACCAAAACACTCAGCAACCACACCCTGACCGGCAAAGGCCGCATCACCATGAAGCAGAAGCGGCAGAACGCTGCTGCGTTCGACTTCTGTTGTTTCGATGAAGGTCCCGTCATCCTTGGATGCCAGCTGGTCCTGTTTCGCGCGCGCTTTTCCCAAAACCACCGGGTTCACGATTTCAAGGTGGGACGGGTTGGCTGTCAGTGACAGGTGGACGTTGTTGCCGTCAAAGTCGCGATCCGACGAGGCGCCGAGGTGATATTTCACATCGCCGGAGCCTTCAACTTCGTCCGGCGCATAGGAACCGCCCTTGAACTCATGGAATACCGCGCGATGCGGTTTGCGCATAACTTGGGTCAACACGTTGAGGCGGCCACGGTGGGCCATGCCGAGGACGATGTCCTTGAGGCCCATTTGACCGCCGCGCTTGATGATCTGTTCAAGCGCCGGGATCAGCGCTTCACCACCATCAAGTCCGAACCGCTTTGTGCCGGTGTATTTGACGTCCAGAAACTTTTCGAAACCTTCAGCTTCAACAAGTTTGTTAAGGATCGCCTTCTTGCCTTCAGAGGTGAAAGCAACTTGCTTGTCCGGACCCTCAATGCGTTCCTGCAACCAGGACTTTGCTGCCGGATCGGAAATATGCATGAACTCGACGCCCAGCGTCGAGCAATAAGTCCGCTTCAGGATGTCAAGCATCTCGCGGATGGTTGCGTATTCCAGACCCAGCACATGGTCGATGAAGATACTGCGGTCCCAATCGGCTTCGGTGAAACCGTAAGATGATGGGTGCAGCTCCTCGTGATCGCCGGGTGTCGCGAGTTGCAGCGGATCAAGGTCTGCGTGCAAGTGCCCGCGCATGCGGTAAGCCCGGATCATCATCAAGGCACGGACAGAGTCGCGCGTTGCCTGATGCACCTCTGCATCCGACATCGGCGCACCGGTCGTATCCGCTTTCTGTTTGAGCTTGGTTTCGAGCTTCTGCTCGATTGGCGCCCAGTTGCCGTCAAACGCGTTGACGAGGTCGCCACTGGCCTCCAGCGGCCAGTCTTTCCGTTTCCAGGGCGCGCCGCGGGCTTCTTTCAAAACCGAGTCTTTTTCATCCTGGAATGCCGCGAAGAAATCCCGCCACTCCGGATCAACCGAATTGGGATCAGTCTTGTAGCTGGCGTAGAGGTCTTCGATATAGGCTGCGTTGGCGCCGTAAAGCAACGACGTCAGTGCGAATACGTTGTTCGCTTCCTGCCGTGCCATGTTCACTCAGCGGAGGGCTTCTCCGCCCTTATTCTTTGGCGAGCCAAAAAACTGGCCCGCGGCCGGTTCCCTACAAAGACCGGTGCGCACCACCGGCCCCTCGAAAATTGGGTATTTACCCAAAGGTCACGGCACGTTGCCGCGCCGTAACCTATCCTTTCACCATGCAGCAGGAAACGTAAACAGTTTCCGTAAGCTGCAACGGTTTTTTCTTTGGTTTTAGCCCTTCAACACTTCAAGAAGTGTTTCGCCGAGCTTTGCCGGAGACGGAGACACCTTGATACCGGCCTCTTCCATCGCAGCAATTTTGTCTTCCGCGCCGCCTTTGCCGCCAGAAATCACGGCACCTGCGTGACCCATGGTGCGGCCTGGAGGTGCTGTCCGGCCCGCAATGAAGCCAGCCATCGGCTTCTTGCGGCCCTTCTTGGCTTCGTCCTTCAGGAACTGAGCCGCTTCTTCTTCCGCAGAACCACCGATTTCACCAATCATGATGATCGACTGTGTTTCGTCGTCGGCCAAGAACATTTCCAGGACGTCGATGAACTCGGTGCCTTTGACCGGATCGCCGCCGATGCCGACAGCCGTTGTCTGGCCGAGGCCTGCGTTGGAGGTCTGGAAGACCGCCTCGTAGGTAAGTGTGCCGGAGCGCGATACAACACCCACGGAGCCCTTCTTGAAGATGGAGCCCGGCATGATGCCAATCTTGCACTCTTCAGGGGTCAGGATACCCGGGCAATTCGGGCCCAGAAGACGGGACTTGGATTTCTCCAGCTTCGCCTTGACCTTGACCATATCGGCAACCGGAATGCCTTCGGTGATGCAGACGATGAACGGAACTTCCGCATCGATCGCCTCGATGATCGCAGCGCCCGCGCCTGCCGGCGGAACGTAGATCACGGATGCATCTGCACCGGTTGCTTCCTTGGCTTCGCCAACGGAAGCAAAGATCGGCAGCTCGGCAGCGCCTTCAACACCGGCAGACCATTTTTCGCCACCCTTCTTTGGGTGGACACCGGCGACCATCTTGGTGCCATAGTATTCAAGCGCCTGTTCCGTATGGAACGTGCCGGTTTTGCCGGTCAGGCCCTGAACAATAATTTTCGTGTCTTTATTGACGAGGATCGACATTTACGCGCCCCCCTTAACGGCTTTCACGATTTTCTGGGCGGCGTCGTCGAGATCGTCAGCGGCGATCACGTTCATTCCGCTTTCGGAAATGATCTTCTTGCCGAGCTCAACGTTCGTACCTTCAAGGCGCACAACGAGCGGCACCTGAAGACCGACTTCAGTGACAGCAGCCAGAACGCCTTCTGCGATGATGTCGCAGCGCATGATGCCGCCGAAGATGTTGACCAGGATACCTTTGACGTTCGGATCAGACGTGATGATCTTGAACGCAGCCGTCACCTTCTCCTTGGTTGCACCACCACCAACATCGAGGAAGTTGGCAGGCTCTGCACCATAGAGCTTGATGATGTCCATAGTCGCCATCGCAAGGCCGGCGCCGTTGACCATGCAGCCAATGTCACCGTCGAGAGCAACGTATGCGAGATCGTATTTGGACGCTTCAATTTCCTTGGCGTCTTCTTCGGTCTCATCGCGCAGGGCCATGATGTCGTCGTGGCGGAACAACGCGTTGCCGTCGAAGGACACTTTGGCATCGAGAACGCGCAGTTGGCCGTCTTTCATGACGATCAGCGGGTTCACTTCCAGAAGCGCCATGTCTTTTTCGACAAACGCCTTGTGCAGGATCGGGAAGAGCTTGAAGCCGTCTTGGCGTGCAGCGCCGGTCAATTCCAGAGCATCGCAAAGCTTGGCAGCATCCGCCTCAGTGACACCCGTGTCCGGATCAATCGGAAGCGTGATGATCTTTTCCGGGGTCTCTTCGGCGACAGCTTCAATGTCCATGCCGCCTTCGGTGGACACAACGAATGCCGGACGGCCGACGGTGCGGTCGACGAGGATGGAGAGGTAAAGCTCACGCTCAATGTCCGCGCCGTCTTCGATGTAGAGACGGTTGACGACCTTGCCGGCATCGCCGGTCTGGGCGGTCACCAGCGTGTTGCCGAGCATTTCTGCTGCATGCGCTTTGACTTCGTCCAAAGAGAATGCGAGGCGGACACCGCCCTTGGCTTCTGCATCCAATTCCTTGAACTTGCCCTTGCCGCGGCCACCAGCGTGGATCTGAGATTTGACGACCCAGAGCGGGCCCGGCAGGCTTTTGGCAGCGGCTTCTGCTTCATCGGCAGAAAAGATCGCAACGCCCTCGGCCACCGGCGCACCGAATTCCTTCAGTACAGCTTTGGCCTGGTATTCATGAATATTCATGTGTTTCCCCCGTTGTCGGAGGACCGCCCCAACACGGGGCGGCCGCTAAAACTCGTCGGCAGGCGCTTTATTATGCGAGCGCCGGCTGGATCTTTTTGCAGGCCTCAACAAGGCCATCGACTGAAGCGACCGACTTTTCAAAGCCGCCTTTTTCGTCGCCCTGCAGGTCGATTTCGATGATGCGCTCAACGCCCTCTGCGCCGATCACGACTGGAACGCCGACATAGGTGTCTTTCAGGCCATACTGACCGTCGAGGGCAGCTGCACATGGCAGAACGCGTTTCTTGTCCTTAAGGTAGCTCTCGGCCATCTGGATCGCGGACGCTGCCGGTGCGTAGAAAGCGGAACCGGTTTTCAAGAGACCAACGATCTCTGCGCCGCCGTCACGGGTGCGCTGAACAATCTCTTCCAGACGCTCGGCTGTGCACCAGCCCATTTTCACTAGATCGGTGAGCGGGATGCCTGCAACGGTGGAATAGCGGGTCAGCGGCACCATGGTGTCGCCGTGACCGCCGAGGACGAATGCGGTGACGTCTTCTACGGAGACGTTGAACTCGTCGGCCAGGAAGTAGCGGAAGCGGGCGCTGTCCAGAACGCCAGCCATGCCGACGACCTTGTTCTTCGGCAGGCCGGAGAACTTCTGCAGAGCCCAGACCATCGCGTCGAGCGGATTGGTGATGCAGATGACGAACGCGTTCGGCGCGTATTTGGCGATGCCAGCGCCGACCTGCTCCATAACCTTCAGGTTAATTTCCAGAAGATCGTCGCGGCTCATGCCCGGCTTACGCGGCACGCCTGCAGTGACGATGACAACGTCGGAGCCTTCGATGGCTTCGTAGGTGTTGGTTCCTGCCAGCTTGGCATCAAAACCGTCGACCGGAGAGGACTCTGCGAGATCTAGAGCCTTGCCTTGCGGCATGCCTTCCGTGATGTCGAAAAGGACGATGTCTCCCAGTTCCTTCAAGCCTGCCAGGTGAGCGAGCGTGCCGCCAATCTGACCCGAGCCGATCAAGGCAATCTTGTTCCGCGCCATATCGAAAGTTTCCCTTTACGTAAGATGGAACTCCATGCCATCCGCCGATGACTGACGATGGCACTACTCCCTTTGTTCCGCCCGCGCAACCTCGCCAAAAGAATATTGCGCGAGCAAAACCAAATTTTCTCATTTCTTCCCGCACACATTCCTCCCCTATAGGGAATGCGTACCTATGCGTGTCTTTCCCGCCGTTCACCCGCCAGATAGGCCTCTGAGCGCATCTCGATCAGTCGCGAGGCCGTCCGGTCGAATTCAAAGGCCTCCGTTCCGTCTGTCGACATGTAAAGATCGGCGGGCTCGGCCGCAGCAGAAATGATCAGTTTGATGCCGTTATCGTAGAGCGTGTCGATCAGCGTGATAAATCGCTTGGCTTCATTGCGCCGGGCTTTCGACAGCACCGGCACATCGTCAAGAAACAGTGTGCTGTAGGCATGCGCGATGCGCAGATAATCACTTGCTCCCAGCGGCTGCATACACAAATCGTCGAATGTGAACCGCGCCGCGCCAGCTGCTGTGCAGGGAACCGGGATCTTCCGGCCCTTGTTTTCCAGCTCTTCCTTGTGCGGCGGCATACCGTGGGTCAGACGTTGCCAGAGATCGTTCATCTGAGCGCGCGCCTCATCCCCAAGCGGCGTCAAATAGACAGGAGATCCTGCAAGTTTTTCAAGCCTGTAATCCGTCGGTGAATCCAAATGCAGGATGCTGACTTTGGACTTTAAAAGCCCAATAAACGGCATGAAAAGCTGCCGGTTCAAACCATCCTTGTAGAGGAGATCCGGGTTCACATTCGAGGTGGCGACAACAATGACCCCCAACTCGAACAGCTGCGTGAACAACCGTCCCAGGATCATCGCATCGGCGATGTCAGTCACCGAAAATTCGTCGAAGAGAAGGAGCCGGGTCTCTTCGGCGATTTGCGCCGCCACAGGTGGGATCGGATCGTCGCCCTTCACTTCACCACGCTTGTGCGCCTGCCGGTGCGCATGAATCCGGTCATGAACATCGGCCATAAATTCATGAAAATGCACGCGCCGTTTGCGGCGGATCACAGTGACCTCATAGAAGAGGTCCATCAGCATGGTTTTGCCCCGACCAACTCCGCCCCACATATAAAGCCCCTGAACGGAGGCCCAGAGCTGGTTCTTTTTCTTGGCAAACAGCCAGCCAAGCGAGCTCTTCTTCGAAGCCAGCCGCGTCTCGCCAAGGCGGGTGTTAAGAAGATCGAGATGCCGGACCGCTTCACGCTGAACGGGGTCTTCAGAAATATCACCAGATGCGACAAGCGCATCGTAGCGGGCGCCCAAGGCGCGGTTGACCGGCAATTCCAGCTTCAAGTGCGGCGCTCCATCCTGCAAGTCCATGGAGGGTAAGGCGGGACCTTTTGGGGGCGGGGATACTGTCAAAACGTCGCAGATGCAAGCTATCAAAAAGCGTTACGGCTTTTCGCACATGCCCCTTTGCCGGACTGCCAATAGGAACGGCGCGAAGCGAGTTTTGCCTTTAAATCAATCAAAACTCCCGATCTCTGTCATTCGTCAGCCAACGACTGGTGTGAGAAACAAAAATCCTCTCCAGCAGACGCTGGAGAGGACCACCCTGAGAAAATTTGGAGGAAGTGGCAGGGTGCGGCGGCCCCGTCAAACCTGCAAAAGCTTGCTCGTCCGGCCAGATTGAAGCTCTTGCACGTAAAGGAGTTGCGCCACGAGATGACATTCTGTCTTGTCATCCATTTTGGCTTTGCGACCGCGCCCATCGGTGAGCAGCCACGCATTTCCAGACTTCACAACATCGCACTCAATTGGCTGCCTGGGGTCAAATCCGGATTTGCTAATGAGTTTAAGTGCTGGCAAATCTTCATCGGAACCGGACATGCCCTTCATCTCCAAACGAAGAGCGCGGTACAGTTTTTGGATCGATGGCGTTGCAACGATCACGGTCCTGACTTCTTCCCCATCCATGGCAGCGAAACGCACGACGCCGGCGTCCCTCGGGATCGTTGAATTTGAACAGGGCGTCTTTTGGACGTCGCCAAGTGTTGTCCACTCGGTCCGCAGGGTCACCGTCGCCGGCTGCCGCAAGGAGGCCATTTCCCGGGTCAAACGCTTTTCAGCAGCGCGCTGAGGGTTTCGAACATCCTTTTGCGCGCGCTGGCTCTGAGCTGCGATGCTGGTTCCCCCGATCCGGAGGCGCCGGAATATGATGACGTCCCGGTTCAGGTCCGTTCGCTCGACACGCCATCCAGCATCCAGCCAAGCATTTTGATGCACCAGACTACCGCCGGAATTGGCCCACCAGGTGCGATGCTCTCTGGCACTGCGCGGCAGGTTTGATCCGATGATCTCCTCGACCTCGTCCAGCTTCGCGGCCCACACCACGTCGTCCATTCTGGCCAAGTGTTCCCGCAAAGGTTCATATTTTGACATTTGCACAGTCCTTAGTTGACTATGCAAAAATACACGCATTGCGCGTATTGTCCAGAAAAAATACTGAGGGCTGTTAACGGTAAAGAGAGACCGGCACTCCAGTAGCCGTCTGGCCGTCAAACCGCCCGGATTGGCTGGAGTAGAGCTGCGCAACAGTTTGCCCACTCCCGTCCTTCAAGACCACCTGATTGCCATTCAGATCCCATGCGGAAATTCCGGTCAGCACAGGCGTCGCACAACCTCTGGTATTTGCACGGTAGCCACCAGACCAGGTCGTCAAGGTCATGAATGCCATGCAATTGTCGGCGCCAGAGGCCAATTTCCAGCCGCCGAGGAGGTCGGTACGGCCTACTTGTTGAGCGTTCGCAGGAGGTGTCACGGCTGCCACGGCACCGTCGGTTGTGGGTGCGGTTCCATCAAGCCCGGCTGTCGCGGTTTCAGTTCCCGGGACTGCAGGGTCAAGCGGCTGCAAAGCACCGGAGTTGACCGGCGTCGTCGGCGTGGCGGGCAACGGAGCAGCATAATTCGGTCCGCCGGAAAGCCTCTGGCATCCCGCAGCGAGAATCACCAACCCCACAACCAAACCCAAGTTTGCCGCACGCTTCATAACGAATCAGTCCCTGAATGACGTCCCAATATGCCGCCACTCTTAGCCTACAATTTGGCGAAAATCCAAAGGCTCCCGCGGAAACTCTACAAATTTCCGTCAGGCAACCTTGTTGCCAGTGGAAAGCTCCGATGGGACGGACGGATCAATCAGGCCGTCAATCGCTTGCCAGATACGTTTAAGGTAACCAGAACAGGCCGCAAAATCATCACTCAAGGCGCCGCCATCCGTCACGCTCCACCAATGGCTTGATGTTGTCCCCTTCCAGGACGACGGTTGAAGGATCGCCTTTACGTCGCTCAGATAAATGATCCGATCCGGCACGATCGCATATGGCATCAAAAACACATCAATGGATTTCGGCGAAAGGCCTTGCGCGCTCACGCCATGTTCCGACAAAAGGCGGCTGACATTTTTGCTGATCTGCGCCGCAGGCTGAAGGCCTGCGGAGAAAGCCCTCATAAGGCCGCTGCCTCTGGCGTTGAGGCAGGCTTCGGCCATCGGCCCGAGCAAACTGTTGTCGGGGCACACAAACAACACGGTGGTTTTTGGCACAGGGAATCCTCTTGCGACGTTGGGGCATGTTTCCCAATTTCGCGGATGCCATAGCCAAAGGTTCAGACCCTATTATGACAGTTTAAGGCTGTACCCAAGATTCTCGGCGGATAAACAGCCAATCCTCTGAATACTACTTAGGGTCTTGCGCCTCAGAAGCGCCATGTCCGGAAAACGCATCGAACGCCGCCAACGCTTCGGCTCCATAGATCATCGACGGGCCACCGCCCATATAAACCGCGACACCAATCGTTTCCATGATCTCTTCCCGGCTTGCACCATATTTTGCGGCCGCCTTGGAGTGGTAGGCAAGGCAACCGTCGCAACGCGCCGCAATGCCAATCGCCAGAGCAATCAACTCTTTGGTCTTCGAATCCAGGGCACCCGGACTGATGGCCGAGCGAGCAACGTCGTGAAACCCTTTGGTGACACCGGGGATGCCACTTCGGAGATCTGCCATTCTCTTGTCGGTCTGTGAAATAAAGGACTGCCAATCGCTGACGGACATGTTCTCGCCTCCGCTGTTTTTCTGACGGATGGATACTTAAAGACGCAGCCGCGCGATTGGCGTTGATATCACTCAATTTGCATGCGAATGAAGGCGCACCTCAATCTCGACGCCATGGAGATAACTGTGCCGCTTGCCATCTGGTGCATCCTTGCCGCCGCCATTCTTCCGATCCTTTCGGCATTCCCGGCAAAGCTGAACAAGGACTTCGATAACGCCAATCCGCGCGATCCAGGTTATTGGCGCGAGGGGTTCCGGGCGCGGGCACAGGCTGCTCAGGCGAACGGCTTTGAAGCTTTTCCCCTTTTTGCCGTCTCTGTCATCGTTGGGATTGGTCAAGGCGGGTCCGACTACTGGATCAACCAGCTGGCTGTCCTATTTGTGATGCTGCGGGTGATCTATGTGGCCTGCTACTGGACGGATCGCGCCACTCCGCGTTCGCTGGCTTGGACCGCAGGCTTCCTGACCTGCGTCGCAATATTCACAAGCCCCGTGTGGAGCTAAAACGCAACAGCCTGACATTTAAAAAACCAATTCTATTTTGAACATTTGCAAGGCCGGACTGCTTTCGCTAACCATGGCAGTGTGGATCGAGCATCGAAACCGGCAGGGGTTAAAGAGTGCGGACGACAGACCAGACGACCACCACGCTTCCCACCCGTCATGAAAATGAAGCGGTGGCGGCGCGCCTGCCCGCCGATCCTCATATAGTGGACGTGCTGATCTCAGAACGCGGCAAACAGGTGATGGCGAGCCCCTGGTGGCCCCTCATCCGTCCGTTTGCCTTCAAGATCCTGCGCTATCGGTCAGCCGTCGAAATGGCCAACACCATCGATCACATGAGCGCGGTGGACGTTTTCCGGCACCTCAGCGATTTGTTGCAATTGAACGTCACTACCCTCGGCCTGGACCGCGTTCCAACGGACGGCCCGGTCGTCCTGGTATCAAACCACCCCACAGGTATTGCCGATGGTGTTGTGTTGTTCGATGCCATCAAGGAGCGGCGTGAAGACCTGGCAATCTTCGCCAATCGGGACGCGATCCGCATCAATCCGCAGCTTGCGGACATGATCATTCCGGTTGAGTGGCGGGCAGACTTCAAAAGTCGTGAAAAGTCGAAGGAAACGCTTAAAATAGCGTCATCCGCCTTCTCCAAGGAGCGCGTCGTTGTCCTGTTCCCGTCCGGGCGTCTTGCCTATTGGCATGAGGGCAAGTTGACCGAGCGCCCATGGATGACGTCTGCGTTGGCTCTTGCGCGCAAGAACAAGGCGCCGATCATTCCCATGCATATGGGCGGGCGGAATTCCGGGCTGTTTTATTTCCTGGCCCGAGTCTCGACAGAACTGCGCGACATGACCGTTTTCAACGAACTGTTGAACAAGAAAAATGCCGAGTTCCGGGTGCACTTCGGCAAGCCGATCCGCCCGGAACGGCTGGACGGCGACCTGACAGAGCTGACCGAGCAAATGCGCATCCATTGCGCAGAAACCCTGGCGAGTGACCCGGACGCGGAATTCTGAGCACTCCGGTTTGCGAAATCCCCCGCTAACTGTTTTTGCCCGCCTTCAAAATCCGGCCGATATTCACCTCGATCCAGTCCGCAAAGTCGCGCACCTTTTCCGCCGCTTCCTGGCCCAGTGGTGTCAGGGAATACTCCACATGTGGTGGAACGACCGGATAGGAAATCCGGTTCAGGAACCCGTCGGCCTCCAGCGTCTGCAACGTTTGAGCCAGCATCTTTTCGCTGACTCCACCCACTTTGCGGCGTAATTCTGCAAACCTGTATTCACTGTCCAACAGGGCAATCAGCACGAGACAGCCCCACCGGCTGGTCAAGTGCTTCAGGATAGCCCGCGAGGGACAGTTGACGTTGAATAGCTCTCCGCGGCGCACGAGCTCAGACAGCGGCTCTCCGGCAATATTTGCATAAGGTTCCGGATCGGCGGCTGTTTCCCCCTCAAGCTTTGGCTGAGTGCCATCCCGCCTTCGATCCCGTTTTTCCATCATTTTCCGGCTCCGGTGAAAAACTTCATACTTACCTTTTTGTATGTACTTACTAAAAGTTTGTTCACAAGCCATATCCGTTTGCAACAGGCCGGATACGCCTCTCAAATGGGTGAATTCAGGTGGCCTGTATCGCAAAACAGGAGACCAGATATGATTGCAATCACAGGCGCGAACGGCCAACTTGGACGGCTTGTCCTCAAACACCTCTCCCGTCAGAACACGCCCGCCATCAGGGCCCTTGTCCGCTCTCCGGAAAAGGCAGCAGATCTTGCCAGCACCACGGTCAGCATTGTGCATGCTGATTACAATGCGCCGGAGACGCTTGCCGCGGCCCTTCAGGGCGTCGACCGCCTACTGCTGATCTCCGGAAGTGAAGTCGGATCGCGGACCCGCCAGCACGGCAACATTATTGAAGCGGCAAAACGGGCCGGCGTATCCTTCATTGTCTATACAAGCCTGCTGAATGCCGGCCGCTCCAAGATGATCCTGGCCGCAGAGCATGTTGAAACCGAAGCCCTCCTGAAAGCCTCTGGCATTGCCCATGCCATCCTGCGCAATGGCTGGTATCTTGAGAATTACAGCGGTGCCGTGGCCGCAGCGCTGGCACAAGGGGCTGTTGCCGGAGCATCCGGCGAAGGACGCATTTCAGCAGCCAGCAGACAGGACTATGCCGAGGCAGCCGCTTCTGTCCTCACCGGGCAAGATACCTCCACCCGCGTTTTTGAACTGGGTGGCAGCGGTTTCACCGCAGCAGAGCTTGCGGCTGAAGTATCCCGGCAGGCCGGCCGCACCATCGCTTTCCGGAACATGGAGCAATCCGCTTACGCTGCCGCACTCACTGCCGCAGGATTGCCCGGCGGAATCGCCAACGCTTTAGCCGATGCCGACGCAGCTGCGGCACACGGGGCCCTTGAGACGTCCAGCGATGATTTGGAACAGTTGATCGGGCATCCGCCTCTGCCCCTCGCTGCATTCGTTCAGTCGGCCCTCAGCCAATCCGCTGCCTGACACGAAACTGGAGGTGTGGCGGCCGGGCAATTGTTGTTGGCCGCCGCATTTCGTCCACAAGCCTGAATTGCCTCCGGGCAGCGAATAAGACATGGTGCGATGAGTTCAGGAGAATCATTCGAACATGTCCGCTTCACCTGCGCTCGCCGCAGAGGAACCCAACCCGATTCAGGCCACGCTTGCACCGCCAGTGACCGGCGAGGCGCGCCCTTTGGCTGTGCTGCAGAAAGTCTTCGGCTTCAGTGATTTCCGGGGCAAGCAACAGGCGGTCATCCAGTCGCTTGTCGATGGCCGGGATGCAGTCGTGCTTTTTCCAACAGGTGCCGGCAAGTCGCTTTGTTACCAAATCCCGGCGCTTTGTCGCCGCGGTGTCGGGATAGTTGTCTCCCCGCTCATTGCGCTGATGAAGGACCAGGTCGGCGCGTTGACAGCCGCCGGCGTTAACGCAGCAGCCTTGAATTCCACGCTCACGCCTGGCGAACAAGCAGATTTACGTCTGGAATTGCAACGTGGACAAATTGATCTCTTGTACGTTACGCCGGAACGGCTCAGCAGTGAGAGCTTTCGCAAGCTCCTCGATACGCTCGACATTGCGCTCTTTGCCATTGACGAGGCGCATTGCGTGAGCCAATGGGGCCACGATTTCCGCCCTGAATATTTAAGCCTCTCCACCCTGGCGGAACGCTATCCGGGCGTGCCCCGTGTGGCGCTGACCGCGACAGCCGATCCGCACACCCAGAAAGACATTCAGGCACGGCTGAAGCTGGATGAGGCGGAAGTTTTTTCGACCAGTTTCGACCGGCCCAACATCCGCTATGAGATCGTTGAACGGAACAACCAGCGCCAGCAGCTTCTGGATTTCCTGAAGAAGCACAAGGGCGAGTGCGGCATCGTCTATTGCCTCTCCCGGGCGAAGGTCGAGGACATCGCCGAGTGGCTAAATGCCAAGGGCATTCGTGCACTGCCCTATCATGCGGGTTTGCCTGCAGAACAGCGGGCAGCCAATCAGGACGCGTTTTTGCTGGAGGAGGACCTTTGCCTGGTGGCCACGGTGGCCTTCGGTATGGGGATCGACAAGCCGGATGTGCGCTACGTGGCCCACTTGGACCTGCCTTCATCTGTCGAGGCCTATTATCAGGAGACAGGCCGCGCCGGGCGGGATGGTGCTCCATCCGAAGCCTTCATGGCGTATGGTATGGCGGATCTCGTGCAACGCCGGCGAATGATTGCGGAGGGCGATGCCCCGGACGAGGTCAAACGCGCGGAAAATGCCAAGCTCAACGCACTTCTCGGGATTTGCGAAACGGCGGGCTGCCGGCGCCAGGCCTTGCTTGCCCATTTCGGTGAGACCTATCCAGAACCTTGCGGAAACTGCGACACCTGTCTGTCGCCCGTGGAAACATGGGATGGCACGGAACCCGCTCAAAAACTCATGTCGGCGATATACCGGACCGGCCAGCGCTTCGGCACCGGACATGTGATCGATGTTCTACTGGGCAAGACCAGCGAGAAGTCCGCCCGCTTCGGCCACGACAGTCTCTCCGTGTTCGGTATCGGCCAGGATCACGCGCTCAAAACTTGGCAGTCGATCACACGGCAGATCGTTGCTGCCGGATATGTCGACGTTGACCACGCGCAATATGGCGCATTGGTCTTGACCGAAAAGGCGCGGCCGGTTCTGCGGGGTGAAGAGAGGATTCGTCTGCGCAAAGACCGCAGCGCCTCTGGCCTCAAGAACACCCGGACATCGCGGGCTGCCTCTCTGGCGGATGAGCTGGACCAGGAAGACCGGTTGCTGTTTGATCGGCTCCGCCGGTTGCGCACCCAAATTGCCCGGGATCAGAGCGTACCGCCTTATGTGGTGTTTCCCGACGCCACTCTTGCCGGGATCGCTGCAGCTCGCCCGATTACGCCCGACGGCCTTCTGTCGGTCTCCGGCATTGGCCAATCAAAACTGGACAAGTATGGCGAAGCCGTTCTGGATCTGGTGGAAGCCTTCGAGGCCGGTGTTTAAGCCAACCTCCAGACTTGAGCAGATCGAAGCTTGATCAGGATCCGGCTTGCGGAAGCCCCTTGAAGGCTTCAGAACCCCACACTTGCTTTACGCGCGCATCCCGGCCACACGCCTTTCGGTAGCCTTTGTAGGCATCGGCACGGGTCACATAGCCGAACCGGGTCAAGGTGCGTTGATTGCTTTTGTAATAGCCCTGGTGATAGTCCTCGGCCGGCCAGAAGATCGCAGCGTCTTCAATCGGGGTCACCACTTTGCGGCCCAGCGCCTTTTCCGCTTTTGCCACTTCCTGCTTCGCCGCTTTTTCCTGTGCGTCGCTCAAGGGATGGATCGCAGTCGAATACCCGAAACCCCGATCACAGAATTGCCCGCCGCTGTCGGTCACATCAACCGTTCTCAGGAAAATTGCCAGGAGTTCGCCATAGCTGATCTTGGTCTCGTCAAAATCGACCTGAACGACTTCGCGGTGACCACCACGTTCGTAGTTCTTGTAGGTCGGATTTTGCGTGGTTCCGCCAGCATAACCGGACACCACATCGCGAACGCCCGGAAGCTGTTCCAGATCTGATTCTACACACCAGAAACAGCCGCCAGCAAATACCGCCGTCTCGGCGTTTGCCGGAACCGTGTAGGCGGCACCAGTCATTAGAGTTGCAAGGGCGAGCGGGGCAAGACGCTTCATGAGAAATCCTCCGTATGTTGGTATCAGAGCTAACGCATCTGCAGCTGGAGGCAATTCAACTCCATTGTCTTTCCCGCACAAGCCCGTGAGGGATGTGTGACTCACGTTGTTTCTGACCTGCGCAATACCCCCGCCAGATGGATCGCCACCCCACTTGACAGGTATCACATTTATCTTGCTAGACAGTCTGACGGTGAGCTTGTGGGCGCGGTGCGTCCAGCCCCGACCAGTCGATCCTTTGCGTGACGAACATGGTCACGGCAATAGCTGCAAATGCGATCACAGATCCGATCAGCAAGGCATAGTCCTGTTCCCGCATCAAAGCGTACAGGGTCGCGAAGATACCAGTCAGGACAGCCGCGATCACAAATCCTGCAATTCGGCTTTTCAACGAGGTCCCAACGTAGATGGCGTTCAATAGCGTCGCTGAACCTGCAGCGACCAGGTAGGCGCGCCCGTAACCAATATGCTCAGCGAAGGCCAACAGCATCACGTAGAAGATGATCAGCGCACAGCCAACCAACCCATATTGTATCCAGTGAAATTGCCAGCCCGATCGCATCTCCAAAACGAAAACCGCTAGAAAAGTCAGGCTGATGAAACCGATGGCGTATTTCAGTGACCTTGAAATCGTCTGATAGAAGTTGACCGGCTCGACAAACTTCACGCCCATTAATTTGCCGGACAGCGGCAAACTGTCGACCTCCATCGTCTTGGGAATGCCCCGGGCCAGATAAGGGATGGTCCAGTTTGCGGTAAACCCGCTGTCCGTGATTGAACGCTGTTCAGGCAGGAAAGCTCCTGTAAACCCTGGATGAGGCCAATCGGACTGGAGAGTGACCAGTGTCGTCTGCCCGGCCGGTGCTGCAAAAAGGGCTGATGAGCCCTTCAGATGCATGGCCAAATCAAAGGAAAAGCCTCTTTGCCAGATATCAGCTGCGATTGGTGCGTTGATACCGGAACCGCTGTGCTTAGCCAACACACCAAGGCCTGGCTCAAACTGCACAGTTTGTGCGTTGTTGAGGCGGATAGCGACTTCGCTTCGCAGCGCGCGGACATCCGATATGCCAACGACAACCATGGCCTTGTTGGTTGCGATCTTGATCGTGCCGCCGTCTTTCGGTTCAAAGATGCCGGAGGGCGGCGCGGCAAATCGGCCTTCCATGGACATCTGACCACTATAAACAGGCAATGAGTAGATTGACTTGCGGCGTTCTTCGACGCCTATGTCTCCTTTCAATTCCAGACGCTCGGGAAACAACACCACCGTTCTATGATGGACGGTCCGCTGCCGCTTCTCGCCTTCTCCGGAAACAACGGTCTCCGTGAATGGAATAGCAAGATAAGGACCATTGATCGACTGCGTCCCACCCCAGGACCTTGCGATATCCGCCGCAACGCCCTTGGCGCGGTCGGCACGCTCTTCCAGGAGCAACCAAACAAACGTCGTTGGAATAAGAAGAAGAATGGTCAGGAAACCAATCAGAAAAACCTTGAC
Source organism: Roseibium alexandrii DFL-11 (assembly GCF_000158095.2). NCBI lineage: Bacteria > Pseudomonadati > Pseudomonadota > Alphaproteobacteria > Hyphomicrobiales > Stappiaceae > Roseibium > Roseibium alexandrii. The sequence continues at coordinate 3,420,703 of NZ_CM011002.1, forward strand.
CGCGGGCGACTTCAAGACTGCTGGTAGTTTCGGTGACTGTCGGTTCCGGGAAGATCCGTTTTCATCTTCTGCGGCTGGTGCCGATGTTGCGTTCGCCATTTTCTGCAATCCTCTGCCAAAAGGTTGCCCACGAAACTGATCAAACCGGAACAATCAGCGCATTGTTCGAACACCAGATGATTTTTCGGCGGAGGAAATGTGGCTTGAATATGCGGGTGGCTCGTGAATTTAGGCAGCTCGGGCCGGGCAAGTCTGCCGAGCGGCCCAATTTGCCGGCTAAACAGACTTCGGCATTCCTCTGCGTGCCGCATATTTGCCCTTGTAAATATTACATAAAACTTGAATACTTTTGCCCTGTTTCGGAATTCACCGCCCGGATTGGCAATCAATCCTCACAAGATCTGTTGTGAACAAGCTGTGGACTAATTGTTGGCAACGGAGCGAACTCAAATGAGAATCTGAACGGGTTTTCAGTGTACTAGCCAAGGTCTCAACTCAGAGTAATCGAGTTATCACAAAAGCGGGTTAACCATAAATCCGGTTTATACCAAGATTTTTGGCAACCCCTGCTTGTCTTCTGCTGCATGGCCAGTTCTTAATAATTCGTTAACAAAGGACACTTTGTGAATGACACCGTTAAACAATATGGCTCTTGGCGCCAGCGCTGATTATGTGCGCCGGGCGAATTATCTTCCGGCGCTGGTCGAACGCCTCGACCTGTGCCAGGCAGAAACGCATCGCTTCATGCTGGTCGCGCATCTGTTCGACGACACCATGCGGATGATTGATGCCTTGGCTGGGATCATGGATTTCGATGCCATCATCGGCATTCCATATTCTTCCGGCAGCGACGCGACACGCACGAAATGGCAATCGCGTTATGGCTCCATCGTGAATTGCCCGAAGACCGAGGACGATTTCAAGGAAACGCTTGCCGCAGCCATCCAGAAAAGTTTTCTGCAGTGCCGCTCATCTGGTCAGAAACTGGTGATCCAGGAAGTTGGCGGCTATGTCGTTGAACTGCTTCATGAACGTTTCGCCGATCAGTTGGACCTTGTTGAGGGCGTCGTCGAGATCACCAAACAAGGTGTGTGGCGGGCCGAACAGCTCAACTTGAAAGTGCCAGTGCTGCATTGCGCCGACAGCGAACTGAAGCGGCTGGAAGCCAAACGATGTGGTGAAACCATTGTGCGCTGCCTGGACGGTCTTTCCAGGGATCTTGGCAATTCTCTTGCCGGACGGCATGCGGCCGTCTTTGGGGCGGGATGGATCGGCTCCGGTGTTGCCCATGCGTTCCGCCGCCTTGATGTCATTCCGATGGTGATCGACACCGATCCACTCAAGGTGGCAGAAGCGCGTCTCTCCGGTCTTCAGGCGCACATGTCACCAAGGGATTTGGACAAGTGCGATCTGATCGTCGGCGCAGCTGGCAGATTGTCGATCACGGAACAGGTGCTGCGCCAATTGCGCAACGGTTGCATGGTCGCAAGCGCCAGTTCCCGGCGCATTGAGATCGATGTCGATTATCTGGAAACCGCGCCAAGCGCCGTTATTCATGCATCAATCCGGGCCTTCCATTTCCAGAACGACATTGGACACGGCGAGCGTCAGATTTGCCTCGTTAACGACGGCTATCCGGCGAACTTCATTCCGGGATCCGGCAGCGTTGCCGATGAGATCGTCGAACTCATCCTGGGCGAACTCATCGTCCTGATGTCGGACATCACCTTTTATCCGTACGAGCCGGGAATTCATCGCATCACGCCAGCCAGCGAGGCGTTGTGTACACAGCTGTGGATTGAGCAGAGGGACCAGCTATGACCGATACAACCAACGAGTTGACAGTACACTCACAGTACCTTGTGAAGAAGCTGTCGAACTCAAAGCAAAATCTCTACGGAACCGTGAAATTCGACACGGTTTCGCGGAAAATCAAATCTTGGGCCAAAGGCCGCACGGAAACACCAAAGATCCTGGATATCGGCTGCTCGACTTCGATCTCCAAGGAATATCTGGCCGCAACCGGGCTGGAATTTGAATATTGCGGCGCCGACTACGAAGCCGCTTTCCAGCCGGACATCGTGCTCGACGCCACGAAACTGTCAGAGCGAAAGGAAGACCTGCCCTGGCGCCCGGATGTCATTACTCTACTGGATGTTCTGGAGCACCTTCCTGGCAAGGCCGAGGCGATTGAATCCACCATGCGCCAATGCTGCGAAGTGGTCGCACCGGGTGGTCTGGTGCTTGCGGTCGTGCCGCAGCTCTACCGGCTCGACCGGTTGAGATTCGGCCACCTGCACTATCCGGAGCACCATGTCCGCTTCACACTCAAAGAGTGGATGAATATCGTCGAGAAGGCCGCCGATATCGAAGAAGTCCATGGCATCGGTTACCTCAGCGTCCTGCCTTACACTCCCATGTTCAGCCCTTGGTACAAGGAAAATAACCGGCATGGGAAACTGTTCCATCACCTGCGTTCCAAGACCTTCGAGTGGGGTCCGCTGAAACCAGCGGAAATCGGATTGACCCGGACCCTTGGCCGCTTGCCGGGCCTGCGCGGCTGGTGCAACAGCACACTGCTGGTCTGCAAGGCCAAAGGCTGACCTAGGCCACTCGCCAACCGAGAAATTCCTCTGCTCAATCAAGCGCTCCGGGTGGCTGTCCGGGGCGTTTTCTTTTTTCGCATCGATGGATTCCTCAGCGGCTACCACTGAATGGACCGCTTGTGACGCGGGTCACAGGAAAGCATGCACTGCCCAGGGTAGGCATTGCACATCATCTGAATTCTATGGTCGTATGGGATATCCATAACACGCCTGTATTCACAGGGAGGTTTCCAGTGGCATTGCATCAATCCAAACCCGGCCGGCGGGACGACGTTTTTGACCTTTATGCCCGCGATTTGTCTGAACAGCCGTTGCCAAAGTTCCGGATGCCGGAGAACTCTTCGCTCCCCGATACGGTTTACAATCTGATCCACGACGAATTGCTGCTTGATGGCAACTCTCGCCAAAACCTGGCGACCTTCTGCACAACCTATGTGCCCCCTCAAGCCCAGCAGCTCATGCAGGACTGTGTCGACAAGAACATGATCGACCAGGACGAGTACCCGCAGACGGCGGAGATCGAGCACCGCTGCGTCCACATTCTTGCCGATCTGTGGAATGCCCCGGACGCAAAAACCACGCTTGGATGTTCAACGACCGGGTCTTCTGAAGCTGCGATGCTGGGCGGCCTTGCTCTCAAGTGGAAATGGCGCAAGCGCAAGGAAGCCGCCGGCCAACCGGCCGACAAACCCAACTTGATTTGCGGCCCGGTACAAATCTGCTGGCACAAGTTTGCGCGCTACTTCGATGTCGAATTGCGGGAACTCCCGATCCTTGACGGAGAGCTTTGCATGACCGCTGAACAAGTGGCTGAGGCAGTCGATGAAAACACCATCGGCGTCGTTCCGACCCTCGGCGTCACCTTCACCGGCGTTTATGAACCGGTGGAAGCGCTCTCGAAAGAACTCGATCGGATCGAAGCTGAACGCGGCCTTGATATCCCGATCCATGTGGACGCAGCCTCTGGCGGGTTCATTGCGCCGTTCCTGCACGAGGACGTTGTTTGGGATTTCCGGTTGCCCCGTGTGAAATCAATCAACGCATCCGGCCATAAGTATGGCTTGTCACCGCTCGGCGTCGGCTGGGCGATCTGGCGGGAACCGGAAGACTTACCGGAAGAGTTGATTTTCAACGTCGACTATCTGGGCGGCCAGGTGCCAACATTTGCGCTCAACTTTTCCCGGCCCGCTGGCGAGATCGTGGCGCAGTACTACCAGTTCCTGCGTCTCGGCCGGAAAGGGTATACCGACGTACAAGGCGCCTGTGCCGACACGGCGCAGTATTTGGCAACTGAACTGGAAAAGACCGGGCATTTCAACATGCTCTACAACGGCGATGGAGGTCTGCCGGCTGTCTGTTATTCCCTGAAGAACAGCACAGACCGCGGCTACACGCTGTACGACGTGTCGGAGCGGTTGCGCATGCGCGGTTGGCAAATTGCCTCTTATCCGCTTCCAGCAAACCGGCATAACCTCATTGTCCAGCGGGTCATGGTCCGCCATGGGATCGGCCGCGATCTCATGGAACTGTTGATCGAGGACATGAGCCGGACGATCGAATTCCTGGATCGGAATCCGATGAGCAACCGGGAAGCCAAAGCCTCCTTCCACCACGGACGATAAACCAATGTCAGATCCCGCTCAGGCTAGCGCGGAGCGTCCGGCCAAGGACACCTCAGCGACCGGAAAAATCACCGTTCTCGGTCTTGCCATGATGACAGTCGCTGCCGTAGTCAGCCTGCGCGGCCTGCCGTTGATGGCCGTTGAAGGTACGACGCTGCTGTTCTACATCGGCTTCGCCGCCTTCATTTTCCTGATACCAGCCGCTTTGGTCGCTGCCGAACTTGGCGGCATGTTCGCCCATTCAACCGGCGGTATCTACGATTGGGTGAAAGCCCCGTTTGGCGCCCGGGCGGGTTTTGTCGCCATCTGGCTGCAATGGATCCAAAACGTAGTCTGGTACCCGACCGTACTTGCCTTCGCCGCTGCGTCCCTTGCCTATGTCATCGGGCGACCGGAGCTTGCCGATGATGGTATCTATACCGGCTCGGTCATCATCGCGGCCTATTGGCTTGCAACCCTTATTGCGCTGACCGGCACCAGCGCAGCGGCCCGGTTTACGTCCACTGGTTTTCTGCTCGGGACCGTGGTCCCCGGTCTTCTGATCATCGCACTCGGTGCAGCCTGGATTGCGGATGGGCAAACGATGGCCTTCCTGGACAGCACATCAGTGACCGGCGGCGATGCGCATTTGCGGTTCTTTCCACATATCACCGGCTTGTCATCCCTGGCGTTTCTCGGCGGCATTGTACTCCTGTTTGCCGGTGTTGAGGTTCATGCCGTTCACGCCAACGAACTCAAGAACCCGGTGCGGGACTTCCCGAAAGCCATCCTTCTGTCGGTGGTAATCATCGTCGCACTGTTCCTCTTGGGCTCGCTGGCGCTTGCATCCATTGTTCCTGCAAATGAGATTGCCCTCGACCAAGGTCCGATGCAGGCCTTGCAGATCGCGCTGAAAGAATTCGGCCTCAGCTGGCTCGTGCCGATCCTTGCCCTGTTGATCGCTCTTGGCGCGCTTGCCGGAGTGATGTCGTGGATCACCGGACCAAGCCGCGGTCTTCTCCGAACCGCTCGTGACGGCGAGTTGCCGCCTTTCCTTGCGCGGACCAACAAGAACGGAGTGCAGATAACGATTCTGCTAATTCAAGGCGGCATCGTTACGGTGCTGGCACTGCTCTACTTCGTCTTGAAAAATGTCTCCGTCGCCTTCTTCCTGCTGTCGGCAATGACGATCACACTTTATCTGGTGATGTATATGATGATGTACGCGGCCGCTGTTCGCCTACGACTGACACGGCCGGACGCAGAACGCAGTTATAAAGTGCCCGGTGGCCTCGGCGGATTGATCGCTGTAGCTGGGATCGGCTTTGCCGGAGTTGCGTTCGCGTTTATTACTTCGTTCTTCCCTCCAAGCCAGCTGCCCGTCGGAAGTCCGGCGACCTATGTCGGTGTGGTAACGGCAGGGTTTGTAATCTTCATTGGCCTGCCGATCCTGATACACGCTTTGAAGCGTCCATCCTGGGTCCAAAACCAGGCCAGAACGGACGAAAAATCCTGACAATTATGGTCCGGTAGCGTCGTTTGCAGGTCTGATCGGCTTCACGGCAGCTCACGCCCCTGTCATTGCAAGTGATGCACACCTTGGCAGTCCAAGCTTCCGTGAAGCGGCCTCACATAAAACGCATTGATTTTTCGAGGGAAATCAAGTCACGGAAGCGTGGAACACCTTGATTTCAATGCCGACGATATCGCTCCCACATGAGGTCTATCGCAATCGGATTTGGGAGCGCAGAAATCATGACAACACTAACAGCAGATAGACATCTGACCGCAGCCGCACCAGCTGTTTCGGTCAGCACCATAGGCCTGATGTTCATTTCAGGCTTTTTCGCCACCATTACTTTTGATCTTTGGGGGCAGGTCATCAGCCCGGGTTTGGGTTTTGCCAATCTCTCACCTCACGGCCTGGCACAAAGCCTTCTGGCAAGTCTCGGCCTGCCCAGCAACGCCTTTGCAGGGTATTTTGTTCACTTCTATCTGGTCGGCCTTGTCGGCTATCCGATCGGCTGGATGTACGTTTTCGCACCGATCTGGCAACGTGTTGTCGGCGACACGCATTGGCTTCTGCCAGCCGCGATCTACGGTGTTGGGCTATGGGTCTTTGCCATTGGCGGTATAACAGCAATTGCCGGTTTGCCATTCTTTTTGAATTTTACCGGCATCACTTGGGTCGCCCTGGTTGGCCACGTGCTTTATGCCGTCGTAATGGTCGGTGTTCTTGATCTCATTGAGCGTCAAAAACAAACCTAGGCTTCTCTGACAAGCCAAAAAAGAAAACCGCTGCGACACCTTCGGAGCGGTTTCTTTTTGTTCGAAGCAGACCGAAACAATGTCGGATCAGCTGAACTAGTCAGCGAAGATGCCGTATTCCGGGATCGGGTCCAGTTCGATCTGGGCAAGCAAAGACCCTTCGACGATGGCCTGTATGCTGACGTTCTTTCCCATGATCGGATAAAAGTGGCTTTCAGCCACCCGGCCTTGAGTTTCACCGAATTCCGTGTGAGACGCATTTATAAGTGTTTCAAACTGTGACGCTGTTTGAGACATATCCACTCTTTCCCCTGCAGTACCATCGCCAACTGTGTGGCGTTAAAGGCACCCTAGGGACAATTCCCAAAATTGGCGCTAAGGGCTTTAAGCAAATTGTTTCTGCTCTGGGTACAAATTATTAACTACGCCATATTGCGAGCTCTTTTCCCATGTGAAGATCTGACAAAGACTGGATTGAACAATCACGCGATCCATATTGACGCTGAACGCGAGTGGTTTGTTTGTGGGCATTTTTTTATACTCGCACAATAGGTGCCGCTGATGTCCGAACACTCGACAGACATTGCTATCATCGGGGCAGGTCTCTGCGGATTGGCCACGGCAGCTCTGCTTTCGAGCTTAGGCATCGACGCAAGGGTGTTTGAAGCAAGCAAGACGGCTGGTGGACGCATCCGGTCTCTGCCAGGGCCTTCGTCGCCTGATCTACGCTATGACCTTGGCCCCGCATGGATCTGGCCGCATAATCAAAGAATGCTTCAGTTGGCGGAGCAACTCGATTTGCCCCTGATGCGTCAGCACTCAGCCGGGAATCTCATATTTCAGGATCAGACGGGCAGCATGCGCCGCGATCTTGCTTTTGCAACGATGGGAGATGCATTGCGGATACCTGGCGGTCTGGCACGCATTACAGACGGCCTGGCTGCCCGGCTTTCGAACGGCATAGTTGCCTATCAGCACGCCGTTACTGCAATTGAACAGGACACCTTTGGCCTGACCGTGTCGGGAAAGACACCTGAAGGCCCCTTCCGCGTTTCCTGCCGGCAAGTCATCGTTGCATTGCCTCCGCGATTGGCCGCAGCGCGTATCGCATTTTTGCCGGATCTTGTCGCTGAAACGAAACAGGTCATGTCTGCAGTTCCAACCTGGATGGCCGGACATGCAAAACTTATTGCTGTTTATGATCGACCCTTCTGGCGCTCCCAGGGCTTTTCCGGCGATGCCATCAGCCATGTCGGTCCCTTGGTCGAAATCCACGACACCTCGGCAGAAGAAGACCCTCAGGGCGAGGCCGCATTGTTCGGCTTCGTCGCCCCACAGGAAGTTCAGGACACGGCAGATCGTGAGGCCTTTGTGTCCCGGGCACTCTTGCAGTTGAAAGAGCTCTTTGGGCCCGAAGCTGGGCGGCCGGCAAAGGTCTTCTTGAAGGTTTGGGCAGCGGATCCGTTGGTGGCCACAAAGCGTGACCAGGAAACTCTGACGAGCCACCCGCAGTACGGGCCGTTGCCTATTGTTGAGTCCTGGCACGACCGGCTGTTCCTGTCCGGTACAGAAACCGCGCCGGAGAACGGTGGCTTCCTGGAAGGCGCCTTGGAGGCTGCGGAGCGCTCCGTTGCGTGGGTGCGGCGTCACTTGGCCAAGTCAAACAACGCTGTGCCCGGATTGTAAGCTGGCCAGCTACTCAGGATCAGTAAAAGCGAACTGGCGGCCAACATTTCGCTAGCCGCCAATTCAAAGGATGCAGGAAGCGTACTAAGCTGCGTCGGTCGTCGCGTTGGCTTTGACACCTTTCAGAAATGCACCAACGTTTTCGCGCAGTTGCCGAGCTTCTTTTTCCAGGCTGTTGGCTGCCGTGAAGACAACATCCGCTGCCTGGTTGGTCACAGTTGCAGCTTGCGACACACCGCCGATGTTGTCAGAAACCTGCTGCGTTCCGGCAGCGGCTTGCTGTATGTTGGACGCAATATCGTTGGTCGCAGCACCCTGCTGTTCCACAGCCGCTGAGATGCTCGTGGTGATCTCATTAATCTTGCCGATTGTGCTGGTAATCGCCCCGATTGCCTCAACAGCGTGAAGGGTTTCGCCTTGAATGCTCGAAATCTGCGTAGAAATCTCTTCCGTTGCCTTGGAGGTCTGCGTCGCCAGTTCCTTGACCTCCGCAGCCACCACGGCGAAGCCTTTACCTGCTTCGCCAGCCCTCGCAGCTTCAATGGTCGCGTTCAAAGCCAACAGATTGGTCTGTTCGGCAATCGCTTGAATAAGCGTCACGACCTCACCGATTTTCGCTGCAGCTTCAGATAGGCCCTGAATTCGCTGGTTGGTCTGGGCTGCCTGACTTGCAGCCTCAGAGGCGATTTCGCTGGACGACGACACCTGACGGCTGATCTCCGAAACAGACACCGCAAGTTCCTCAGCCGCAGCAGCCACTGTTTCGGTGTTTGCCGATGCAATGGCTGCAGCCGATACAACCGCTTCACTCTGGCTGGTGGTCTGCTGAGCACCGGAGTTCAGATTGGTCGACGCGTGCTGCAGGCTCTCAACGGACTCGCCAATCGTCTCAAGCAAGCCGGATACCTGCACATCGAAATCGGACGATAGGTTCTGGATTGCCCGCGACCGCTGGAGGTCATGCTCCTGACGACTGGTCTGCTGTTCTTCCAGGTCGCGGCGCATGTTTTCATTTGCAACAAAGGTCTCCATGGCCTCGGCCATATCGCCGATTTCATCCCGCCGGTCAGTGCCCACAATGGGGAAATCAGTCTTGCCATCAGCAAGCTGCTTCATGCCCAATGTCAGACCCTTGAGCGGTACCGAAATATTGCGGATTGCGGCAACAGCGATCGCTGCAGCAATCAGACCGCCGACAATGAGCACGCCAATCAAGGCGCTGGCCTTGGACCAGAAAGCAGCCGACACATCATCCACATACACACCGGTCGCTGTGACCCAGCCCCAAGGCTGAAAGACCTCCGACCATGTCGCCTTCTGAAGAAGCTCTTCTTCCCCCTTGCGGTTCCACATATAACTGCTGACACCGCCGCCCGCCTTGGCAACCTCAATCATTTCCCGGACGTGATACTTGCCGGTCTTGTCTTGTGAGTTCCACGCACTCTTACCCTCAGAAGACTGCTTCGCACTTACGATGCGGTTGCCGTCCAGGTCAAAAACAAAAGCGTAGTTGTTGCCATCGTAGTGGATGGCACGAACAACGTTGCGCGCCCACTTCTGGGCTTCGTCCTTGGAAAGTTCACCGGAAGTTTCCAGCTGATGAAAGTAATTCAGAACCGAATTGGTAACTTCAACGACGGTCTGGGTCTTGTGGGTACGTTCGCCATACAAGATCGAGCGCAGAGATACGAGATCATAAGTCACCAAGGCCAGTGTGAAGACTGCAAGGCTGATAACCGGGATCCAGATCTTGAAACCGATTTTAAAATTGTCGAAAAACATAATGACGGACCTGAGAAAATTACGGATGGCCCCTCTTTGCATGATTTGATTAAGCAACCTTAAAGCTCAAAAATACGAATTAATGTGTTTTTCGAGTAGTTTATCTGGCAAATAAACTCTCAATTTCCTCCATCAATCACCACCCTTCGCTTTCATAGTATCGCTATCATCCGGCATTTGGCCTGTCGCAAAAAGACTGTATGGTCAGCGCAACTGACGGAAAAAATGATTCAGGAGCGGCCATGAGCGGTCTTCTCGCCCTACTCGACGATGTGGCAGCGATTGCCAAGGTGGCCGCGGCCTCTGTGGATGATGTGATTGGTCAAGCCGCCAAGGCTGGGTCCAAGGCGGCCGGGGCTGTCATTGACGATGCAGCGGTGACGCCGAAATATGTTGCCGGATTTTCCCCGGCCCGTGAGTTGCCCATTGTCTGGCGCATTGCAAAGGGATCGCTGAAGAACAAACTGATCTTCCTGCTGCCCGTCGGCCTTTTGCTCAACACTTTTCTTCCGGGCGTCATCACGCCCTTGCTGATGCTCGGCGGAGCCTATCTGTGTTTCGAGGGAGCGGAGAAGGTCTATCACCTCTTTGTTCCCGGCCATCACGACGCGGACCAACCGAAAGACTTGGTGCAAGACCCAACCCATCTGGAAGAACAGAAGGTCTCCGGAGCAATCAAGACAGACTTCATCCTGTCCGCCGAAATCATGACCATTGCGCTGTCCGAAATCCCGGACAGCAACATCTGGATGGAGGCCTCCACACTGGCAGTTGTGGCGATTGGCATTACGGTCATGGTCTATGGCTCGGTTGCGCTGATCGTGAAGGCAGATGACTTTGGACTGCACTTGTCCCACGAGGGGCGGTTCGGCGTGACCCGCGCGATTGGTATTGGCATCGTGAAAGCAATGCCCGGCGTCATGAAATTTCTCATGACAGTCGGAACGGCAGCCATGCTCTGGGTCGGAGGCTCCATTGTCATTCACGGCTTGAAAGAGCTCGGCATCAAAGGCCTCTACAACACCATTCACGACATCGCGCACGGGGTTGCCCACGCCATTGGCGTTGCTGAAGGTTTCCTCGGCTGGTTCGCGACTGCAACCATGGACGGCATTTTCGGGTTGATCCTCGGGTTGATCCTGATCCCTATCGTCACAAAGGTCATCGAACCGGTCTGGCATATGGTGAAAGGCAAGAAAGAGGAAGCCAGTGGGCATTGAGGCGCGTAAGTATCTTAAAAATCTGAATCTTCTACGCTTTACACAAATGTAAACTTCGCTCAAGAGGCCAGCAAACTGGCTGTACCATCTTTGTTTCATCGGAAGGCAGGGAGCCTTTCACATACAAAGATGGAGACGCGTAATGAACATGAAGATCATCGCCGGCACGGTTGTCGCAGGTATGGTTCTGGCAACGGGTGCGGTTGGCGCAGTCGCTGCACAAACGGCAACATCACCAACTGCCTTAACCGAGGCACAGGCCATCGAAATCGCTCTGAAAGAGGTTCCGGGAACTGTTCAGGAAACCGAATTTGAGCGCGAAGACGGCAAAGAAATCTTTGAGGTCGAAATCGTCACGGCCGACGGTGTTGAAATGGAAGTCGAAATCGACGCGGCGTCTGGCACGATCCTTGAGATCGAACAGGACGATGATTACGACGACGATGATGACTACAAGAAAGGCGGCAACAAACGCGCCGGGTAATCGGTGACAGAACGTGCTAGGGAACAGGCTGCCTGGGATGGCGGCCTTTTTCCTGTTTTGACGCGATTCAACGGGGTAAGGATCTGGAATGCGAATACTGCTTTTGGAAGATGACCGGCAGCTCGGGCCGTGGGTGGCGGGCGGCCTGCGTGAAGAAGGCCACGTGGTCGATCATTTCACCGATGGCAAGGAAGCGCTTATCGCCGCCATGGGTCAGGACTATGACGTTTTGATCCTCGACCGGATGGTGTCCGGTCTCGACGGCCTCTCCGTGTTGAAGTCCTTGCGCGCCTCCGAAGACCCCACCCCGGCGCTGTTCCTGACCGCCCTTGGTGAAGTGGATGCACGGGTGGAGGGCTTTGACGCAGGTGGCGATGACTATCTCACCAAACCCTTTGCCTTTGTCGAGCTTTCGGCCCGCGTGAATGCTCTTGGCCGCCGGCGGGACAGCAACGGAACCAGCACTATCGAGCCCACCACCCTACGCTATGGAGTTCTCAGTCTGGACCTTTTGGCCCGCCGCTGCGAACGCCAGGGACAGGTGATCGACCTGATGGCCAAGGAATTCAAACTGCTGGAATATTTCATGAGGCGCCCCGGCCGCCTTGTGACCCGCACCATGCTTCTGGAGCAGGTCTGGGACATGAGCTTTGACCCGACGACCTCGGTCGTGGAAACCCATATCAGCCGGCTGCGCTCCAAGATCGACAAACCGTTTGACGATGAGCTGATCCGCACCAGACGGGGTGAAGGTTATGTCTTCGGCAAGTAAGTCGCTCGGCAAGGTTTCGGCCGTACTGACACACCGGGTCCGTTGGCTGCTCCGCTCCTCCACCTTGCGTCTGTCTTTGCTGCTCACAGCCATTTTTGCCGTCGGCATGGCGGTTGCAATCCTGTTGGCGCTCACCTTTGGCCGGGAGGCCGTTCTCAACCGCGTCGATACAGCCCTTGAAGGTTTGGCGGCGACAGTCGAGGCCGACGATACCGAGGCAGACACCTTCTCAGTCATCATCCGTCCGCTCTCCGAGGTCGGCGACTTGCCGAAGGAATTTGAGAAGGTCGTGCGCACCGGAGGCGGCACGGTCAGTCTCAAACGGGATTTCCGGCGTGCAGAAGACTGGCGGGTCCTGATTTCCAGAGACAAGGAAGGCGAGCCGGTGCTGATCGCAGTACCGCTTGATGCCAGCGAAGACGCCCTGGAGCTCTTGGGCAATGCGCTTTGGAGCACTGCCGGGGTTGTGCTTGTCCTCGTCCTCGTCATCGGGCTTGCCGCCGGCTTTCTTGTGCAGCGGCGACTTGCCCGGATCACGGGGGTTTTGGATCGGTTGGCGACGGGAGATCTTGAAGCGCGCATCGGCGTTGCCCGGTCCAGTGATGATCTTGATGACCTTGCCGGGCAAATCGACCGAACCGCTCAAGAGCTGGAGCGCCTTGTCGCCCAAACCCGCAATCTCAGCGCCAGCATCGCGCATGACCTGCGCACGCCCCTTGCACGCCTTCGCGCCCAGCTTGAAAGCCTGCCGGACGGCGAGGAGCGCGGCGCAGCTCTTGAGGAAGCAGAACGCCTCTCCGGCATCTTCGACACCATCATGCGGGTTGCCCGGATCGAGGCCGCCCACGGAACGGAAGGCTTTGAACATGTGGATCTGAGCGCCCTCATTGACGAAGCTGCGGAGATTTATGGCCCTGTCGTTGAGGACGCCGGCAAGTCGCTTGTCCTTTCAGCAAAATCTGGTGCAACCGTTCTGGCAGACAGGAGCATGCTCATCCAGGCGCTTGCAAACCTCATTCAGAACGCCTTGGTCCATGGCGGCCCGGACATCACCTTGTTCGCAAGTGGGTCGGAAATCGGCGTTTCGGACCATGGGCCTGGTGTCGACCCCGATCTCTTTGACGAAATCATCAAACCCATGGTGCGTCTGGACGCTGCCAGGGAAAGTGAGGGCACAGGCCTTGGCCTTGCACTGGTGCGAGCCGTCGCCGACCGGCACACCGCGGAGCTCGAGCTGTCTTCAAATAAACCTTCGGGCCTGCGCGTCGCGCTCAACTTTACAAAAATGTAAAGCCCGGCGGAGCGGAACGTAAAACCGGGTTTCCATATCCAGTTTATCGAAACAACCGGACAAACTGGAGATACTGGAAATGAAATCTATTCTTGAAAAGACCACAGCCACTTTTGCCGGTGCGATCGTGGTGCTGGTTGGCTGCGTGATGGCCGGCCTTGGCTTCACCGTGATCGCATTTTTGGCATTGTTCGCGCTGGCCGCCTATGGACTGGCATTGATCGCAGCTCCCTTCTTAGCCATGGCTCAGAAACAGGCTGAGCCTACGGAGCCACAGGACATCGACATGCCGTCAGATGCTCAAACGGCCGCGTAAGGGGAGCGGGGCAAGACAATTGAAGCACCCTAAAGGGCGCAGGTATCTCGTATCGGCCGGTATCCTCGCGCCCTTTGTGTTTTAAGGGCGCCAAAACCAAAGACCCCGGCCAAAATGACCGGGGTTTTCGCAAAAAATAGAGGCCGATCAGGTGACCGGAGCGCGCCAGTCGTCAGAAGCCGATGTGCCGGCCTTCTCGTGGGTCCACTCGGCCTTGCGGTAAGTGAAGGACCACTGCTCCTGATCGCCGCGGGATGCGTTCGCATCATCGAAGACGTCCGGCAAGATGGTTTTGCCTTCAACCAAAACAGCATCGGTGTACTTGATCGTGTAGTAGTGCTCCTGGACGCCAGAAGTAGACGTGCGCCAGAAGTTGATGGTGATCTCCAGGGATTCACCGGTGGCCAAAGCCTGCCACATCAACGGAGACGCCTTGTCCAACGGCTTGATTATGGTGGTCGGCTGGTGGCGGCGGGTGCCGATGGCAGTACCGGAGTTCGGGTCACGCGGAACAATTGCGTTGCTCTCGAACTTGTACACCAGGGATTCACCCTCGTGGCCTTCCTGCCAGTTGTTGCCGATAGAGTCGGCCGTTGTAGCATCGGATGTGATCTCGCCTTGGGTGGAACCACTGATGGTCATGTATGCAACGTTTGCCATTTTTCCGTCTCCTGCTCTTAAAGCGGTTGATCTGTCACTTTCGAAGTCTGGGGCGCCGTTTGGTTTCCGTTCGGTGCCGATGCCAACAACTTTGCAACCGGTGTGCCAGTTTCGGGAATTTTCCTTATCTTACTGTTTTATATAGTGATTACCGAATCGGACCGGGGTTAACGCCTTTTCCAACTGTGCAGTTTTCTGCACACTCTCCCGAAGGGCGCGCAGGAACGTGCACACAGGCCGTGTGATGAGAATCACAAAATGCGCGGGACACAGCCGCCAGTCCGGATCTGGCACGCCAATTTAAGAGCCATCTGCGGTTCAGGAAGCGACCAAATCCGGACAGGGTGTGCGAAAACTGCGCAGCCAGAGAGCAAAACACTGATTTTTTGACCAGATCCAAAAGCACCCTTCAGACCGAACAAAAAACCGCCCCGAATTCCTCCGGAGCGGTTTTCTTATTTTCGATTCCCGAAGCAAACGCTTCTACAAAAATCAGACGCGGCGTTCGACCATCATCTTCTTGATTTCAGCGATGGCTTTCGCCGGGTTCAGACCTTTCGGGCAGGCCTGGGAGCAGTTCATGATGGTGTGGCAACGGTAGAGGCGGAACGGGTCTTCGAGGTTATCGAGACGCTCGCCGGTTGCTTCATCCCGGCTGTCGATCAGCCAGCGGTAGGCTTGCAGCAAGATAGCCGGGCCGAGGTACCGGTCGCCGTTCCACCAATAGCTCGGGCAAGACGTGGAGCAGCAGGCGCAGAGAATGCACTCGTAAAGGCCGTCCAGTTTCTGGCGGTCCTCATGGGACTGGCGCCATTCCTTTTCCGGAGCCGGGGTCACGGTTTTCAGCCACGGCTCGATGGAGCGGTGCTGAGCATAAAAGCGGGTCATGTCCGGGACCAGATCCTTGACCACCGGCATGTGCGGCAGCGGATAGATCTTGACCACATCGCCAGCGATCTCTTCCATGCCCTTGGTGCAGGCCAGGGTGTTGGTGCCGTCGATGTTCATGGCGCATGAGCCGCAGATCCCTTCGCGGCAGGACCGGCGGAATGTCAGGGTCGGGTCTATTTTGTTCTTGATGTAGATGAGACCATCCAGAACCATCGGACCGCAGTCGTCACGGTTGACGAAGTAAGTGTCCACGCTCGGGTTTTTGCCCTCATCCGGGTTCCAGCGGTAGATCCGGTATTCGGTCAGGTTGGTCGCCCCTTCCGGCTTGTCCCAAACCTTGCCGTCCGTCACTTGTGAGTTCCGGGGTAGCGTCAGCTGAACCATCTTTTCAATGCTCCGCGTTGGGCCCAAATTCGCGCCAGTTAAGGCTTGTGGGCCAAAAAGTCAAAGCCTCACGCCGTGAGTTCAAAGACCATGTTGTCATTCGTTCGGCCGGTGACCTTGTAGGACCGGTTTGCCAGTTCTGTCAGGCAATCCTCGGACCAATAGGGCCGGCAATTGGTTTCAAGCAGGATCACGCGCGGCCAAAGGCTCCTTTCCGCGTGACGCAGGAAGGGAAGAAGAACCCGGTCTTCAAAGCCCTCCACATCGATTTTCAAGACGTCTATTTTCTTCACGCCCGCTTCATCAACGATGGTCGTCAGCGGTCGCATCTTCACCGTCGAGGGTGCCCAGTCTCCGCCCCATTCGCCGTTGGTGACCCGCTTGTCGAGCGTACCAAAACCGCGGTTGGAGGTTTCCGAATAAAGCTCGAGCACATCGTCGCGCGGACCGGCGGCGGTTGGCACAATGGTCACATTCTGAAGCCCGTTGGCGTCGATGTTACACTGCAGCTTGTCGACCGAATGGGCGTTGGGTTCCAGCGCAATTACACGGGCCCCATGATGGGCGGCAAAAACCGTGTAGACCCCGATATTCGCGCCTACATCGACAAAAACCGCATCGTCGGACAAGAACGGCTTGATGAGCTTATGTTCCTCAACTTCCGGCAAGCGGCCTTTGATCAGAACCTTGCGGTCATCATAATTGTCGGACGGATAAACGCGGAACTTCAGGCCATCCGCTTCCAGATCGTAGGGACCTGTGAAGATCTTGCCCAAAAACAAGCGCACATATCTGCGCAAGCCTTTTGGCAGCCTGGCCTGACTTGCCAGCCGCCACGCCGTCCGGACCAGGCCGATCGGCGGATAGGTGCCGAACGGGCTGCTGGTGTCGAGCACCATTGCGTCCCTCTTCATTCGGCCAACTCCTTAATTCCAAAAGCCGGAGCCTGATCGTTTTCGTCCGGGACTTCAGTCAATTCCAGCATGATATTGGCGCCGGTCGTTCCGATTTCCCGGTATCCGATCGCCGTCATTTCTGCGAGGCAATCCTCTTTCCACTCCGGCTGATGATCGACTTCGATCATCACCACACGCGGCCACTTGTGGCGCGGCTGTGTCCGGAAATAGGGCAAGATTGCCTGATCTTCATAACCTTCAACATCCAGTTTCAGGACGTCCACCTGCTCCACACCGGCGTCCTGAAGGATGACCGCCAGCGGGCTGACCCGGATCGAAGTGGTCGTCCATTCCGACTTTTTCAGAGATGGCGCGAGGCCTTCTGACAATGTCGACAGGTTCAAATTGGATGGGCATATCACCAGATCGAACGTGCCTTCTTCAGGACCCGCGGCAACTGACATGACCGAGACATTGTCGAGCTTGTTCAGTTCAACATTGTAGGCCAGCTTTGCCGCAATATCCGGATTGGCTTCCACCGCGATTACCCGGGCGCAGAGTTCTGCTGCGGAGAGCGTATGGGTTCCGATGTTTGCACCCAAATCGACAAAAACAGCGTCCTTGTTGAAGTGTTGCGCCAGCATCTTGCGCTCGGCCTTTTCCGACAACCGGTCCTTGGCAACAATCTTCCAGTCGTCCCGGTTGACACCCGGATAGATCCGGAAGGTGAGACCTTCAGCGCTTGTGTCGTAGGGGCCAGGAAACCGATCGGCGACAAAATGGCGGATCTTGTAGCGCAGCCAGTCGGGCAGCCGATGTGCATCGGCTGCCCGCCAAGCAGCTTTGGCAAGCCATCCGGCACGGTAAGTGCCGAACGGACTGCTTGTATCCAGGATTGCCGCCATTAGAGCCAACTTCGTTCCGATCAGTAGACGCGTGCTTTCGGCGCGATCTTCTTCGGATCGATGCCGCCGTTCTGGAAGGGGGTCAGCGGCTCGGTCACGACCGGACGGTAGTCCAGCTTGACGTCGCCCGCTTCATTCACCCAAGCCAGCGTGTGCTTGCGCCAGTCCACGTCGTTCCGGCCAGCAAAGTCTCCGTCCTTATAGTCCTCACGGGCATGTGCACCGCGGGACTCTTTCCGGGCTTCGGCGCCGTAAACGGTGGTGATCGCGTTCGCCATCAGGTTTTCCAGCTCAAGTGTTTCCACCAGATCGGAGTTCCAGATCATGGAGCGGTCGGAGACCTTTAGATCACTCATGCTCTTCCAGATGTCATCGAGCCGCTTGCAGCCCTGAGCCAACGTTTCCTGGGTCCGGAAAACCGCTGCATCTTCCTGCATGGCACGCTGCATCTGGTCTCGCAGCTCAGCAGTCGGCGTGGAACCACTGGCGTTCCTGAGCTTGTCGAAGCGATCCATGATCCGCTCACAAGATGCTTCATTCGGCAATGGAACAGCTTCCTTCGGATCAACAACCTCACCGGCTTTGATCGCCGCCGCGCGGCCAAAGACCACCAAGTCGATCAGCGAGTTGGAGCCAAGGCGATTGGCGCCGTGAACAGACGCACAGCCGGCTTCTCCGACAGCCATCAGGCCCGGCTGGATCCGGTCCGGATGATCGGAGTTGGCGTTGAGCACCTCGCCCCAATAATTGGTCGGAATGCCGCCCATGTTGTAGTGCACCGTCGGGATAACCGGGATCGGCTCCTTGGTGACATCAACACCGGCAAAGATCTTCGCGCTTTCCGAGATGCCCGGCAGGCGCTCGGCGAGGATCGCCGGATCCAGGTGATCCAGATGCAGGAAAATATGATCCTTGTTCTTGCCGACACCGCGGCCTTCGCGGATCTCCATGGTCATGCAACGGGACACGACATCGCGCGATGCCAGATCTTTCGCGGACGGCGCATAGCGCTCCATGAAGCGCTCGCCTTCGGAGTTGACCAGATAGCCACCTTCACCGCGGGCACCTTCCGTGATCAGACAGCCTGAGCCATAGATTCCCGTCGGGTGGAACTGGACGAATTCCATGTCTTGAAGCGGCAGACCAGCGCGGGCCACCATGCCGCCGCCGTCACCGGTACAGGTGTGTGCGGACGTGGCGGAGAAATAGGACCGGCCATATCCGCCGGTCGCCAGCACAACCATTTTCGCCGCAAATCGGTGGACGGTGCCGTCGTCAAGGTTCCACGCAATCACGCCTTGGCACACGCCGTCTTCGGACATGATCAGGTCAAGTGCGAAATACTCGATGTAGAATTCCGCATTGTGACGCAAGGACTGGCCGTAGAGCGTGTGCAGGATCGCGTGACCGGTCCGGTCAGCGGCTGCACAGGTGCGCTGCACTGGAGGACCTTCACCGTAATTCTGCATGTGACCGCCAAACGGTCGCTGATAGATGCGGCCATCTTCGGTCCGGGAGAATGGAACGCCGTAATGCTCCAGCTCATAAACCGCCTTCGGCGCTTCGCGGGCCAAATACTCCATGGCATCGGTATCACCGAGCCAGTCGGAGCCCTTGACCGTGTCGTACATGTGCCATTCCCAGCAGTCCGGCGTCATGTTGGTCAGCGACGCAGCGATCCCGCCCTGGGCTGCAACGGTGTGCGAGCGGGTCGGGAACACCTTGGTGATGCAAGCGGTGCGCAGACCCTGCTCGGCCATGCCAAGCGTTGCGCGCAAGCCAGCACCACCGGCGCCAACAACAACCACGTCGTATGTGTGGTCGACAAATTCGTAGGTCTTGGCCATACGGGTTAACCTCCAAAGCCAATCTTAAGCACTGCAAAAATGCAGCCGAAACCGATGAAGACGCAGAAGAACGTGTTGGCCATCACTGTGAGGAACTTCAGAGCTTCGCCGTGAATGTAATCCTCAATGATGACCTGCATCCCGAGCTTCATGTGATAGACGCCAGACAGGATCACCAACAAAAGGATGATGGAGACCAGCGGGTTTTGCAGGGTCTCGACAACATCGCCATGCGAAGATCCTTGCATCGAAATCACCAGGATCACGAAGAAGGAGATCAGGAACACGTTCGCAACAGCTGTAAGGCGTTGTTTCCAGAAATGGTCGGTTCCGTCCTTGGCAGAGCCGAGGCCGAGAACTTTACCGAGAGGCGTGCGCATATCGCTCATGACGGTCTCCTTAGCGAACTGCGTAGCCGATGATCCAAAGGATCAGCGTCAGGGAAACGGAGCCGATGATCGTGGCCTTGGCGAGCCATTCGCGGGCATCTTTTTCAAACCCGGCGCCCATGTCCCAAATGAAGTGGCGAATGCCGCCTAGCATGTGGTGAACGAGTGCCCAGGTGAAGCCGAACAGAACCAGCCGGCCGATAATCGAACCGTAGATCGCGTTGACGAAATCAAAATAGGCCGGGCCCGCAGCGGCTGCGATCAGCCACCAGGCCAAAAGGATGGTGCCGAAATACAGCGCCGCTCCGGTGATGCGGTGCAAGATCGACATGACCATCGTCAGAATGGGTTTATAGATCTGAAGATGGGGCGACAGCGGGCGGTTGCCCCGCAAATCGGCGTTCGACATGGATTTCCTCTCCCGTGCGACGCATTCTTACGTTTACGCAAACGTAAGCATTTCAAGGCGTTGTCTAGAGGGTTCTAGCGCCAACGCCGCCGTACGTCAAAATATCCTATAGGTCTATATCGCGAAAAACGACCTGTGAATCGGTTAAATGGGTTAGGTGACTGTCAGAAAACCAGATATTGCGCCGGTTTGCCGCGCATTGGCACCGTTTGAGACGTAGACAGCGTTGTATTTTTTCGGTCAGAGCAAGAAACGACTCACTGCAAAGACCGCTTTCCGTTTGCGTCACTCACGTACTTCTTGAACAAGATTGCGGCATGCCGAACACGGACCAGCCGGTCTCGTGAGCAATGCGCTCCATCGCCTCAGTCCCCAGCTTGGAGTTGCCGTATTTGTTAAGCCCCGGCGACCACACAGCAATCGAGGCCCTGCCCGGAGCGATCACCAGGATCCCGCCACCAACACCGCTCTTGCCCGGAAGACCGACCCGGAACGCAAAATCGCCCGATCCGTCATAGTGACCGCAGGTCATCATCAAGGCGTTGATCCGCCGCCGCCGCTCGCTGGACACGAGCTTTGGCATATCTGTCCCTTCGAGAAGAAACCGGCCGGCAAGCGCGAGCTGCGTACATGTCATCTCGACCGCGCATTGGTGACAGTAGGTGCCCAAGACCTTGTCGACTGATGCGCGAAGATTGCCGAAAGACGCAAGATAATGCGCGAGCGAAAAGTTTCGATGACCGGTGGCAAGTTCTGAGCTTGCAACGCTCTCATTGATATGAATGCTCTCGTCATCCGTTGCTGCGCGAATGAAGCGCACCAACTCGCCAAGGGCCTCACGCGGAGACGATCCGGCTAGATAAGTATCGGTCGCGACCAGTGCACCGGCATTGATGAAAGGATTGCGCGGGATGCCCTCTTCTTTCTCCAAGAGCAGGATCGAGTTGAAAGACAGACCGGAGGGCTCCCGTCCCACACGTTGCCAAAGCTGATCTCCCACCCGGCCAAGAGCAAGTGCCAGCGCGAAAACCTTGGACACCGACTGGATGGAAAACGGGACATGTGCATCACCGGCGGAAAAGACATCCCCGTTCGCCAGCGCAATCGATATGCCGAACTGATTGGGATCGATCTTGGCAAGCTCGGGAATGTAGGTCGCAACCTGCCCCTTGTCTTCCGACTTGAGCGCCGCGTTCGCAATGTTGTTGAGCAGTTCCTGCATGCCGTTCCCCTGATGCGACCCTGCGCAGTCAGGCACTGGATGCGCAAGCCACTTTCTTAAAAAGATGGGTCATCAGTATCGTAGAATAAACCGGCGTCATAAGGTTCAAGACAGGAACAACCAACAGGAGCGCCGTCGAAATTCCTGCAAAGAGTACACCCCATCCATTTGCTTTGCGGAGGCGTTTGGCTTCGAGGCGGGAAACATGGCGCTGTCCAATTGATACGAATTGATCTCGCCCCATCAAAGCTCCGGCGACGCATACAAAAAAACAGGCCCCGACGAGTGGGCCTGCTGACGCCGCAACCAATGCGGTGACGATAAACACCACCATCAGCCCTACCAAGGCCAAAACAGCGCGAAAGAGCGGTCCAAGCCCGGAAACCCTAATTCCCGGCGCATCTTGAGGATAGTCGGAAGTTTCGATGGAACGGGCCACCCTATCCTGGAATAATAATCCGTAAAGCATGGAAGTCGGCGCGAAAATGTAGGTCGATACGATCAGGGTAATAACAAGGCCAATCGACTGCGCAGCATTGAAGACCAAATGCAGAAAATACTCTTCTGCAAACGTGCTTATTGCCGCGGCACTCAGGGCCGCTGCAAGCATTCCCAGAACGAGTGCCCCAACTATGGCCCAGCCCAGCGCTCGAGAGATCCCGTCGAGGCCGGCCACTGAAAACATTTGAAAAAAGCTCTTGATGTAAATAGCCATGCGCAACTTCACAAACAACACGGCATCATGTCTTCGAGCGCTAAAGGGACTGTAAAACCCTAGCGGGAAAACTGCGCCTTGCCACCACCTCGTTCAAGCCGCTTGAAGAGATGCATCATGAACAGGGTGGCAAAAATCGGCGTTACCAGGTTGAGGATCGGCACTGCCAGCAAGCCGGCAATGACCACGCCTGCGAGGAAAACCGTACCGCCACGCGCCTTTCTGAAAGCACGCGCCTCCTCCGGTTGCATGAAACGCATGGCCGCGAACTCGAAAAACTCGCGGCCCAGCAGATAACCGTTCACCAGGAAAAACGCTACGAGATTGATCCCTGGCACCAAAAGCAACACAAGCGCAAAGAGGTTGCCGAGGATCACGACGCCGGTGAACTTGATTGTCTGAGGGATTGACTTGGAAAGCGGCAGAGCCTCGCCGGGCCGATCCCCGGGATAATCCCGCGCCTCGACAATGTCTGCGATCTCGTCCTGAAACAGACCGGCAAACAGCGCGGAAATCGGTGCAATCAGAAACCCAAGTGCAAAAACAGCCCCGATGCCAGTCAGAACGGACAGCGCCGTTTCCAGCCACGGATAAGGCAACGCGACGAACCCCGCGACCAGCCCTTGCAACGCAATCCAAATGACCACGAGAACGGCCAGCGTAAAGCCAAGCATTTTCCAGAAGACAGCGCGAAACGGGCGCTCGAACACCTGGGACATGGCACGGCTGGCGGACTGGAACATTCTTGCCTTCAATGAGTTGTGATCGACCGCCTCGAGATAAGTGCGGATCTGACTCCGCGCAAGTGGCCACAGAAAAGGATCACTCAGCCTCAAAAACAGATCGGGTAAGAATGAGATCCGTCTGCTTCTCTGTCTTGCCGGTAGCCCGATTGAAATCCATGCTGGTTCCAACCGGCTTGAACCTCTTCTTCTTCAGCAGAACATCCGAGGCGATGTTGCCGTCATAAAAAGATGCTCGAATCGCCTCGGCGTCAGTCAGCTTAAACAGCTCCTTGAGGGCCGCATCCAGGGCTTCGCCCATAAAGCCTTTTCCGTGAAATCTCGATGCCAGAAAGAAGCCAATGATCGGCGGTTTTTCGGCATCCGTCCAGTTTGCCAGAATGAGGCCGATGGCCTTTTGTTTCTTGTCTGATTTTTTTGAGACGATGAAACAGCGCTCGTGCGGCGGAAAGATCAGAAACCGCTGAAACCGCTCAAGAGCAAATCCGGTCGGACACGGATGAGGGACGTTGATCCAGCGGGCGACTTCAAAATCGTTGTAGATTGGATCGATCTCGAACGCATCCTCAAGCTTCGGCGCCCTCAGACGAAGCCTGCGGGTCACGATTGGTGCCGGTGCTTGCAACACTGGGTTCGGGAACATGAGCAACAATCCTTGAGAGAGAAACTAGGGCACTTACGTTTGTGTCATCATTCCTCAGGTCATATATGGTGATCAAGGCTGCTTTCGTTCCTTCAACATCAAGTGTATCTTAAGATGAAGTTCCTTATTACGCCCTCATAGATTGTTGATTCGCCAATGATCAAAGCACACGATCCAGCTGCAACACCTGTCGCGACAGACCTGGATCCGGCAACCATTTTCGAAACCGACTGGCAGATTTACCGGACGCTGGTCGACTATAATCTGCTCTTTCATCAGGAGGTTTCGAACGTCCTGGTTCGTGAGATCATTGCGCGGTTTTCCGCTGGCTTCCGGTTTCTGGATCTTGCCTGCGGTGATGCGGATGTCATGTCCCGTGCTCTTCGAAAAACCACCGTCAAAAACTATCTCGGCGTTGACTTGTCGCCGCAGGCATTGGAAATCGCCACAAAAAACCTGGAAGACGCGCCTTTTGACGCGCGGCTGGAGCAAATTGATATTCTCACCACGCTCTCTGAAAACCCGGGCACATATGACGTGATCTGGTGCGGGCTGTGTTTACATCATTTCCAGAGCAGTGAAGAAAAAACGCAGGTTTTCTCGGCCATCCACTCTGCACTGAGCTCCAACGGTGTGTTCTTTTCCTTCGAACCTGTTTTGCCGGAGGGCATATCGATCGATGCCTTCAACCGGCAAAACAGACAGAAATTCCGGGAGGATTGGTCGCCGCCGCTCACAGAATTACGGTTCGAACGCCTGATGACCCATATCGAGACTTGCGATTTTCCGGAGACCGCACACAGCTGGCTCACTGCCGGGCGCGCAGCGGGTTTTTCTTCGGCGAATGAATTGTTCGCAATTCCGAATGACGGCTATTGCCGGTTGTTTCGATTTGAGCAGTAGCCTTTAGTACCGCTTATATCAAAATCGCGTCCGCGCTTTAAGCGCCTGGGCAAGCGTGCCCTCGTCCAGATAGTCGAGTTCCCCGCCGACCGGCACGCCGTGCGCGAGTTTGGTGACATGAACATCGAGGTGACCGAGCTGGTCCATGATGTAATGGGCTGTTGTCTGGCCTTCGACGGTTGCACTGATCGCAAGAATCACTTCCTGGATTTCCGGCGCGCCGCAACGGTCGACCAGGGAGGCAAGGTTCAGGTCATCCGGGCCAACGCCATCTAGCGGCGAGAGAGTTCCGCCGAGCACATGATAGCGGGCATTGACGGCACTTGCGCGTTCCAGCGCCCAGAGATCGGACACGTCTTCAACGACAACCAGGACGCTTGGGTCCCGCTTTTCATCGGAACAGATCGTGCAAGGATCGGACGTGTCGACCGTGCCGCAGACCGAACAGATGCCGATGTCGCGAACGGCAATGCCCATGGCCTCGGACAGCGGGACCAACAGCTGGTCCTTTTTCTTGATGAGGTGCAAAGCGGCCCGGCGGGCCGACCGCGGACCCAGCCCCGGCAGCTTTGCCAGCAACTGAATCAGCCGCTCGATTTCCGGTCCTGCGACCTGCTTCTGCGCCATCTATTCCCTCATTCCCCAACACTATTTCGGGGGCGAGACTTCCCCCAATTCGTCGTTACCGCACGTGATCCGGCAATCCATTCCGTGAGTGAACAGCCATCACGGCACTAAGAGAGGTGAAACGGTATGGATCCTCGGGTCAAGTCCGAGGATGACGAAGGCCATGGAGAAAACCAAGGTTCGCGATTACAGCACTGGTCATGCCCACTTGGCTGTCATCCCCGCCTTGAGCGGGGACCAAATTATTTGTACGGAAGCTGTCAGAAAGCTCTAGCTCTGCAACAAGTGGGATCGCGAGTGGATCCCGGCTCAAGGCCGGAATGACATCGAGAATAAGACACCCATTGTTCTATTCCGACCTCGAACCAGAAAACTTAAAACGGCAGTTTCATGCCGGCGGGCAGACCGAGGCCGCCCATCATCTCCTGGGTCTTTTCCTGGATTGCCTGATCGATCTTCACCCGGCCGTCGGTGTGCGCAGCAACGATCAGGTCCTCCAGGATCTCGCCCTCGCCTTCTTTCATAAGAGACGGGTCTATGGTGAGGCTTTTCAGCTCGCCCTTGCCGTTGAGGCGCACGGTGACAAGGCCCGCTCCGGAAGAGCCTTCTGCTTCGATGTCTTCGATCTGTCCCTGCAGAGAGCCCATCTGCTCCTGCATTTCCTTGGCCTGCTTCATCATCTTGAGGAAGTCCATCGGGTCTCTCCTTGAAAACCTGGCCGGCGGTCCCCGCCGTTTCTCACTATTTGGGGTCTGCGTTTAGAAGAACAATTGCCAAGGCGCAAGCTTGAGCAATACAGACGGCAACTGCCCCTAGTCTTCGTCGTCGTTGCCCAGCGCTTCATTGAGCAAAGGATCGTTGACCAGCGGATCGGCCATGGCCGCTTCGTCTTCTTCAGACGACTGCACCTTCACGTCGATCACCTTTGCGCCTGGAAACTGGGCCAAAAGTGCCGCCACAGTCGGGTGGGACTTTGCATCGGACAGAAGCTGCTGCTGGTTGGCTTCCTGCTCTTCGTGGATCGTGGGGCGGCCTTGCGTCCGCGACACAACGACAAACCAGCGCTGGCCTGTCCATTCGGTTAGTTTGCGGCCGAATTCGCCGGCGATATCGGCAGGCGCATCATCGGTCGGCTGGATCTCGATCTTGCCCGGTTCGAATTTCACAAGCCTCATTTGGCGCTGGATCGCAACTTTCATCGGGATGTCGCGCTTTTCCGAAGCCAAGGCGACGCAGTCGTGCAGGTTCTTTAGATTGTAAGCAGATTGCGGCTGAGCGGGTTCCGGCTCCGGTGCGTTCTGTGGCGACTTTTGTTGCGCGGGCGCTGTTTGGGGCATGCCGCCCTGAATGGTGGAAAGCTGCGGCCGACCAGACGCCTGCATGACCGGGCCACCTTGTGGGGTGCCTTGTGGCATCGCCCGCGCCCCAACAGCCATTGCCTGTCCCCCGCCGCCGGACGGAGCTGCACCACCGCCAGAGGCTCCTACCGGTGCCCCGCTGGATGCCGGCATCTGGCCATTCTGGATCTGCGCCATCAATTCGCCCGGATCCGGCAGGTCCGCCGCATAAGCAAGACGCACCAGCACCATGTCGGCCGCGGCCAGAGGCTTGGAGGCGGCCTGGACTTCCTGAACGCCCTTGAGCAGAATCTGCCAAACGCGTGACAGAAGCCGGACCGAGATCTTTTCGGCAAACTCCTGACCCCGGGCGCGCTCAGCTTCCGTCACCGACGCCTCGTCCGCAGACTTTGGTGCAACTTTCATGCGTGTCACGAGGTGGGTGAAATCGGCGAGATCTGTCAGAATGATCGCCGGATCCGCACCAATTTCATATTGCGCCTGCAGCTCGGCTAGCGCGTCCTCTATCCGGCCGGCCATCAGGTGGCCGAAGAGATCAATCACCCGCGCGCGGTCCGCAAGTCCGAGCATCTGGCGCAAGTCATCAGCTTCGATTGCACCTGAGCCATGGGCCATCGCCTGATCGAGCAGCGACAGCGAATCGCGCGCCGAGCCCTCACCAGCTCTGGCGATCAACATCAGGGCTTCATCGGAGATCTGAATGCCCTCGGCATCGGAGATCCGGCGCAGCAAGCCAATCAGCTTGGACTGATCGATCCTGCGCAGATCAAAGCGCTGACAGCGAGAAAGGACCGTGATCGGAACTTTCCTGATTTCTGTAGTCGCGAAAATGAACTTCACATGCTCCGGCGGCTCTTCCAACGTCTTCAGCAGCCCGTTGAAGGCCGCGTTGGAGAGCATGTGCACCTCATCGATGATGTAGACCTTGTACCGCGCCGTTGCCGGGCGGTAGCGGGCTGCATCGATGATTTCACGAATGTCACTGATGCCGGTGTGAGAGGCAGCGTCCATCTCGATCACATCGACATGACGGCCTTCCATGATCGCTTTGCAGTGCGTGCCTTCTTGCGTCAGCTTGACGGTTGGCTTATCGGCTTCCCCGGGCACCTCATAGTTGAGACCCCGGGCGAGAATGCGGGCGGTTGTGGTTTTGCCAACCCCGCGCACACCGGTCAGCATCCAGGCTTGCGCGATCCGGCCTGTATCAAACGCATTTTCAAGCGTTTGAACCATGGGCTCCTGCCCCACAAGATCTTCAAAGGTCTTCGGGCGGTATTTGCGCGCCAACACACGGTAAGCGCCGCCCTCGGCCGCGCCGGGCGCCGTTCCGGTCCCGCCCGTCAGCCCAAGGCCGGTTTCAGTGTCGTCTTGCGGAAAGCCAGTGTCATCCATGAGCCGCACCATACCGATTTTTTTCAAAAGGTGGACAGGGTTTTATCGGTTTTCTTGGAATGGCTAACAGGCACTTCCCTGGAGCGGCTCAAAAGACAAAAAAGCACCGCGGAAATCCGGCGGTGCCTTGTGCTTTTTCCTCGTAATGAAGGGTGGGAGGCTGGCACGGCGACCCGTGCCGAGGCTCGTTAGGGCTGCTTCCTTCCGGACCTGACCCGGTTGGCGAGTGGCTCGTCCACCACCAACCTCCCGAGCGCCTTATATCAGGATTCATGGGGTGGTTGGCAAGAGGCAATTCCGGGTTTTTCTTTGCCGGAAAAGTGCCGGCAGTTCGCAGACACTCCGCCTCATTATCTTGTGACGTCATCCAAGATTGACATTCGTGGCAAATATCGCCAGCTATGATTTTTGTAGCGTCGTATGCCTCCCGAGTGAAAAGAGGTTTCTTTCCCATCTGCACTGGACGTATGGTGAGATAACAAATTCCAAGTCAGTCTGTTCGCGCCCCGTCGGCCTAATATCTGTATCGGTTTGACCTAATGAGCTTTTTCGATCTCAATCCGCGTCTTGAAGGAGACAGTCTCCCGGTTCTGGATTTGCCGTTATCAACTGTTCGGCTGATGAAGGACGCCAATTATCCGTGGCTGCTGCTGGTGCCGCGCAAGCCGGACCTGGTTGAGATCATCGATTTGGAAGAAGATGACCAGCTTCAGCTGATGCGGGAAATTGCGCTTGCCAGCCGAGTTTTGCGCTCGGCAACTGAATGCGAGAAACTGAACGTTGGCGCTCTCGGTAACCAGGTCTCTCAACTCCATGTTCACGTCATTGCTCGCTTCCGGGATGACGCGGCTTGGCCGGGGCCGATTTGGGGAGTAGTTTCGCCAAAACCTTACGAAGACGCTGCGGATGAACACTTGATAAACCGCCTGCGGGACAGCTTTGCCGCGGAAACCGATTTCGACTGACCCGGCCCCTCACCAAATTCTCCCTATCCCAAGGATTACCTGATGCGTGCGCCCGATGCCGACCTGCCAGCCATGGAAATGAGTTTTCTCGGGAACACGCTCGACCGCCAGTCAACGCGTCGCGGCGACCGCGCCTACTTGAGCGAGCTCCTGGACCGGCCGGATACCGAAATTGTTTTGTCGACACCGCGGACGCTAGTGTTTCCGGCAGGCTCGCCTCCGCGGTTCGGGCACACACTCGAAAGTGTTTTGAGCCTGAGCGCATCGCGCGAAGAAATGGTCTTCCTGGGATTACGGCCCGAAACGGGCCGGGCCGTTTTTGCGACGACACTTGGCCAGCAGGATGAAGAGCTGGCGGAGATGCCCAGCCTGCATTTGCAGGATCTACGGCAGCTGGCCATCCAACGGACATTCCCTCCAGAAGAACTCGGCGCGTTGGCGCAAGCCCGCGCCCTGATCCACTGGCATCGAACGCACAAGCATTGCTCGCAATGCGGTGAAAAAACGGTCATGAGCGAAGCGGGATACCGGCGCGATTGCCTCTCGTGCGGCGCCCATCATTTTCCGCGCACGGATCCCTGCGTCATCATGCTGATCACAGACGGAGACCGGGCTCTGCTGGGGCGCCCGCCTCGGCTACCAGAAGGGATCTACACGACACTTGCGGGGTTTATGGAGCCGGGAGAAACGATCGAACAGGCCGTCCGGCGGGAAACGCTTGAGGAATCCAGCATTGAGGTAGGAGAGGTCCGGTTGATCTCCAACCAACCCTGGCCTTTTCCTGCCAATCTGATGCTCGGCTGCATTGGTGATGCGCTATCGACAGACATTATCATCGAAGACGACGAACTTGAGGCCTGCAAGTGGTGCAGCCGCGACGAGGTCCGCCAAATGATTGAAGGCACCCACCCGGAGGGACACATGATCCCGCCATCAATTTCCATTGCGTATGAATTGATTACCGGCTGGCTGGAGGAGACAACCTTATGACTTGGTGTGTTTATCTGACCCATCCGGAAGTCGAAATCGATCCGGATGTCCCCATCCAGGAGTGGCGGCTGTCAGAAATTGGCCGCGACCGCGCTGCCCTCGCCGCGGATCTGCCATTTGCAAAAGACTTTCAGCGCATTGTCTCCAGCGGCGAGGTCAAGGCCGTCGAAACCGCTGAAATTGTCGGAGGGCACCTCGAGCTGAAGCCTCTGGTCATGAAGGCGCTTCATGAAAATGACCGGTCCGCGACCGGCTATCTGGCCCGGGAAGAATTTGAACGCACAGCAGATCAGTTTTTTGCCAACCCGGACGGATCCATTCGTGGCTGGGAGCGGGCGATTGACGCACAAATGCGCATTGTTACGGGCATTCGGGCCGTTCTGCGCTCAGTCAAAGAAGAAGATCCTGTACTCTTCACCGGGCATGGTGCGGTCGGCACACTTCTGATGTGCCACCTTATGGGGACGCCAATCTCACGGGCACATGATCAGAAGCGCGGAGGCAGCTGGTATCGGTTCGATAAAGACTGGCTGACATCGCAGTCTGGCTCAAGTTTGGCTTGGACAGAACTCTAACAGCTGTCGGTTGACGCTTGTCTTCGTGATAGTCTCTGCGCTCCCGACCTATGGAGACTAAGCCGTGATTGCCAAAGCGCTGCGCCTTGCCACGCTCGCCCTCAGCCTTTCAATCTTGCCATCAGGTCTGGCAATCGCCGGCCAGTACGACCAGCAATTCCGTCAGTTCCTGGCTTCGGCTGTAGTCCCAGCGGCAAGACAAGCGGGTGTTTCCCAGTCAACATTGGACAGAGAACTGAGGGGCCTGACACCAGATACATCGCTGCCGGGCCTCGTTGGTCCAGGTGGCAAGGGTGCTCCTCCCAAAGTCAATTTCCAGGCTGAATTTCGCTCGCCGGCCCGCTATTTCCGCAACAGCCAGTTCAATGCACTCGTTCCCGGCGGCCGCCGGCTTATGCAAAAGCACGCGTCAACGCTTCAAATGATAGAAACGCGGTACGGTGTTCCGAAACGTATCATACTTGCGATCTGGGCCAGGGAATCCGGCTATGGCGGTGCCAAGATCCCACATGATGCCGTTCGTGTTCTTGCAACCCGGGCCTTTATGGGTCAGCGGGCTGATTTCTTCAAAGGCGAATTGATTGCCGCCTTGCAAATCCTGCAAAATGGCGACGTTTCCAGAAAAACCCTGCGCAGCTCTTGGGGTGGCGCCATGGGACAGCCCCAGTTTTTGCCGTCTTCGTTTCTGAAATATGCCGTCGACTTTGACGGCGATGGACGGCGGAACATCTGGACGTCGGAAGTGGATACAATGGCGTCAATCGCAAACTATCTGGCCAAACATGGCTGGGTAAACGGCCGGGACTGGGGCTACGAGGTACGCTTGCCGAACACTGTCTCCTGCACCCGCGAAGGGCCGGACAACCGGCAACCGATCTCGAAATTCGTCGCTGAAGGTGTCACACGTGTCAGTGGGCGCCCGTTCCCAAATCACGAGATCAACCAGCCGGGCAACATCTTGCTCCCTGCCGGCCGCTATGGTCCGGCTTTCATCGCAACTGAGAATTTCTACGTTATCAAGGAATACAACGAGAGCGACACCTACGCGCTGTTCGTCGGTCACCTTGCAGACCGGTATGGCTCGAACAAAAGCTTTATGGGCGATTGGAAACCAATGAAGGACACCACCCGAGGCGCTGTGCGCAATCTTCAATTGCGCCTTGAAGGCGATGGTCATGATGTTGGCGGTGCAGATGGTCTCATCGGTTTCAAGACCCGTCGCTCCATCGGTGTAGATCAGGAGAAGAATGGCTTCTTTGCGACCTGCTGGGTAGGGTAATTGACACTTATATTAATTTTTTGATTTTATTTCTTATTGTTTTGCGATAATAATCATCCCGATTTTTCGGGAGATACTGATGTTTGCTCACAAAACGCACGCTCGACCGGGAATTGCCAAGCTGGTTCTGGTCCTCATGCTTGGCGGTTTGATGTCGGCGTGTGGCCACGTTCCTTTGGCGACCATTGCCAAGCTAAGCCAGTTCGACATGCTGGAAACGGACCCCGGCGCTTTGCGTCTCGCGGTCAAATACCCGGATGCAATCCGTATTCCCGAAGGTGGGGCGACCATGGCCCTGACGATCAAACGCAAGACGGATGGTGCTGTCTTGATGGAAGAAAAACTTGCCTTTGAGGAAACAGATTCCAAGGCGGACAAGGCAGAGTTATCGCAGGAACTGCAGACCGGTTATCGCCTGGAAATCTACCGAATCCCGGAGGAAAACGTGCCGTTCTTCCGTAGTTTTCAAAAGCACATGGCATCTATGTCCAAAAGCGACCGGGAGAAAATTGAGGGCAGCTTGAGCATCGGTGTGACTGGCTGTCTTCTGACCGACGAAAAGCCTTCCGAAGTCCGTGTCAGCACCTTCTTAAAGGCAGCAGAATTGGGCGGGTTTGTAACACTCTTGCGCAACTTCGATCTGGAAGAACAGATGGCGGAAATAGGTGATGGAGGAGGATTGGAGCGGTGCCCGGATGCTGCTTGAAACCATTTGTCGAAAATATACCTAACGCATGGCGTTACTTGCAGCCATTGTGCTTCCGCCACATTTCAGCGCTATGCCCCTCCGGCACACTGGTACACGGATCTTCTACATAGCCGCGCGACATCATATATTGTCTAATTTGGTCTTCGGTCATTAATTTGGCCGTAGAGAGGTGGCGAGACAGGTGAACATAGCGCAGATCAGCCCGCGCTTTTTCCGCCGCTTCAATACGCGAACGCAAGTCCACCTCAGAGAGATCCTCCGATTCAAAAGCACGACTGAGTGCGGCTTCCGCTTCTATGAATCGCTCCCCGCCGTCGATCGCTTCCTGTTTCATCTCGTCGTAAATTGCTTGCACGGCTACAATCTGCTCCATGGACAAGCCCAAATCGTCTTTGTGTTCGAGCACATGTGCCGGTCCTGGAAGTCCATTGAGTTCTGCTGGCAGCGCAAAGCCCCAGCCTCCCCCCCGCTGCAGCTCGGTTATGTCCTGCTCAGACAGGCTTTTTATTTTTCGCTCTTCAAAACCAGCGTAGGGGCTTGTGTGGTGAGCACTATGGTCTTGCCCGTTTGCGGTACTTCCAGTGATGGTTCCCAAAACCGCAAGAACCGCTAACTGCTTCAACATCACAACGCTCCTGATCATTTAACGCTTGAGACTGCATCTTGTCCAAACGCCCTCGCATTGCACCGCTTACCGTCTACACGCTCACCACACCTTCAGGGGCCGTCTCCAGCCGGAATGCGGCTGCCATGAGAGCCTTCGTGTAATCGGTTTCCGGCGCATCGAAGATTTTTTCGGCCGAGCCGGATTCCACCACCTTGCCCTGACGCATTACGACCACTTCATTTGCAAGTGCCCTTACCACTTTCAAATCGTGGGAAATGAAGAGATACGCCAGTCCGTGCGCTTTTTGCAGGTCTCGCAAGAGATCGACCACCTGCGCCTGAACACTCATGTCCAAAGCAGACGTGGGCTCATCCAGCATGACGAATTTTGGCTCCAAAACCATGGCCCGGGCAATAGAGATCCGCTGGCGCTGACCACCGGAAAACTCATGCGGGTAGCGGTGACGCGTGGAAGCATCAAGGCCCACCTCTTCCAGCGCTCTGGCAACTTTCCGGTCCCGCTCCTCTGAAGAGATGCCCGGGAAGTGCACCTGCAGCCCTTCCCCGACAATATCTGCGACTGACATACGCGGGGAAAGCGCACCGAACGGATCCTGAAACACGATCTGTATGTCCCGACGCAACGGCCGCATTTCCTTCCAGGAGTTTTCCTGAATGTCCTGACCATTGAAGGCGATGCGCCCGGTGGAGGAAATCATTCTCAAGATCGCAAGCCCGAGCGTGGTCTTACCCGATCCACTTTCCCCCACAATCCCGAGCGTTTGTCCCTCGCGGACGGTGACGTCAATGCCATCGACCGCCTTTACATGGTCAACGGTCCGGCGCAAGAACCCCCGCTTGATCGGGAACCAGACCTTCAGGTCATCGGCCTGAACCACAATCGGCTTGGTCTTGTCCGTTTCCGGCGGATTGCCCTTTGGCTCTGCCGCCAAAAGATGCTTGGTGTAGTCGTGTTGCGGATTGTCGAAAATCTCGGCAACCGGTCCCTGCTCGACGATCTTGCCACCGGTCATGACGCAGACCCGGTCCGCAAACTTGCGGACGATACCGAGGTCATGGGTGATGAACAGCATGGCCATGCCTTGCTGACGTTGCAGATCCTTCAAAAGTTCCAGGATCTGCGCTTGCACCGTCACATCGAGTGCCGTTGTCGGTTCATCGGCGATCAGTAGATCCGGCTCGTTCGCGAGCGCCATCGCGATCATGACGCGCTGCCGCTGCCCGCCGGAAAGCTGGTGCGGATAAGAGCCAAGGCGGGTTTCCGGATCGCGGATGCCGACCTGATTCATGAGCTCCAGAACCCGCTCGCGGGCCTTGGTATCACTCATGCCCCGATGCACCTTCAGGATCTCGGAGATCTGACGCTCGACCGTATGCAAGGGGTTGAGCGAGGTCATCGGCTCCTGGAAGATCATCGAGATCTCGTTGCCTCGCACCTTGCGCATCTCGTTGGCATTTGCCTGCAGTAGGTCAACGCCATCCTTGACGATTTTGCCCGTCGGGTGAGAGGCGGCCGGGTACGGTAGAAGTTTCAGGACCGACAAAGCCGAGACGGATTTCCCGGACCCACTTTCGCCAACCAGCGCAACGGTTTCGCCCTTGTTGATGTCAAAGGAAATCCGGTCGACTGCAAGTGTTTCTCTGCCGCCTTGCGTGAAGGCGACCGAGAGATCCTGAACGGAAACGAGCGTGTCCTTGGTCATCTCTGCCTCCCTATGCCAGGCTCTTGCGCGGATCGAATGCATCGCGCACGGCTTCGCCAATGAAAATCAACAAACTCAGCATCAGCGAGATCACCATGAACCCGGTGATGCCCAGCCACGGCGCCTGAAGGTTGTTCTTGCCCTGCGCAAGCAGTTCGCCAAGCGATGCAGATCCCGGCGGCAGACCAAAGCCAAGAAAGTCCAGCGCCGTTAGGGTCGAGATGGATCCGTTCAGGATGAAGGGCATGAAGGTCAGAGTGGCAACCATCGCGTTCGGCAACAGGTGCCGCCACATGATCACGCCGTTGGAAACGCCCAGCGCGCGCGCCGCCGATATGTATTCAAAATTCCGACCACGCAGAAACTCGGCGCGAACGACACCAACCAGCGCCACCCAGGAGAAGGCGAGCAGGATTGTGAAGAGCGTCCAGAATCCTGGAATGAGAACCGAGGACACAATCAGGATGAGATACAGCGTCGGGATGGCTGTCCAGATTTCGATAAAACGCTGGAAGATCAGGTCCACCCAGCCACCATAATAGCCCTGCACGGCTCCGGCAGCGATGCCGATCACCGAAGATGCCAGCGTCAGGGCCAGACCAAACAGAACCGAGATGCGGAAGCCGTAGACAAGACGCGCCAGAACGTCGCGGCCCTGATCGTCTGTGCCGAGCCAGTTCCAGTTGCCCATGACGCAGTTCGGGTCGTCCGCACCCAGCGGGTAGCGCTGACAGCGCTCTTGCTTATCCAGCATCCACGACGGCGGAGCGGGAGCGGGTACCGGTATCTCATGGTTCACCGTCCGGTAGGAGTACCGCACAGCCGGCCAGAGCATCCAGCCGTTCGCTTCGATCTCTTCCTGGATGAACGGATCCCGATAGTCGGTGATCGCCAAAAAGCCGCCAAACTTTTCTTCGGGATAATCGACAAAGACCGGAGCCAGCAGCTCGCCATTGTAGGAAACGAGGATCGGCCGGTCGTTGGTCACGAACTCGGCGCCCATGGCGAGCACAAACAGCACTAAAAAAATCCAGAGCGACCAGTAGCCCCGGCGATTGGCCTTGAAGTTGGCAAGGCGCCGTTGATTGATCGGCGACAGGCGCATCTTTTTGGGCGGTGGTGCCGTTTCCTCCGCCAGCGGGTTCAACACATCGTAGCCGGCGTTTTCGAGGTCCTTGTTCAGACGACTGTCCATTTCCTCACACCTCCCGGCTTTCAAAATCGATCCGTGGATCGATCCAGGTGTAGGTGAGGTCAGAGATGAGGTTCACCAGAAGTCCCATCAACGAGAAAATGTACAACGTTGCAAAGACCACCGCGTAATCGCGATTGATGATGGATTCAAACCCGAGCAGCCCGAGACCATCCAGCGAGAATATCGTCTCGATCAACAGCGAGCCGGCAAAGAAGGACGAGATGAAAGCACCCGGGAAACCGGCCACCACGATCAGCATCGCGTTCCGGAACACATGGCCGTAGAGAACCTGGCTTTCCGTCAACCCTTTTGCGCGCGCGGTAATCACGTACTGCTTGCGGATCTCATCCAGGAAGGAGTTCTTGGTGAGCAGCGTTGTCGTCGCAAAAGCCGACAGAACCATCGCTGTCAGCGGCAAGGCCAGGTGCCAGAAATAGTCGAGGATCCGTTCCGGCCAGGACAGGCTCTCCCAATTGTCGGACACCAATCCCCTCAGCGGGAAGATGTCCCAGAAGGACCCGCCGGCGAAGAGAACGATCAAAAGAACCGCAAACAGGAACCCTGGGATCGCATAGGCGACCACGATGACCCCGGAGGTCCAAACATCAAAGCGCGAGCCATCGCTCACCGCCTTGCGGATGCCAAGCGGGATCGAGACCGCATAGGAAATCAGCGTCATCCAGAGACCGAGCGAAATCGACACGGGCAGTTTTTCGGCGATCAGGTCGAGGATGCGAATGTCCCGGAAATAACTGTCTCCGAAATCAAACCGCGCATAATTCCAGAGCATGTTCAGGAACCGTTCCAACGGCGGCTTGTCGAACCCGAATTGTGCTTCCAGCTCCTTGATGAATTCCGGATCCAGCCCCTGAGCGCCGCGATACTTGGACGTCACACTGTCGCCACCGCCCGCGCTTGCGCCGGACGATTCATTGCCGATGTTTCCCATATCGCTGCCGCCACCGCTGATGCGCGATGTCGCGTCGACATCCGTGCCGGAGATCTGCGCAATGACGCGTTCAACCGGTCCACCGGGTGCAAACTGGATGATGAAAAAATTGATTGCCATGATCCCGACGAGGGTCGGGATCATGAGCAACAAACGGCGGAGAATATAAGCGCCCATAGGGGTCTTTTTATCCCTTTGCATCTCAGCTCGAAAACCGAGCTTAGAGAGTGTCTGTTATTTTCTAACCGGCATCTTCAATGATTTTGGCTTTTTCTGGATCTATCCACCAAAGATCTTCCACGGGGAAGAAATACTTTGGAGGTTCCGGTGGAAACCCGAACATGTCCCAGATGGCTACCGAGTGGGTGTTCTTGTACCATTGCGGGATCCAATAGTAACCGGCACGCAACACACGGTCGATCGCCCGGGCCGCGGTGACCATTTCCTCCTTGGACTGCGCCGCCAGGACTTTGTCGGTCAGGGCATCAATCACAGGATCGGAAATGCCGGCAAGGTTGCTGCTGCCCGGCACACTGGCTGAACGGGTGGTCCAGTACTCCCGGATCGGATCAGACAATGTGGCACTAAATGCAAACCGGCGGCTGGCTATATCGAAGTCGAACTCGTTCAAGCGGGCCTGATACTGGGCTCCGTCCACAACCCGGAAAGTTGCGTCGACACCGAGCCGTTTCAGGTTCTTGATGAATGGATTGACGATCCGTTCAAACGACGTCGTGTTGTTCAAAAACTCGATCGTGAACGGCTTGCCGTCTGGTCCGACAAGGTTTGAGCCGTCGCGCGTGTATCCTGCCTCCCGCAAAAGCTCATTGGCCTGGCGCAGCAGTCCACGGTCAAAGCCCGACCCATCGCTGACCGGCGGCGTCACGGGCTCCCCGAAGACAGCTTCCGGCAGCTGATCCCGGTAAGGCTCCAACAAAGCCAGCTCCGCGCCCTGGGGCACTCCTTCGGCCTTCATCTTCGAGTTTTCGAAGTACGACTGCGTTCTTTGATAAAGATCGTAAAAGAGGTTCTTGTTGGACCATTCAAAGTCGAACGCATAGCCAAGAGCTTCGCGCACACGGGGGTCCTTGAACTTGTCGCGGCGCGTGTTGAGAAACCAGCCTTGCGCGCCGGAGGGACGGCCGTCCGGAAAGACCTTTGTCACCACCCGACCATCTTCGACCGCCGGAAAATTGTATTCGGTCGCCCAGTTTTTTGACGAAAATTCCTCGCGGTAGCGAACGGTTCCTTTTTTGAAAGCCTCAAAGGCGACCTGACGCTCGCGGAAAAATTCCACACGCACAATCTGGAAATTTTTCTGTCCGCGCAGCACTGGCAGATCATTGGCCCAGTAGTCATTGACCTTGTGGTATTCGACGAAACGCCCGACAGCGTGTTTTCCGACTTTATAAGGGCCCGATGACAGCGGCGGGGTCAGTGTGCTCTGCTCAAAGTCGTAGGCCGTGTAGTAGCGTTTTGAAAAGATCGGATATCCAGCTGCAACACCGAGCGGATAATTGCGGGACTGTGTCCCGTCAAACTGCAGAGCGACGCGATGTTCATCGAGCACTTCCGCATCGGTCAGAACCCGCATGGGCTGGCTGATGTTCGGGTGGCCATGCTCTTTGAGAAGCAGCATGGAAAATGCGACGTCTTCGGCCGTCAGCTTTGAGCCATCATGAAACTTTGCTTCAGGCCGCAAATTGAAGATGAAGCGATTACCGTCTTCGGAGACCTCAACACTTTCTGCGACGAGCCCGTAAACCGCATCCGGTTCATCATAGGCCCGGACCATGAGAGTGTCGAAACACAGCTCCATCCGCGGCGGCGCATCCCCTTTCAAAATGAAAGAATTGAAGGTGTTGTAAGTCAGAACGTTCTGATTGAAGGACCAGTATGGCGCTTGGAAATTGAACGTGCCGCCCTCCGGCGCATCCGGGTTGACGTAGTCAAAGTGCGTAAAGTCCGGCCCGTATTTCAGGTCTCCAAAAACTGAAAGGCCGTGACGTGGACCGGTGCCCCCACCTGCTGCATATGCAGCTCGAGAGAGCAGTGGCCCGGATGCAGTCGCAAGCGCCGTTGCCGCGGAAAGCTTCAAGACCTGCCGTCTGTCCGGCCCCTGACGGTTCGTCATTGCACGGCTCCGGTTTTTGCTGCCTTTTCTTCGTCATACCACCAGATCTCCGGGAACCCAGTGCTGTATTCCGGCATTTTTTCAGGATGGGAGAACCGGTCCCAGCGCGCTGTTCGGGTTTCATCGACATAGAACTGCGGCACAACGTATTGATTCCATAAGAGGACGCGGTCCAAGGCGTGGGTCGCAGCAACAAGGGTCTCCCGATCCTCTGCGAAGATAACCTTGTCGATCAGGTGATCGATGGCCGGATTTTTGATGCCGCCGTAGTTGGCTGAGCTCGCATTGTCGGCAGAGACAGACCCCCAATACTCCCGTTGCTCGTTCCCCGGTGACAGGGACTGCCCAATCGCCAAGGTCGTCGCGTCGAAGTCGCGCGCCCGAACCCGATTAATAAACTGGGACGTATCGGCAAGCCGCAAGACAGCCTTGATGCCGATACTCTCCAGATTTTTTGCGTAGGGCAGCAGAGAGCGCTCACTGGCCTTGTCGCGGTAAAGAAACTCGATCGTGAGCTGCTCACCGGTCGTCTCGTCGACCATATGGCGCCCTTCGAGTTTGTAACCGGCACCGCGCAGAAGCTTGACGGCCTCACGCAAATTGGCCCGGACATTTTGCGGTGAACCGCCGACCGGATTCTTGAATTCTTCGGTAAAGACTTCCGGCGGCACCTGATCGCGAACCTCTTCAAGAATTTCCAGTTCCTTGCCAGTCGGCAGACCGGACGAGGCCAGTTCTGTCCCGGAGAAATAGGAGTTCACGCGTTTCAGAAGGTTGGCGGAGATGATTTCGTTGGTCGTTTCAAAATCATAGGCATAGTTCAGCGCCCGGCGCACGTCCGGGTTCTTGAACTTGTCTCTCCTGAGGTTCAGGAAGTATCCCTGCATCACGCCGGTGGATCGGTCCGGAAAGATCTCGCGCACAACCCGCCCGTCGCGGAGGGCTGGAAAATCATAACGCTTTGCCCACTGGCTTGAGCTGCGTTCGGTATGAAAATCGTATTGATCGCCTTTGAAGCCTTCGAACTGAACCGCATCGTCCAGAAAGATGACGTACCGGATCTCGTCGAAGTTTCCTGTTCCGGCCCGGATCGGCAAATCCCCGCCCCAATAATCGTCGACCCGCTCGTAGATCACTTGCCGGTTCGCCGAAAAATCCTTGATCCGGTATTGACCGGATCCCAGGGGCGGCTCTAGCGAACTCTTGGAGAGATCCCGAGGCTCACCCTTGTCATTGGTTCCGTCCCACCAATGCTTTGGCAGGATGGTGAGTTGACCCATGATCTTGGGAAGTTCCCGGTTGCCGGATGTGTCGAACGTGAACCGAACGATATTGCCGTCAACGATTTCGGCATTCGTGACGTTTTTATAGTAGAACTTCCGCTGCGGATTGAGTTCGATTGATTTTTCAAACGACCAGATCACATCTTCGGCCGTCACCGGCTGCCCGTCATGCCACTTGGCGTTCGGGTTCATTCGGTATTCGACCCATGAATAGTCTTCCGGGTATCTGACGCCATCTGCCAGAACGCCGTACTGCGCACTGATGTCGTCTTCATCGAGAGACGGCTCCATCAGGCTCTCGTAGATATTCAGGATCCCGGGCGCAGGCTGACCTTTGGGCGGCAGGAAGTTGAATGTGTCGAACCCGCCGCGGGCTGCGAGACGCACTGTGCCGCCTTTTGGCGCATGCGGATTCACATAGTCAAAATGTTCGGCATCAGGGCCGTATTTCGGCGTACCGTTCAAAGCCGCAGCATGTTTCCACTGAGGATCTTGCGCCGCCGCAGGATTTGCAATTGCAGCGACCAGCAACAAAACTCCCGTCAGTATTGCCGTAACCGCTGGTTTTTCGGTTGCACGCCAAGCGGCTCGCATCACTTGCTCCGTTGCTGTTATCCGGGCCGCTGGTTCGCGGTACGGAAACAGTTTAGGGAGCGGTGACCAAAAAACCACCCATTAAGCGTGATATGACATAAATTTAACCGGTTTGCGGAAGTTCGTTGCCGGAGACGGTTTCCGGTTTTTTCCGCCCCTTGGTCTTTTGGCTGTACATCCGGCTGTCGGCAACTCTGAGCAGATCGTCAATGGTGCCTGCATCGCTTGGAAAGCTTGCACTGCCAATACTGGCACTGACGCCGATGCGCACACCGGAGAACTCAAAAACCTCTGAAAGGCGTTCGCCCAGACGCTCCAAAAAAGCTTCGCGCTCCAGGCGGCGCATGTTTCCAGGGGTCAAAACGATAAACTCATCACCGCCCACACGGGCAACCGTATCTGTCTGCCGTGTCTGCTGCTGCAGCCGGTGACCGATTTCGACCAGCAACTGATCTCCAGCCGCATGTCCATAGTTGTCGTTGATCGGTTTAAACGCATCAAGGTCTACATAAAAGATCTCAAATCCGGACCCGGTCCGATCGGACATGACCGCCAATTGGAGCATCCTGTCTTCCAAGAGCCGCCGATTTGCCAAACCAGTCAGCGGGTCGTGCAACGCCATTGAGCGAACCTTGTAAACCTCGCTGATCAGCAAAAACGCCATTGCGCCGAACAGAAGCGAAATCAAACTCCCGACAAGCTGAGTGATCCAGATGCTGCGTTCATTGCTGTTCCAGCCGTTTTCTGGATAGCCCAGCACTTCCCATTTCAAACCGCCGGGCAGGTTCAACGGAAGACTTACGCTGTCAATATCCATCAAACCGAAGCTTCCGAATATATGCGCTTTTTCCGGTGTGGATGCAGCTTTGTCCACGATCCCAATCCGCAGCTGTTTGACAGTGTCAGCGATACCAGCGGCTTGCATCAGGCCCGCTTCATCGACCACGAGCGACAACACACCCCAGTATGGGCGCTCCGGCATGGGTTGCCCGAGTTCGGACGGTGGGAATACGGGGATCCGGATCAAAAGCGCCCGACCGCCCTGTACAAGTTCCAAGGGTCCGGCAATGACGATCTCC
Source organism: Roseibium alexandrii DFL-11 (assembly GCF_000158095.2). Lineage (NCBI taxonomy): Bacteria > Pseudomonadati > Pseudomonadota > Alphaproteobacteria > Hyphomicrobiales > Stappiaceae > Roseibium > Roseibium alexandrii. The sequence goes on from NZ_CM011002.1 coordinate 3,462,795, forward strand.
CGGGAAAGCATGGCCTGTCTGATTGCAGGCCATTGGCTTGTGTTCAATCGGTAGTCCAAGCCTATGGCCGACTGGTTGGGCTGATACGGATAGACAGCCTGCAGAATATTGTCCGGCGCAAGTCCGATCGATCTTATGACAGGATTTTCATCAATCAAATCAGATGCGATCGCATCGTATTTGCGCGCATTAAACGGCTCTTTGGAAGACTCAATGACATTAGCCCGCAGACCGATACCATAAGCAACTGTACGGTTGAGTTCACCTTCAAGCTTGGCGCGGACTTCTGAAAGATTGGCTACGGCCTGGCGTTTGTTTTGAGACATGATTTCGCTGCGCACCGTGTACCCGACATGCGCCGTAACCGCGATCCCAGCCAGAAAGCAAATCACCGCCGTCAGCGAAGCAACCCACGCCCCATTACTATGTACAAAAAACTGACGCAGTGCGTTCATGCTTGCCCAATCCAATTGGATTGTCGTTCCTGCCAATATTACCTAAATGATACGTAACGTCACAAAACTTAATTTTCCTTCAAATCGAAATAAAAAAACCGGGCAATTGCCCGGCTTTCAAATGTAGTCACAGCAATTCACCAGTGCTTATTGGGATTATTCTCCCGGAAGCGGCTTTGGTGTTGCAGCCTGCTCGCGCATGTACGCAATCAGGTCAGCCCGCTCTTCAGACTTGCGGATACCTGCAAAACCCATGGACGTGCCAGGGATGTATTTTTTCGGGGCCGCGAGGAAGTTATAAAGGCCCTCGTAGGTCCACTCCGGATTTTCTTCGCCGTATGCCGCCATTGCGCTGGAGTAATTTACGCCATCAACACCGCCCGGTTTACGACCGACGATTTCCCACAGGTTCGGGCCGACTTTGTTCGCGCCGCCCTGCTCGAAAGTATGGCACGCCGCACATTTCTTTGCAGCACTCTCGCCATCACTTGCAGCAGCGGCCATGAGCAACTCGCCAATCGGAACGACATCCGGCTCCGGTGTGACTTCTGACGTTGAATCTTCCGCGGCGGCCACGACAATTTCATAGCCGGGCTTGCCCGGGATCGTCGGTTTGAAAATTATGTCGGACACAATTCCCAAACCCATAGTCAGAATAAGCACCATAAGAACCGCACCAGCGGCCTTGTTCAGCGTGAAGGAATCCATTCTCTCCGGCTCCAAGCTCATACGCGTCCGGGCCCGTAACTTGAGGTCACGAACCCTATCAGCTCCTCGAATTTTGCCGGAACCTACAAATTTTTTGACCTCGCTGTCCATAGCTTTAAAAGGGCAACGTGTACGACATTCGGACGCGCCCCCGGAAAAACACAGTTTTCCGGCCAAAAAACCCGCCAAAGGAGACTGGATTGAGCTCTGCCCTTGTTATTGTTCCGGCCCGATTGGCCGCAACACGCCTGCCCCGGAAGCCATTGGCGGATATTTGCGGAAAACCCATGATCGTACGGGTGCTCGAGCAGGCCCTCAACGCAGATATCGGACCGGTCGCTATTGCGACTGATGACGCGAGTATCGCTGAGGCTGTCCGGGATCACGGCGGAACCGCAGTCATGACTCGGGATGACCATGAATCTGGTTCAGATCGCATCTTTGAAGCTGCGCAGACCCTGGACCCCGATCAGAAACACGACACTGTGTTGAATGTTCAGGGTGATGTGCCTCTGATTGAGCCTGAAGCGATTCGGGCCGCCTTCGCGCCCCTTTCGATCCCGGGGGTAGACATTGGCACCATCATGACCGAAATCCGGGATGCACGGTTCCGCGACGACCCGAACTTCGTGAAAGCGGTCACGACACCGAACGGGCACGGGCACAACCGGGCGCTTTATTTTACCCGCGCAACCGCGCCGGTTGGCGACGGCCCGCTTTATCAGCACATCGGCATCTATGCCTATCGCCGCGCCGTTCTGGCGCGTTTTGTCTCCCTGTCGCCGTCACCACTGGAAAAGCGGGAAAAACTGGAACAATTGCGCGCGCTCGAGGCCGGTATGCGGATCGATGTATCGGAGATTGCCTCCGCGCCTATGGACGTGAACACACCTGAAGATCTAGAACGGGCCCGAACAGCCTATCAATCCTTTTAAAACGCCGCACCAAAGCTGGATACATCAATGAGCAATGCGAAAAAAATCGTCTTCCAGGGCGAAACCGGCGCCAACTCCCACATGGCTTGCCGTGACGTTTATCCCGACTACGAAGCCATTCCCTGCGCGACGTTTGAAGACTGTTTTTCGGCAATGGCGGACGGCAAAGCCGACCTGGCGATGATCCCGATCGAGAACTCTGTCGCGGGCCGTGTCGCGGACATTCACCATCTTCTGCCTGGTTCAAATCTGCACATCATCGGCGAGTACTTCATGCCGATTCGGTTCCAGCTGATGGCTCCAAAAGGAACCAAGATCGAAAATCTTACAACGGTACAAAGCCACGTTCATGCGCTGGGGCAATGCCGGAACATCATTCGGGAACTGGGTTTGAACGCTGTTGTTGGCGCCGACACCGCCGGCTCGGCTCGTCAGATTGCCGAGCTGGGCGATCCCACCCATGCAGCACTCGCTCCACGGATGGCCGCTGATATCTACGGTCTCGATATACTGCGTGAAGATGTGGAAGACGAGGCACACAACACCACACGGTTTGTGATCCTTTCCCGCGACAAAATGGAGGCAGCCCACAACGGCCAACCGGTAATAAGCACCTTCATTTTTCGGGTCCGCAACGTGCCGGCCGCTCTGTACAAGGCGCTCGGCGGTTTTGCGACGAACAATGTGAACATGACCAAGCTGGAATCCTACCAGCTGGAGGGGCAGTTCTTCGCGTCCATGTTCTACGCGGACATCGAAGGGCACCCCAACGATCCGCATGTTGCGCTGGCTTTGGAAGAGCTCGCCTTCTTCTGCGCGGAGCTCAAGATAGTTGGTGTTTACCGGGCAAGCCCGTTCCGCGACAAAATTCGTGAACCGGAAGCTAACCGGGCCTTAAGACCCAATCCGCAATCTTAAGGGCGACGCCCATTCTTTCAGGACCCTTTAGAGGACCCAATGACCGAAATTCGTTTTGATGCCCTGTGCATCGGCAATGCTATTTGTGATGTATTCGCCCATGTCGAGGAAGACTTTCTTCTCCAGGAGGGCCTGGTCAAAGGGTCCATGCGGCTCATCGAGACCGATGAAGCTGTGGCCTTGTTCAACAAGATGGGCCAAACGGTCCGCATCTCCGGCGGCAGCGCTGGCAACACAGCGGCCGGAATTGCCTCTCTCGGGGGCCGCCCAGCATATTTCGGGAAAGTCGCCGAAGACGAACTTGGCGACAGCTACTATCACGACATGAACGGCACAGGTGTGTACTACAACACCCCGCGCCTTCGTGAATGGAAGCCTACTGCCCGCTCAATGATCCTGATCACTCCGGACGGTGAGCGCACCATGAACACATATCTTGGCGCGTGCACGGAGTTCAGCCCATCAGATGTTGATGAAGACGTAGTTGCCGCTGCCGCAGTCACCTACATGGAAGGTTATTTGTGGGATCCGGAAGAGGCAAAGAAAGCTTTCCTCGCGGCCGCAGAGATTGCGCACAAGCATGATCGTAAAGTGGCAATCACCTTGTCCGACTCCTTCTGTGTTGACCGTTACCGGGATGAGTTTACCGGGCTGCTGTCAGACGGCGTCGTTGATCTGATGTTCGCCAATGAGCATGAAATCAAGGCGCTTTATCAAACGGGAGACCTGGACACGGCCATTTCTGCCGCGCGTGAAAGCGGCGCAATGACCGCCCTTACGCTCGGCAAAGACGGCGCGATGATCATCACACCCGAGGAGACCGTCAAGGTTCCCGCCCAGCAGGTTGATAATGTCGTTGACCTTACCGGCGCCGGCGATCTCTTCGCCGCCGGCTTCCTGTTTGGTCTTGCACGAGATTACTCGCTCACCACTGCGGCTGAGCTCGGCTGCATCTGTGCCTCCAGCGTTATCAAGCACGTCGGCGCCCGCCCGGAGCGGCCGCTGAAAAACCTTGCAGCGCAGAATGGGTTTGAAGTTTGAACAAAAAAGGCGGCCCACCAGCCGCCTTTTTTCTCATGAGTTTTGTAATCCTTAGGCGGCCAGGTCCTGGACGCTGATGACTTTTCCGTCTTCATCCAGGCGATAGATGATCGGCGTGCCGGTCCCGAGCTCCCGCTTCAGGATTTCTTCCGGGCTCAGCCCTTCCAGTTCCATGATGAGCGACCGCAGCGAATTGCCGTGAGCAGCAACGATCGTACGCTTGCCAGACAGGACGCGCGGCAATATCTCGGCTTTGTAGTACGGCAGAACACGTTCGGCGGTCATTTTGAGGCTTTCGCCTCCCGGGGGCGGAATGTCGTAGGACCGGCGCCAGATGTGAACCTGTTCCTCGCCGAACTTTTCCCGGGCCTCATCTTTGTTCATACCGGTCAAATCGCCATAGTCACGCTCGTTCAGAGCCTGATCCTTGAGAGTTTCGAGGCCGATTTGGTCAAGCTCTTCGAGGATGATCCCAAGCGTTTTCTGGGCACGGGACAACACCGACGTAAAGGCCAGATCGAAATTCAGTTTCAGATCCCGCAGCTGCTCGCCCGCCTTATGCGCTTCGGCAACACCCTGGTCGGTCAAACCCGGGTCTTTCCAGCCTGTAAACAGGTTTTTCAGGTTCCATTCGCTCTGTCCGTGGCGGACAAGCACTAGCAGGCGTTCCATGCAGATCTCCTTGGGTGGATCATCTTGAATTGATCAGGTGTCCAGGCCAAGAACGTCGGCCATGGAATAAAATCCGGGTTTCTGGTCGAAGCCCCACAGAGCTGCCTTGACCGCTCCGCGTGCAAACAGCTGGCGGTCTTCAGCCCGGTGGGTTAGCTCAATCCGCTCGCCTTCACCGGCGAAAATTACGGAGTGCTCTCCTATGACGGATCCGCCCCGAAGGGTCGCAAAACCGATATCGCCGGTCTTTCGCGGGTCCATAATACCGTCGCGGCTTCGAACTGAATGGGTCTGGAGATCGATTCCGCGGCCTTCTGCGGCAGCTTCGCCGAGAAGCAAAGCCGTGCCAGACGGCGCATCTACCTTGTGTTTGTGATGCATCTCCAGAACTTCGATATCAAAGTCTGCGTCCAACGCCGCTGCCGCCTTGCGCACAAGGCTCGCCAGCAAATTGACGCCAAGGCTCATGTTGCCGGATTTGATAATCCGTGCGTGCCTTGCAGCGGCGCGAAGAGGTGTTTCCTCCTCCGGCGTCCAACCAGTCGTTCCGATAACATGAACGATCCGCGCCTGGGCGGCCAGCTCAGCAAACCAAATACTTGCTTTTGGGGCTGTAAAATCCAAGACACCGTCGGCTTTTGCAAATGCAGACAAAGGATCATCAGTCACAGGGACATTCAAAGCGCCAACGCCGGCAAGCTCACCCGCATCCTGACCTAGGAACGGCGATCCCTCTTGCTCAATTGCAGCGGCCACGTCTGCTCCCGCAGCATCCGTGACGGCCCGGGTCAAGGCCCGCCCCATCCGGCCACCTGCACCAACCACGACCAAGCGCATTGAACCCATACCTTGTTCCCTTCAAAGTTGGCAGCGGTATAGCAGGTTCGTAACTGCAGGCAAATGCTCCAGGCCGTAGCCAGTCGCAAAGCCGCCTTATTTTCGAAGCCCCGCACCATTTCATGGCTCGGTCAGCAACGGCGGAAACCAAACGAAAAAAGCGGCGGACTTTCGTCCGCCGCCCTGTTCCTTCAGAAACTCAAAAGCCTCAGGCTTCTTCTTTCTGCTCTTTCGGGATTTCCTGACCTGTTTCCTGGTCAACAACCTTCATGGACAGGCGGACCTTGCCGCGCTCGTCGAAGCCCATGAGCTTGACCCAGACCTTGTCGCCTTCCTTGACCACGTCCGTGACCTTGGCGACTTTCTTCGGAGCCAGCTGGGAAATGTGAACCAGGCCGTCTTTCGCGCCGAAGAAGTTAACGAAAGCACCAAAGTCAACGCACTTCACAACGGTGCCTTCATAGATCACACCAACTTCAGGCTCAGCGGCAATGGAGTTGATCCAGTTGACTGCTGCCTTGATGGCCTTACCATCGGAAGAGGCGATCTTGACTGTGCCGTCGTCTTCGATATTGACCTTCGCGCCGGTCTTTTCGACGATCTCGCGAATGACTTTACCACCGGAACCGATAACTTCACGGATCTTGTCGACCGGGATCTTCATCATTTCGATGCGCGGAGCATGCTCACCAAGCTCGGAGCGTGCTTCGGTGATGGCGTTGGCCATTTCGCCCAGGATGTGGATCCGGCCACCCTTGGCCTGCTCCAGAGCAACCTTCATGATCTCTTCGGTGATACCGTCGATCTTGATGTCCATCTGCAGCGCGGTGATGCCGTTTTCAGAACCGGCCACCTTGAAGTCCATGTCGCCGAGGTGATCTTCATCGCCCAGGATGTCGGACAGGACCGCGAAACGTTCGCCTTCCTTGATCAGACCCATGGCGATACCGGCAACCGGTGCCTTGAGCGGAACGCCGGCATCCATCAGCGACAGGGATGTGCCGCAAACGGTTGCCATGGAGGACGAGCCGTTGGATTCAGTGATCTCGGAGACAACCCGCAGGGTGTACGGGAACTCGTGGTGCGCCGGAAGCATCGGGTTGATCGCACGCCAGGCCAGTTTGCCGTGACCGATTTCGCGGCGCCCAGGAGAACCCATACGGCCGGTCTCACCGACAGAGTAAGGCGGGAAATTGTAGTGCAGCATGAAGTGGGACTTCACGGTGCCTTCCAGAAGATCGATGAACTGCTCGTCTTCACCGGTGCCGAGGGTCGCAACAACAAGACCCTGTGTCTCACCGCGGGTGAACAGGGATGAACCGTGCGCACGCGACAGAATGCCGACTTCCGAGGAAATCTGGCGAACGGTGGAGAGATCCCGGCCGTCGATGCGGGTGCCTGTGTCCAAAATGCCGCCGCGAACAATTTCCGCTTCCAACTTCTTGAACTGCTCGCCGAGGACGTTTGCCTCAACCGTTTCACCTTCAGCAGCATTGGTGATCAGGGCTTCGACAACCTTTGCCTTGGCCGCATCAACCGCGTTCTTGCGCTCGGTTTTTGCTGTGATCTTGTAGGCTGCAGCGAGATCGTCAGCCGCGATTGCCTTGACCTTGCCGAGCAGTTCGGAATGGTCAGCCGCTGTGAATTCGCGCGGTTCTTTCGCACCGGCTTCAGCCAGCTTGATGATCGCGTCGATGACGGTCTGGAAGCCCTTATGACCGAACATGACAGCGCCGAGCATCGTCTCTTCGTCAAGTTCCTTGGCTTCGGACTCAACCATCAGAACTGCATCGGAGGTCCCTGCGACAACCAGATCCAGAGCGGATTCCGGCATATCGTCGACCAGCGGGTTCAGAACATATTCGCCGTTGATGTAACCAACGCGCGCGCCGCCGATCGGGCCCATGAACGGAACGCCGGACAGGGTCAGGGCAGCCGAAGCTGCGACCATGGCTAGGATGTCCGGAGCATTTTCCATGTCGTGCGACAGCACGGTGATCACCACCTGGGTGTCGTTCTTGTATCCGTCGGCAAACAGCGGACGGATCGGGCGGTCGATCAAACGGGACGTCAGGGTCTCGTGCTCAGACGGACGGCCTTCACGCTTGAAGTATCCACCCGGGATCTTACCGGCGGCGAATGCCTTTTCCTGGTAGTTCACGGTGAGCGGGAAAAAATCCTGGCCCGCCCTAGGTGCCTTCGCGGAAACAACGGTCGCCAGAACCTTGGTTTCGCCGTAGGTCGCCATAACGGACCCATCAGCCTGACGGGCAACTTTACCCGTTTCGAGAATGAGCGGACGTCCGCCCCAGTCAACTTCTACACGATGAATATCAAACATCATCTGTCCTTAACATCTTCTGTCTGCCCCGCTGCCTTTCCTTTGCAGCCGTTCAGTGGGCAAACACGTTCCCGGTCGGCCCCGGATGGGCCGGTTACCGGCGGACAGGCCACGGGCAAGACAACGAGCTGCTTTCAAGTCGTTCTTAAAAAGAAGCTGGCAATCCTGCCCCATGACATGTCACGAGGTCTCTATAGAGCGTTTGCTACCAAAAGGGAAACACTCAAAGCCCTTAGGAACTCAAGAAAAAGTCCTTTGGCAGAAAGAAAAACGCGGCAGGCAAGCCCACCGCGTTGATCAAGTCCAAAACAAGCCTTAGCGGCGAATGCCAAGACGCTCGATGAGGGTCTTGTAACGCTCTTCGCTTTTGCCACGCGTGTAGTCCAGAAGGGACCGGCGGGAGGCAACCATCTTCAGAAGACCGCGGCGGGAATGGTTATCCTTGCCATGCTCTTTGAAGTGTTCGGTCAGGTTGTTGATACGCTCGGTCAGGATCGCAACCTGGACTTCCGGAGAACCGGTGTCGCCTTCTTTGGTGGCGAATTCTTTCATGAGCTCAGCTTTGCGCTCTGCAGTGATCGACATCGCTCTTGTCCTTTCGAAGAGAAAAGGCCCGTTGATCGGGCACGTTGAATTGCCGGAAGACCGGCCTGATCCTGAAATCGCCAGAGCCGAGATGTCGGTCAGCAAAGGTTCTTAAAGGACGAATTGAGCCTCAATGCCCAATGGCGGCGGAATATGACGGAAAACCTTGGGAAAATCCAGAAGAATCTCAAGTAATGTCCTGCATGTGACAGTGAACCAGGTTCGTTGAACGCACGGCTGGCGCGGCCGATCCGCTGGCTATTCAGCCAACTCATCCTCGATCAGGTTCGCCGCCACCAATCCGGTCAGGTACGCGCCATGGGTCGTGCCATGAAAATCAAAGGTCGCGTGTTCGCCGGCGAACAGGATGGTGTTGGCAACAGGCTTTGCAAAACGGTCAAAATCGGCCGGCGTGTTTCCGACGGCCGAATAGGAATACGCGCCGAACGTGTGCGGGTCCTCCGACCAGCGCGTCACCAGATGGCCAGTGGGCTCGGGAATGTCCTCACCGAACATCGCGCGGAGCGCACCCATGCAATCTGCGATCATATCTGGATCGCTCATTGCCTCGGCAACGAACGGATAATCGCCAACGCTCACCCCCAGCAGGATGTTTTCAGGGCTGAAAGTGCGGTAATTAAGAAAGTAGTTCCAGCGCCCTTTTGGCTCGCTCATGTAGCCGAGATACTGAATGTCTTCGGGCCAGAATGGCCGGTCGAACTTCAGCGCCAGTTTGGTGACACTTCCGAAGCCAATTTCGTTGATGCTTTTCTGATGCGCCTTGGGAAGGGGCGGATCGAACGAGATCGCTCCCTTCTTGAGAACTCCCAGGGGCACGGTGCAGATCACGAAATAGGATTCAAATGTTCCTGTTGACGTGTAGACGGCTGCCCCATCGCCTTCTTCGTATTCAATCGCTTCAACAACCGTATCAAAACGAACGTCCAGACCGTCCGCAAGGCTCTTTGGGATCTGGTCGTAACCCTTTGTCAGGATAACATCAGCCCCGTCATATTCATCGTCCTCGTCGAAATAGTAGGCGGACAGTTTTTCAATCGGACCGCCGGTCGAGAACTCTGTATAGGCACTCATCATCCAGCGAAGCACCGGATCTTGCAGGCTGTCTTGGGAAACCCGGCGAATGGCCTCCGACAGTGACTGATCATTGTCGAACGTGTCGTCAACGCGCTTGTAAAGCCGCATCAGATCCCGGTACTTGGAATTTATCTCAGATCTCGGAACAGCAGCGCCACCTTGGGCAAAAACCTGATAGCTTTCGTCCGATGTGACGTAAGTCGGCGCGTCGATCTCATCTGCCATTTTTGAAACCGGGTTTCCGTCTGGCTTGTGGATCCAGCCGGCACCGACCTCAAATGGCGCGCCCAAAGACCAATCTGTCCGGATCCGCCCGCCTACGGCAGACGTCGCCTCCAGGACAACAACGGCGTATCCAAGGTCCTGGAGTCGCCTTGCTGCAGCGAGGCCTGCAATCCCGGCCCCAATCACAATGACATCGAAGTCGTCGTTTTGGGCTTTCGCTAAGCTTGCATTCAAAAACGGGGCAGTTAGCGCCGCAGCTGCACCTGTTTTCAGCACCTGGCGCCGCGTTGCCCGCCCGCGAGTATCTGTAAAGATCTTCCGCCCGCGTTTCATAATGCCGCCCCACCCAGTCGTTGCCGTTCGTATCTAGGCATCATGGCACGGCTGGACCGAAACGTCAGGCAGAGATCGCGGGTTCGGCCCTAAAGATGAAACACCCGGCTTGGCTGAAAGCGGCCCTTTTCGATCGCACCGATAGCGACGGGAACACTTGCGTGGCTGGCAAAGGCGATATCACAGTTCAATGGGGCGTCCCGGCCACGCAGAAGCACAGCCATCCCCTTTTTGATCTTGGCTGCATCGTCATCCGAGACGGTGACTTCGACCAACTCATCCATCGCCTCGCGCACTGGCAAGACAAATTCTTCGACAAGGTCATCGACACCCGCCCCCTCGTCAAGCTCTTCTGCCATCTGAATGATTTCGTTGAGCTCGACCAGTTCCTCTTCGCCAAACGGACCAACAAGCAAACGGCGCAGTTCGGTCACGTGGCCGCGTGTGCCAAGACGCCGGCCAATGTCCCGGGCCAACGCCCGCACATAAGTGCCTTTACCGCACTCCGCCTCAAAAACAGCGCGGTTCTCATCCGGGCACTCAACAAGGTCGAGCCGGTGCATATCAATCGGACGGGCTTCCAATTCGACCTCTTCACCGTCACGGGCCAGATCATAGGCCCGCTCGCCTGCGACCTTGATCGCGGAAAATTTCGGCGGAACCTGCATGATTTCGCCGACGAATTCCGGCAGTACGGCTTTGATCGCGGCTGCATCTGGACGCACATCCGATGTTGCAACGACCTCGCCTTCGGTGTCGTCGGTATTGGTTTCCGCGCCCCAAGTCACCTCGAACCGGTAAACCTTGCGCCCGTCCATCACAAAGGGAACGGTCTTGGTTGCTTCCCCGAAGGCCACCGGCAGAAGGCCAGATGCCCGCGGATCCAGGGTGCCGGCATGACCGACCTTTTGCGGTGAAAAGATCCGCTTGATCTTGCCGAGGGCCTCGTTGGACGTGATGCCGTAAGGCTTGTCCAGCACAAGCCAACCATTGATCGTGTTCTTTTTTCTTTTGAATTGCTGTTTGCGGGCCATATGCGGTTTCGTCAAATGTTTCAGATTGTGGCTGGATAAAAGATCTACCTCATTGGCCCCGCTGTTGCGTCATGCCAGGACCCGATCCGGGTATCCATCCGTTACTTCATCGGTCCGGCAGAGCTTCGCTCATGCCCTGGTCATGGTCTGGCCAACCGGGAAAACCCGGAAAGACGGCCGGGACAACACTGTCTCTCACAAGAAAGCAGAAAGACTATCGCTTGCGGTAATCACTTTTCGTCTTCGGCGTCCGGATCCAGATCCCGTGCAACATCTGGAGAATGCAGAAGTGTGCCGATGCGGTCGTCATCGTCAAAGCGCGTATCTAGTACAAAACGCAGATCCGGCATGTATTTCATTGTCAGCCTGCGGGAGACTTGACCCCGGAGATATTTGGCGCTCCGGTTCAGGGCCTTTTCGACCTTTTCAGCATTCGCCCCCCCCAGCGGCATCACGAGACACGTCGCCAGTCGCAGATCCGGTGTCATGCGGACTTCCGGGATCGTGATGATGACGCCGTCAAGGTCCGGATCGGAAAACCGGCCGCGTGTGAAAATGTCGGACAGCTCCTTACGAACCGTTTCACCCACCTTCAGCTGGCGCTGCGATGGTCCCTGACTGTCCTGTCCAGATTGTTTCGCCATATCAATTCCTAACGAGCCGTCCAGGCTCCAAATGCAAGGGCGCCGGCGTGACCTTGAAGTCCCGCCGGCGCGCATCTCTTCCAATCAGTACCCGGCGATCAGAGCGTACGTTTGATGTGCTCGACGCGGAAACACTCGATAACATCGCCTGGGCGCATGTCCTGGTACTTGGTGAAGTTCATGCCGCATTCCTGACCGGATTCGACAGACTTGACCTCGTCCTTGAAGCGCTTGAGCGTGCCCAGCTCGCCTTCGTGGATGACCACGTCGTCGCGGATGAGGCGGACTTGCGCGCCGCGCTCCACAACGCCTTCGGTTACCAGACAGCCCGCAACCTTGCCGACCTTGGAGATGTGGAAGATCTCTTTGATCTCCGCATTGCCAAGGAACGTCTCGCGGCGCTCTGGCGACAGAAGGCCGGACATGGCTGCTTTAATGTCGTCGACGAGATCGTAAATCACGTTGTAGTAACGGATCTCGATGCCGTCGCGCTGAGCCGCTTCGCGGGCCTGCTTGTTCGCACGCACGTTGAAGCCGAGGATCGGCGCTTTGGATGCCGCCGCCAGCGTGATGTCGCTTTCCGTA